>NZ_AOPZ01000317.1 GCF_000414115.1 Streptomyces aurantiacus JA 4570
CGGCACGCGGAGGCGGCCGGGCCGCTGGCCGGGGCCGCCGCTGAGCGTCCGCGCGACGAGGAGGTGCTCGCCGAGCTGCTGCGCGGCGAGGCGGCCACGGCGGGCCCGGCCGCGGCGCTGACACGGTACGAGGCGTACCGCCGTGAGCTGCGCGAGACGCTGGGCACGGATCCGGGCGCCGCCCTCAAGGCCGTACAGCGGGAACTGCTGCGCGGCGAGGCGCCCGTGGTCAGGCACGGCGTGCCGCACGAGCCGAATCCGCTGCTCGGCCGCGACGGGGACATCGCGGCCGTGGAGCGGCTCCTGTGCGCGTCGCGCGCCGTCACCGTCGTCGGCCCCGGCGGCCTCGGCAAGACCCGGCTCGCGCACGCCGTCAGCCGCCGATGGGATCTCCCCTGCGCGAGCGAGGCCGAAGGCTCGGGGAACCAGCAGCGCGTGGTGTATTTCGTGCCGCTCGCCGGCGTCACCGCGGACGCGGACGTGGCCGCGGAGGTGGCCGCCGCGCTCGCCGCGGGCGGCGGGAGCAAAGCGGCCGCCGTCGAGGGCGGTGGCGGGAGGCGGATGGCAGAGGCGCGGCCCGGCGCCCTGAGCGGCCACGCCCCGGCCGACCCGGTGACCGGCATCGTCCGCGTGCTCGGCTCCGGGCCCGCGCTGCTGGTCCTCGACAACTGCGAGCACGTCATCGGCGGCGCCGCCGACCTCGTACGGGCCCTGGTCTCGGCCTCGAAGGACCTGCGGGTGCTCACCACCAGCCGGGCCCCCCTCGGTCTGACGTCGGAGGCGGTGTACGCGCTGCCGGAGCTCGGTCTCGACACCTCCGTCGAGCTGTTCACGCAGCGGGCCGGGGCCGCCCGGCCCGGGGTGCGGCTGCCGCCGGACGCGGTGGCCGAGGTGTGCCGTCATCTCGACGGGCTGCCGCTGGCCGTGGAGCTGGCCGCGGCGCGCGTACGCGTGCTGTCGGTGTCCGAGATCGCCCGCCGCCTCGGCGACCGGTTCGCGCTGCTGCGCGGCGGGGCCCGGGACATGCCGGAGCGCCAGCGCACGCTGCACGCGGTCGTGGAGTGGAGCTGGAACCTGCTCTCGGAGGACGCCAGGGCGGCGCTGCGGGCGCTGTCCGTCTTCCCCGGCGGGTTCTCGGGCGGGGCGGCGGAGCACGTCCTCGGCGAGGACGCGCTGTCCGTGCTCGAGCAGGTGGCCGGTCAGTCGCTGCTCACCGTCGTCGACACCCCGGCCGGTGCCCGGTTCCGGATGCTGGAGACGGTACGGGAGTTCAGCGCGGCCCGGCGCGCGGAGGCGGGTGAGGAAGAGGAGGCCGTCGGCCGGTTCGTGGCCTGGGCGCGGGACTTCGGGGTCGCGCACCACGACTGGCTCGTCGGCGCGGACCCGCGGGGCGCCTGGGAGCGGATCAAGCCCGAGCAGGACAACCTCGTCCTGGCCCTGCGGCACGCCCTGGCCCGTGCGGACGGCCCCGCCACCGCGGCGCTCACCGCCGTCCTCGCCGCCCTGTGGTCCACCGACGCCGACTACCCCCGCCTCGCCGCCCTCGCCGCCGACACCGGCCCGCCGCTGTCGCACTACCGCCCCGGGCCCGCGGACGTCGAAGTCGCCCGCGCCGCCGCCGTGTTGTGCGCGGTGAGCCTGCTCATGGGCTTCGACCCGCGCGTCCTACGCCAGCTCATCACCCTCCGGCGGCTGCCCCCGGCCCCGCCGGACACGGTGCTGCGCGCCACCGCGGTGGTGCTGAGCGCGATCCCCGAGATGCGGCCACCCGGCTACGAAGCGCTGCAGAAGCTGTGCGACAGCGAGCAGCCGCTGGTGGCCGGTCTCGCCGAGTGTGTCGCCACCTACGTCTGGCAGTACGAGCACGACATCGACCGCGCGCTCGCCTCGGCCCGCCGGGTGATCACCCTGCTGGAGACGGTCGACAATCCGACCCTGCGGGTCGTGGGCCGGGGCCGGCTGAGCGAGCTGTGCCTGCGGACGGAGCGGGGCGAGGAGGCGTACGAGCACCTCAGGGCGGCGCTTGAGGCGCTGCCGCGGCTCGGTGACGAGCGCGACTTCATCGGCATCCGCTGGGGCCTCGTCCTCGCCTGCCTGCAGCGCGGCGACCCCGACGAGGCCGAGTACTGGCTGCGGCAGGCGCAGGGTGACGACGTCCCGCAGAAGGACCCGTTCTACAGCCCCGACCTCGGCGGGCGCGCCGAGACCGCGCTCGCCCGCGGGCTGACGGAGGACGGGCTCGGCCTGTGGCGGAGCGCCATGGAGCGGCTGCCCGCGGTCGCCCCGGTGGACGGCGGCGATCCCTGGCTCAACCCGTGGGCGCTGCAGATCCAGTCGACGGCGGTGACGGCGCACGCGCACGCGGGCCGTCTCGACCTCGTCCCCGAGGCGGCCGGCCGGCTCCGGCAGCGGCTGCGGACGCTGCTCTCCGGTCCGCCCGGTACGCCCATGGAGCTGCCGGTGTACGGGACGGTGCTGCACGCGCTCGGCATGGCGGGGCTCGCGTCGGGCGACGCCTCCGCCGTGCGGGAGATCGCGCTGGCCGAACGGCTGCGGGTCCTCGGCGACTTCCCGACGATGGCGGCGGCCCGTGCCCGGCGGGCGGCCGAGGGCGCCGACGGGGCGGCGTACGCGGACGCGGTGGCGGCGTACGCCGCACTGGAGCGGGACGAGTTGTGGGAGGCGGTCCGCGCGCTCATTTCGGGTCGCGGTTGAACAGCGCCGTCGACCAGCGGTAGCCGAGGGCGGCCAGGCCCAGGCACCAGACGATCGTGAGCCACCAGTTGTCGCCGATCTCGCTGCCGAGCAGCAGGCCGCGCAGGGTCTCGATGGCCGGTGTGAACGGCTGGTACTCGGCGATCGGCTGGAACCAGCCCGGCATCTCGTCGACCGGCACGAAGGCGCTGGAGATGAACGGGAGGATGATCATCGGCAGCGCGTTGTTGCTGGCCGCCTCGGCGTTCGGGCTGGCCAGGCCCATGCCCACGGCGATCCAGGTGAAGGCCGTGGCGACCAGCGCGAGCAGTCCGAAGGCCGCAAGCCACTCCAGGACCGTGGCGTCCGTGGACCGGAAGCCCACGGCCACGGCGACGGAGCCGACGAGCAGCACGCTGATGAGCGCCTGCAGCACGCTGCCCACGACGTGCCCGATGAGCACGGAGCCGCGGTGGATCGCCATCGTACGGAAGCGGGCGATGATGCCCTCGGTCATGTCCATGGACACCGACACGGCGGTGCCGGCCGGGGTGCCGCCGATCGTCATCAGCAGGATGCCGGGGACGAGATACGCGATGTACTCCGCCCGGTCGGCGCCGCCGCCGCCGATGCCCGCGCTCATCACGTCGCCGAAGATGTAGACGAAGAGCAGCAGCAGGACGATCGGCATCAGCAGGATGTTCAGGGTGAGCGACGGGTAGCGCCGGGCGTGCAGCAGGTTGCGGCGCAGCATGACGGTCGAGTCGCGGACGGCGAGCGTGAGGGGGCTCATCGGAGGGCCTCCGCGGGCTGGTCGGCACCGCCGGTGCCGCTGCCGCCGCCGATGCCGCCCCTGACGACGGCGCCTCCGGTCAGGGCGAAGAACACGTCGTCGAGGTCGGGCGTGTGCACGGTCAGTTCGTC
>NZ_AOPZ01000318.1 GCF_000414115.1 Streptomyces aurantiacus JA 4570
GGTCTGGGGGCAGAGCCCCCAGCCGGGCCCTACACCCGCCCCGCCCCCGCCGAAGCCACCGCAGCAAATACCCGGGGTGCCGCGAACCCGCCGGAGGCGAACGCCTCGCGGACGGTCTTGGCGAGGGCCTCCGCGTCCGCCGCCTCGGCGAGGACGACCGCGGAGCCCCCGAAACCGCCCCCGGTCATCCGGGCCCCGAGGGCCCCCGCGGCACAGGCAGCCTCCACCACGAGGTCCAACTCCGGGCAGGAGATGCGCAGATCGTCCCGCAGGGAGGCATGGCCTTCGGTGAGGACGGGCCCGATGCCGCGCACATCCCCGGCGTCGAGGAGGGAGATGACCCGCTCGACCCGGTGGTCGTCGGACACGACGTGCCGGACGTAGCGGCGAACCCGTTCGTCGGGCAACCGGCCGAGGGCGGAGGGGAGTTCGGCGAAGGCGACGTCACGCAGGTGGGAGACGCCGAGGGCCCGCGCCCCCGCCTCGCACCCGGCCCGCCGCTCGGCGTACGCCCCGTCCCCGAGCGCGTGCTTGACCCGGGTGTCGACGACGAGCAGTGTCAACCCCTCCCCCGCGAGGTCGAACGGCACCTGCCGCACCGACAGGTCCCGGCAGTCGAGGTGCAGCACGTGCCCGGCCTGGCAGGCGGCGGACGCCATCTGGTCCATGACGCCGCACGGCACACCGACGAAGGCGTTCTCGGCGCGCTGGGCCAGCAGCGCCAACTCGCGCCGGGTGAGGCCGAGTTCGTACAGGTCGGAGAGGGCGAGCGCCGTCACGACCTCCAGGGCGGCCGAGGACGAGAGGCCCGCCCCCGTGGGCACCGTCGACGCGAGGTGCACGTCCGCGCCCCCGACCGCGTGCCCCGCGTCCCGCAGCGCCCAGACGACGCCCGCCGGATACGCGGCCCAGCCCCCGTCGGACAGCGGCGTCAGGCCGTCCACGGCGAGCTCGACGACGGGTCCTTCGACGTCCGCGGAGTGCACGCGCAGGATCCCGTCGTCGCGCCGGGCGACCGCCGCGACCGCGGTGTGGGGCAGGGCGAGCGGCATCACGAAGCCCTCGTTGAAGTCCGTGTACTCGCCGATGAGGTTGACGCGGCCCGGCGCCGCCCAGACCCCGGCGGGCTCGTACCCGTACAGAGCGGTGAACGCGGCGGACACCTCGGCGGCGGACACGGTGAACTCCCCGGCGGCGGACATGAGTTGGATTACCCCCTTTGCCGGGCGAACGCCCAGGCGTCGGCGACGATGCCCGCGAGATCCGCGCGGGACGGGTTCCAGCCGAGCCGCTCGCGGGCGGTGGCGGCGGAGGCGACGAGGACGGCGGGGTCCCCGCCGCGGCGCGGGGCGACGACTTCCGGGATCGGGTGGCCCGTCACCTGGCGGACGGTCTCGATGACCTCGCGCACGGAGAAGCCGTTGCCGTTGCCCAGGTTGCAGATCAGGTGCTCGCCGGACGCGGCCGCGTCGAGGGCGAGCAGGTGGGCCTCGGCGAGGTCGGCGACGTGGATGTAGTCGCGTACGCAGGTGCCGTCGGGCGTCGGGTAGTCGTCGCCGAAGACGGAGATCGACTCGCGCCTGCCCTGGGCGACCTGGAGGACGAGCGGGATGAGATGCGACTCGGGGTCGTGCCGCTCGCCGCAACTGCCGTACGCGCCCGCCACGTTGAAGTACCGAAGGGACACCGCAGCCAGTCCGTGCGCGACCGCCTCGCCGGTGATCATGTGGTCGACGGCGAGCTTGGACGCGCCGTAGGGCGAGGTGGGGGCGGTGGGGTCGGACTCGGTGATGGGGGTGTTCACCGGTTCGCCGTACGTCGCCGCGGTGGAGGAGAACACCAGCTTGCGCACGCCCGCGTCGCGCATCGCGGCGAGCAGCGCCATGGTGCCGCCGACGTTGTTGTCCCAGTACTTCTCTGGCTTGGCGACGGACTCGCCGACCTGCGAGAAGGCGGCGAAGTGCAGCACCGCGTCGTACCCCCGCTCACCGTCGACGTCCAGCCATTTGGCGGCATCCCGGATGTCGCCCTCGATGAACGTCGCGCCCGCGGGGACGCCCTCGCGGAAGCCCGTGGAGAGGTTGTCGAGGACCGTCACCTCGTGCCCGGCCTCGATCAGATGCTGGGCGACGACGCTGCCGACATAGCCGGCGCCACCCGTGACCAGGTACTTCCCACTCATCAACTCGCTACCTCTCGCAGTCGCTGGGCCGCGGCCTCCGGCGGCACATCGTTGATGAACACACTCATGCCGGATTCGGAACCCGCGAGGAACTTCAGCTTGCCGGAAGTGCGGCGAATGGTGAAAAGCTCTAGGTGGAGCGCGAAGTCGTCCCGGTTGACGCCCTCGAACTCCGCCTGCGCCGTGAACGGGGCCTGGTGCCAGGCCGCGATGTACGGCGTCGGCGGCTCGGCGCCGCCCTCGCGTTCACTCTTGCCGAAGATCCGGTCGAAGCGCCGCAACAGTTCCAGGTAGACCTTGGGGAATTCTGTGCGGGCCGCGTCGTCCAGGCCGAGCAGGTCGGGGACGCGGCGCTTGGGGTGGAGGTGCACCTCGTAGGGCCAGTGCGCGGCGTACGGTACGAAGGCCACCCAGTGCTCGGCGTCCAGGACGACGCGCTCACCTGCGCGCTCCTCGGCGAGGACGTCGTCGAAGAGGTTGCGGCCGGTGGCGGCGCGGTGGCCGGCCAGGGAGCGCAGCATCAGGGCCGTGCGCGGGGTGACGAAGGGGTAGGCGTAGATCTGCCCGTGCGGGTGGCCGAGGGTCACGCCGATCTCCGCGCCGCGGTTCTCGAAGCAGAAGACCTGCGTCACGGACGGCAGGTGCGACAGCTCGGCGGTGCGGTCGGTCCAGGCTTCCAGGACGAGCGCGGCCTGCGCCTCGGTGAGGTCGGCGAAGGACGCCGTGTGGTCGGGCGTGAAGCAGACGACCTCGCAGCGGCCCGCGTCGCCCGCGAGGGAGGGGAAGCGGTTCTCGAAGACCACGACGTCGTACGAGGAGTCGGGGATCTCGGTGCGGCGGCCGCCCTCGGAGGGGCACAGGGGGCACTCGTCGGCCGGGGGGTGGTAGGTGCGGCCCTGGCGGTGCGAGGCGATCGCCACGCTGTCGCCGAGGAGGGGGTCCCGGCGGATCTCGGAGGTCGTGGCGACGGGGTCGAGGGGTCTGCTGTCGGCCGCCGTGCGCACGGCGTCGTCGCGCACGTCGTAGTAGATGAGCTCACGACCGTCGGCGAGACGCGTCGAGGTCTTCTTCACGGATGGGGCTCCTCACACTGCCCGCCAACAGAACCGCACACAACAAACCACGAGACAACAGTCCCGTCAACGTGAGCCCGCCCAGCACGGTCACAATCAAACAAAGAACATCAACAGAACTGTTCACTTACTGAAGAGCGAGGCGTAGGTTCCGGTCTGATCAGTTCGCGCGACGAAGCGAGTTCTCATGCAGTCCCCTCCTTCCCCGCCCTCTCTGCCCTCTCTGCCCTCTCCTGACCGGCTGAGCCACGTGACCCTGGCCGAGGGGCTCCGGCTGCCCACGAACGGGCTCGACTACGCGATCCTCGCGATCTACTTCGTGGTCGTCCTCGGCATCGGCTTCGCCGCCCGGCGCTCCGTGAAGACCAGCCTCGACTTCTTCCTCTCGGGGCGCTCGCTGCCCGCCTGGGTCACCGGCCTCGCCTTCGTCGCCGCGAACCTCGGCGCCACCGAGATCCTCGGCATGGCGGCGACGGGCGCGCAGTACGGCGTCGCGGTCGTCCACTGGTACTGGATCGGCGCCATCCCTGCCATGGTCTTCCTCGGCCTGGTGATGATGCCCTTCTACTACCGGTCGAAGGTCCGCTCGGTCCCCGAGTTCCTGCTCCAGCGCTTCGACAAGTCCGCCCATCTGCTCAGCTCGGCGCTCTTCGCCTTCGCCGCGGTGCTCATCGCGGGCGTGAACCTCTACGCCCTCGCGATCGTCGTGGAGGCGCTGCTCGGCTGGCCGCAGTGGGTGGCGATCGTCGTCGCCGGGTTCTTCGTGCTCGCGTACATCACCATCGGCGGCCTGTCCTCGGCGATCTACAACGAGGTCCTGCAGTTCTTCGTGATCCTCGCCGCGCTCATACCGATCTGCGTCATCGGCATGAAGAAGGTCGGCGGCTGGGACGGGATGACGGGCTCGATCGAGAAGCAGCACGGCGACAACTTCATGACCGCCTGGGGCGGCACCGGCATCGGCGACCCCAACCCGCTCGGCGCGAACTGGCTCACCATCATCCTGGGCCTCGGCTTCGTGCTCTCCTTCGGCTACTGGACGACGAACTTCGCCGAGGTGCAGCGCGCCCTGTCCGCGAAGAACCTCTCCGCCGCGAAGCGCACGCCCCTCATCGCCGCCTTCCCCAAGATGTTCATCGTCTTCCTGGTGATGATCCCGGGCCTGGTGGCCGCCGTCCTCGTCCCGAAGATCGGCACCGCGGGATCGGACCTGACGTACAACGACGCGATCCCTTATCTGATGCAGGAGTTGCTGCCCAACGGCGTCCTCGGCATCGCGGTCACCGGCCTCCTCGCCGCCTTCATGGCGGGCATGGCCGCGAACGTGTCCTCCTTCAACACCGTGTTCACGTACGACATCTGGGCCAAGTACGTCGTCAAGGACCGCGAGGACGGCTACTACCTGAAGTTCGGGCGGCTCATCACCGCGATCGGCGTCTTCGCCTCCATCGGCACCGCCTTCATCGCCTCGTCCTTCTCGAACATCATGGGCTACCTCCAGACCCTCTTCTCCTTCTTCAACGTCCCGATGTTCGTCGTCTTCATCATCGGCATGTTCTGGAAGCGGGCGTCGATGAAATCCGGCGTGTGGGGACTGCTCGCGGGCACCACCGCCGCGATGGTCAACTACTTCTGGATCTACAAGCAGGGCGTCATCGACATCCCCTCCGACCAGGGCGCCAACTTCGTCTCCGCGATCGTCGGCTTCGTCGCCGGCGCGGTGGTCATGGTGGCGGTCACCCTCTTCACCGCGCCCAAGCCGGAGGCCGAGCTGGCCGGTCTGGTGTACGGGACGGTGTCGCCCGGCGCGGAGGACGACGACGCGGTCGAGGCGGGCGACGACGCCTGGTACCGGCGGCCCGCGCTGCTCGGCTGGGGCGCGATCGTGCTGGCCGCCGCGTGCTACGTCCCGTACTCGTTCTGAGCCGTTCTGATCCGGCCCCCCCTACGCGAAGCCTGAGGAATCATGTCCGACCTGCAGAAGGAAGTCTCCGAGCTGGAGCGGAAGTCCGCGACGGCCGCGCGGCTCTTCGACATCCGGCGCATCATCGGCGGCCTGTTCGTCGTCTACGGCGTCATCGTCACCATCGCCGGCCTCACCGCGTCCGACGCGGACCTGAAGAAGGCCGAGGACATCAACATCAACCTGTGGACGGGCCTGGGCATGCTGGCCCTGGGCCTGTTCTTCCTGGGGTGGCTGTGGCTGCGACCGGCTGCGGCGCCGGAGCCGCCGGGGGACGGGGACGGGTAGGGCTGGGGCCCTGCCGAAACTGGGGGCTCTGCCCCCAGACCCCCGCTCCTCAAACGGAGAAGGGGCGGGACTGGGGCGCCCCGCGAGGGCTAGCCCTCCGACGACGGGTCCGCGTTGTTGACGTGGTGGTCCGGCGCCGGGGCCGGGCGTTCCGCGCGGTCCAGGAGGCCCGTACGGGCGGCGAGCGCGGCGGCCTCAAGACGCGAGCCGACGCCGAGCTTCATCAGGACGCGCTGGACATGGGTGCGCGCCGTGCTGGGCGCGATGCCCATGCCGGCGGCGATCAGCCGGGTGTCCTCGCCGTCGGCGACCCGCACCAGGACCTCGACCTCACGGGGCGTGAGCATCTGAAGGAGCCGCTGCCCCTCGTCGTCGGGCTGCGCGGCGGGGTTGAGAAGCTCACTGAAGGCGCCTTGAAGCAATTGGGGCGCGACGGCGGCCTCACCGGCGCGCGCCTTCATGATGGCGCGCTCGACTCCTTCGATGCGCTCGTCGTGACGTACATATCCGGAGGCGCCGGAGGCAAATGCGGCGGCGATCCCGCGCGGCGAAGGAACGGGCCCGAGCACCACCACGGCCACCTGCGGCCGCTCCCGTTTGATCCGCACCACCGGATCGAACATGCCCGGCTCGGCCGGCGTCGCCGTGCCGAGGAGACAGACCTCCGGCGCCCTGCTGATGACCAGCTCCGCCGCACCGGCGGCGGGCGCGGCCGCGGCGAGCACCCGGTGCCCGCGCAGTTTCAGCGCCGAGGCGAGTGCCTCGGCGAGCAAGCGGTGGTCGTCGACCACCATGAGCCGCACACCCACAGCGCAACCCCCCAAAGTCCCCCACGGAATTCCCCCAGGGAACTCCCCAATGATCCCCCCACGGATCGGGGGCCCCGGCCCTCCATCTCCCGGAAGCTACACGCTTGTTCGACGTTGCGCTGCCCCTACCGTCCAGAAGCGGCCCGGAATGCCTAAATCACTGCCTTTCAGAGGGATGGGGTGCACGCGAGTACGGAGCGTGAACGACACCCGACGGAAACAGCCCCGCACTCGATCGAGCGAGTGCGGGGCCGCCTGGTGCCGCCGTCGGCGCGCCGCGCGTACCGTGCGCGGCGCCGCCGGTCACTGGGTGGTGAAGCCCAGCGCGATGTACTCCTTGTCGTCCTTGGAGTACGGCTTGCTGATCAGCTTCTTGCCCATGAACAAGTTGCCGTTCGTGTACAGCAGTTCATTGGACTTGGGGACCATGCCGCTGATGGCGCTGCTGACCGATTCGGTCGCGGGCGTCTCCAGGAGCGTGGTCTCCTTCATCGACTTGCCGTCGAGCGAGACGACCTTGGCGCCCTTGTTGTAGCCGCCGCCCTTGTACGCGAGGAGGTTGCCGCCGTCCATGCGCAGCGGGAACATCTCGCCGTCCTTGCCCGCGTCGGCCCGGTCACCGGTCGTCTTGCCGGTGGCCAGCGAGAACCCGATGATCTCGTTGGTGAAGCCGTAGTCCGAACCGCCCGCGTCGTGCTGGCGCGTGGGCACGTACAGCTTGTCGTTGCCGACGACGATCGCGCTGCAGCTCGCCCACTTGTTGACCTCGCAGTCGTGGGAGTACTTGCCGTCCTCCAGCTTGATGCGGGCGCGCAGCTTGCCGTTGTTGCTCAGCGAGAACACGTCCGTGGCGCCGCTCGCCGTGATCTCTTCGGTGTCCTGGCCGAAGACGACCGGGTTGGTCGAGATGATCTTGGCGTTGTCGACGCCCGCGGCGAGCGGGTAGGACCACTTCTCCTTGCCCGTCTTCGGGTCGAGGAGCTGGATCTTGAGCTTCGCGTCGTCGTAGTCGCCGCACTTGCGGACCGCGACGAGCTGGTCGCCGCCCGCGTAGCCGGCGTCCTTGCACTTGTCGCCGATCGACGGCTTCCACAGGAGCTTGCCCGACATGTCCCAGGCGGCGCCGGTGCCGCCGGTGCCCGCGCCCGCGGCGACGGTGTCGCCGGAGATGGCGATCTCCTCGAACTCCACCTTCGAGCCGCTGACTTCGACGTTCTCCGTCCACAGCTTCTTGCCGGACTTCAGGTCGACCGCGGAGACCTCGCTGCAGTCGGGGTACTTGTTCGCCTTGGTGGACTTGGCGTCCTTGTAGACGACCGCGGCGATGCCCTCCTTCGTGACCTCCTTGGAGACCGCGCAGGTCTCACCGGCCAGCGGGAGCGTCCACTTCTGCTTGCCGGACGCCGGGTCGTAGCCGATGAGGGCGTGGTCCTTGTCCTTGCCGACGTAGCCGCTCTTGACGTACGTGTCGTCGGTCAGCCAGGAGCCCGCGACGCTCCAGATGTCGTCCTTGGGCACCTCGGGCGCCGGGACCTGGAAGCCCACCTTGGCGCTGGTGTTCGCCGGGACCTTCTCCTTGGCGGGGCCGCCGGCGGCCGGCGGGCCGTTCTCGCCGCCGCCCTTGCCCTTGCCGCCCTTGCCGTCGCCGCCGTCGGCGCTGTTCTTCTTGTCGTCGTCCTTCTGCGTCGAGGCGTACCAGACCCCGCCGCCGACGATCAGGGCGATGGCCGCGACGGCCGCCACGATGATCGTCATCTGCTTGTTGGGCTTCTTGCCACCGCCGCCGCCCGGCTGGGGCTGCATCGGCATGGTCGGCTGGCCCGGGTAGCCGTACCCCGGCTGCTGGCCCGGCTGGCCGGGCTGCCCCGGGTAGCCGTAGCCGGGCGGCTGCTGGCCCACGGCCGGGAAGGCCGCCTGCGTCGGCTGCGCGTACGCGGGCGGCGGGGGCGTCTGGGGAGCCGCGGGCGGCATCGCCGGAGGAGCGGGCGGCGGGGCCTGCGGCGGCTGCGGTGCCTGCGGTGCCTGCGGGTAGCCGTAGCCCGGTTCCTGGGGCTGGCCGAAACCGCCGGGCGGGAGGTTCTGGGGCGCGCCGAAACCGCCCTGCGGGGGCTGGTTGGGCGGCTGGGGCGGCTGTGTCATGACTACTTTCCTTGGGGACGGAAGAGGGTGATCAAGCGGGTGGGAAGGGCTACTTGCCGTAGGCCAGCATCAGCTTCTCGCGCCCCTGAGCGGTGCCGGAGAGCCTGGTCTGGGAGATGTAGAAGCGTCCGTCCACGTAGTCGATCGCCTTCGAGAAGAAACCGTTCTCGATCCGCGACGTCCCCGCCGGGTGCTTCAGGAGGGTCTGCGGCGTGTGCGAGCCGCCGGTCCCGATGGACACGACCCGGCCGCCACCGTCGTACGACGGCTCGACATACGCCACCAGATCGCCGTTCTGCGTCTTCAGCGGCAGCATCGAGGTGTCCTGCGGGGACTTCGCCCGCCATGCCTCCTTGCCGGTGGCCAGGCTGATCGCCACGATCTCGTTGGCGCCGGTGGTCTTCTTGGTCGGCAGGTAGAGGTACTTCTCGTCGGCCGCCACGCCGGCGCATGCCTGCAGGTCACGCCCGAGACCGCCCCAGCCGCACTCCGGCGCGAAGTCCTCGTCGACCTGGACCTCGGAGCGGGTGGCGGAACTGCCGGACTTCAGCGTGGTGATGTTCCACTGCTTCTTGTCCTCGTTGGTGGCGTAGAGGACGGTGGGGCTGGTGGAGTAGACGTGCTCCAGGCGCCAGCCCTTGGGGAACTTCTTCGTCCACTTGACCTTGCCGGTCTCGGGGTCGAGTTCCTGGATCTCGTCGTGCTCGGTGGGCGTGCTCGCACCGCACGACAGGGCCCTCAGCAGGCGGTCGCCACCGGTGAAGCCGGCCGGGAAGCAGGTGCCCTCGTCCTTCTTGCGGGACACGAACAGCTCGTCGCCGTCGTCCATGCTGTAGGCCGTGCCGGACTGGGAGCGGCCGACCATCAACGTGTCGCCGGTGATGTTCAGTTCGAGGCTGAGCGTCGAGTCGAAGAGACCTTCCTCCTTGATCGACTTCTTCCAGCCCTTCTCGCCCGTCTTCAGGTCCACGATCTGCAGCTGGTCGCACTTGGCGGCGCTCTTCGTGCCGCTCTTGTACGCGATGGCGACCTTGCCGTCCTCGCTGACCTGCTGGGACGCGGCGCAGATGTCGTACTGGAACTCAACGGCGGGCCAGGCGGGCTTGCCGTCCGCGACCTTGTAGCCGAGGACTTCCTTGTACGCCGCCTTGGCCGCGATGCCGTCCTGGACCCACATGCCGGGGGCGTCGGCGCCCTTGCCGGGGACCTTGGGGGCCTCCTTGTACCAGAGCACCTTGGCCTCGCCGGACTGGCGGCCCTGGTTGAGGTCCTCCTTGCCCTCGTGGCCGTCGCCGCTGCCGTCGCCCGGGTTGGCCGAGGCGGAGGACTTGGGGTTCTTGTTCTTCGCGTCGGGCTTCTTCTTGTCGTCGTCACCACCGCTGGTGACCGCGAAGACGGCGCCGCCCGCGACCAGCAGGGCCGCCACGGCCGCGCCGATGATCACCGCGGGCTTGCCCTTGAAGGGGCTCCTGCCGCCGCCACCGCCGGGCGGGGTGCCGGGGCCGCCGGGGCCCTGCGGCGGGTAGCCGTATCCCGGCTGCTGGCCGTAGGGGCCCGCCTGGCCGGGCTGCGTGGGCTGCGCGTACGGGCCCGGCTGCTGCGGCTGGCCGTAGGGGCCGGGCTGCTGGCCGTAGGGACCCGGCTGGGCCGGTTGCGTGGGCTGGCCGTACGGGCCGGGCTGTTGCGGATAGCCGTAGGGGCCGGGCTGCGCGGGCTGGCCGGGCGGCTGCTGCGGGTAGCCGTAGCCGGGCTGCGGGGCAGGCCCCTGCCCGCCCTGCTGTGGATCCTGTGGAGCTCCGAAGCCGCCGTGCGGCGGCTGGTTGGGCGGCTGAGTCATCAGCGCTTCCCCCTTCACTGATTTTCGGCACGCCAAGTGGTGCTCAGGCCGACCTTTCTATCACCCCATTCAAGCCACAAAGGGGGCCGGTCCTGCCCCTGTACCCAAGGGAGGACCGGCCTGTAATGCGTCTGTTACGGGATACTCACGCGTCCTCCGCGAGTTCCAGCCAGCGCATCTCCAACTCCTCGCGTTCGCCGACGAGTTCTCGGAGCTCCGCGTCCAGTTTCGCCACCTTTTCAAAGTCTGTGGCGTTATCGGCGATCTGTGCGTGCAGCTTCGTCTCCTTCTCGGAGACCTTGTCCAGCTGCCGCTCGATCTTCTGCAGTTCCTTCTTCGCGGCGCGCGCGTCGGCCGCGGACACGGCCTTCGTCCCGGCCGGGGCGGCGGCAGCGGGCGCGGGGGCGGCCGGGGCCGCGGCCTCGGTCATGCGCTGCCTGCGCTCCAGGTACTCGTCGATGCCGCGCGGCAGCATCCGCATCGTCGCGTCGCCCAGGAGCGCGTACACGCGGTCGGTGGTGCGCTCGACGAAGAACCGGTCGTGCGAGATGACCACCATCGAGCCGGGCCAGCCGTCGAGCACGTCCTCCAGCTGCGTCAGCGTCTCGATGTCGAGGTCATTGGTGGGCTCGTCGAGGAAGAGGACGTTCGGCTCGTCCATCAGCAGGCGAAGCAGCTGCAGCCGCCGCCGCTCACCGCCGGACAGGTCCCCGACGGGCGTCCACTGCTTCTCCTTGCTGAACCCGAAGGTCTCGCACAGCTGCCCCGCGGTCATCTCCCGGCCCTTGCCGAGGTCGACGCGCTCGCGCACCTGCTGCACGGCCTCCAGGACCCGCAGCGCCGGATTCAGCTCGGCCACCTCCTGCGAGAGGTAGGCCAGCTTGACGGTCTTGCCGACGACGACGCGTCCTGCGGCGGGCTGCTTCTCGCCGTCGCTGCGGGCGGCGTCCGCCATGGCGCGCAGCAGCGAGGTCTTGCCGGCGCCGTTCACGCCGACCAGGCCGATGCGGTCGCCGGGGCCGAGCTGCCAGGTCAGGTGCTTGAGCAGCAGCTTGGGTCCGGCCTGGACGCTCACGTCCTGAAGGTCGAAGACGGTCTTGCCGAGCCGGGTGGTGGCGAACTTCATCAGCTCGCTGGTGTCCCGGGGCGGCGGCACGTCCTGGATCAGCTCGTTGGCGGCCTCGACGCGGAAGCGGGGCTTGGAGGTGCGGGCCGGGGCGCCGCGGCGCAGCCACGCCAGCTCCTTGCGCACCAGGTTCTGCCGCTTGGTCTCCTCGGTGGCGGCGATGCGCTCGCGCTCGGCGCGCGCGAAGACGTAGTCGGAGTACCCGCCCTCGTACTCGTAGACCGTGCCCTTCTGCACGTCCCACATCCGCGTGCAGACCTGGTCGAGGAACCACCGGTCGTGGGTGACGCAGACCAGGGCCGAGCGGCGCTCGCGCAGGTGCCGCGCGAGCCACGAGATGCCCTCCACGTCGAGGTGGTTGGTCGGCTCGTCGAGCACGATGAGGTCCTGCTCGGCGATCAGCAGCTTCGCCAGGGCGATGCGCCGCCGCTCGCCGCCCGACAGCGGCCCGATGACGGTGTCGAGGCCGTGCTCGAAGCCGGGCAGGGCGAGCCCGCCGAACAGGCCCGTGAGGACGTCCCGGATCTTGGCGCTGCCCGCCCACTCGTGGTCGGCCATGTCACCGATGACCTCGTGCCGCACGGTGGCCTCGGGGTCCAGCGAGTCGTGCTGCGTGAGCACCCCGATCCGCAGGCCGCCGCTGTGCGTGACGCGCCCGGTGTCGGCCTCCTCCAGCTTGGCGAGCATGCGGATGAGGGTCGTCTTCCCGTCACCGTTGCGCCCGACCACGCCGATCCTGTCCCCCTCGGACACACCGAGCGAGACACCGTCGAGCAGCGCGCGGGTGCCGTACACCTTGCTGACTGCCTCGACATTGACCAGGTTGACGGCCATTTCTCTCCTGACGACGGAATGCGATCGATCGTCCAGCGTAGTCGGGCTCCGGAGCCTTCCACGGTGGGAGCTTGTTTCGCCGGGCGGTACGCCGCCGACGCTACGGGCGCGGCCCGGTCACCGTCGCGCCCGGGGCGGGGGAGGCAGCGACGCGGGCGGTGCGGCAGGTGCCGGAGGCGCGGAGGGCCTCGGCCACGCGGCCTGCGGACTCCGGGTCCCGCACGAGGAAGGCGGTGGTGGGTCCGGAGCCGGAGACGATGCCGGCCAGGGCGCCCGCGGCGGTGCCCGTCCGCAGGGTGTCGGCGAGCGAGGGGAAGAGGGAGAGCGCGGCGGGCTGGAGGTCGTTGGCGAGGGCGCCCGCGAGGGCGGCGGCGTCACCGGTGCGGAGCGCTTCGAGCAGGGCCGCGGACGCCTCGGGGGCGGGGGCCTCGGGGGTGAGGCGGTCGAACTCGCCGTACACGGCCGGGGTGGAGAGGCCGCCGTCGGCGACGGCGAACACCCAGTGGAAGGTGCCGCCGACCGGCAGCTCCTGGAGTTTCTCGCCCCGCCCGGTGCCGAGGGCCGCGCCGCCGACCAGGCTGAAGGGGACGTCGCTGCCCAACTCGGCGCAGATGTCGAGGAGTTCGGCACGGGACGCCCCGGTGCCCCACAGGGCGTCGCACGCCACCAAGGCCGCCGCGCCGTCCGCGCTGCCGCCCGCCATGCCGCCCGCCACGGGGATGTCCTTGGCGATGTGGAGGTGTACGCCGGCCCGGCGGCCGTACCGCGCGGCCAGCGCCTCGGCCGCGCGCGCCGCCAGGTTCGTGCGGTCCAGGGGGACCTGGTCGGCGCCCGGCCCCTCACAGGTCACCCGCAGCTCGTCCGCGGGGGTCACCGTGACCTCGTCGTACAGGCCGACGGCGAGGAAGACGTTCGCGAGGTCGTGGAACCCGTCGGGGCGGGCGGCGCCGACGGCGAGCTGGGCGTTGACCTTGGCGGGGACGCGGACGGTGATGCTGCGGGGGGTGGTCACTTACCGGGTTCCTCGGTTTCGGCGGGGGCCCCGGTGGCGGGGTCGGGGAGCTTGTTCTCCGCGATGCGCGCGAACTCCTCCACCGTCAGCGACTCGCCGCGCGCCTGCGGGGAGACGCCCGCGGCGACCAGGGCGGCCTCGGCCGCGGCGGCGGAGCCCGCCCAGCCCGCGAGGGCCGCGCGCAGCGTCTTCCTGCGCTGGGCGAACGCGGCGTCGACGACGGCGAACACCTCCCGCTTGGACGCGGTGGTCTTCACCGGCTCGGCCCGGCGCACCAGCGACACCAGGCCCGAGTCGACGTTCGGGGCGGGCCAGAAGACGTTGCGGCCGATGGACCCGGCGCGCTTGACGTCGGCGTACCAGTTCGCCTTCACCGACGGGACGCCGTACACCTTCGAGCCCGGGTCGGCGGCGAGCCGGTCGGCGACCTCGGCCTGCACCATCACGAGCGTGCGCTCGATGCTGGGGAAGGTGTCCAGCATGTGCAGCAGGACCGGTACGGCGACGTTGTACGGGAGGTTCGCGACCAGGGCGGTCGGGGCCGGGCCCGGCAGCTCGCGCACGAGCATCGCGTCGCTGTGGACCAGGTCGAAGGAGGCCGCCTTGTCCGGGACGCGGGTCTCGACCGTCGCCGGGAGCGCACCGGCGAGCACGTCGTCGATCTCCACGGCGGTCACGTGGGACGCCGTCTCCAGGAGGGCCAGGGTCAGCGAGCCGAGGCCCGGGCCGACCTCGACGACGACGTCGTCCGGGCCGACCTCCGCGGTGCGGACGATGCGGCGGACCGTGTTCGCGTCGATGACGAAGTTCTGGCCGCGCTGCTTGGTCGGGCGTACGCCGAGGGTCGCGGCGAGGTCGCGGATGTCGGCGGGGCCGAGGAGGGGGCCGTGCTCGGTGGTCACCGCCCCAGGGTATCCCTGGGTGCGCCGCAATCTTTCCCTCGCCCGGGCGCCCTTCATGGGGCTTCGCCCCTCTCCCCCTTTTCGGCCCTCCGGGCCTCCGGGCCTCGTCCTCAAACGCCGGACGGGCTGATACGCGGCCTGTCGACGCCACACAACCGGTCCCGGCACCGGAGGTACGGCCCACCCGCGGGTGAGGCGAGGCGTGACCCCGGTACCGGCCCGAGGCCGCATGTGTGGTGGAAACGGGCGGGCGGGTG
>NZ_AOPZ01000319.1 GCF_000414115.1 Streptomyces aurantiacus JA 4570
CGGGCGCGGTGCGGCCGGGCCGGGCGGCCGGTGCCGGGGCCGGGCTCGGCGCGCTGACCGGGCTGCTCGGTGTCGGCGGGGGCTTTCTCGTCGTGCCCGCCCTGGTCGCCGTGCTCGCCTTCGAGATGCGGGCGGCGACCGGGACCAGCCTGCTCGTCATCGCGGCCAACTCCCTTGCCGCGCTGGCCACGCGGGGCAGCACCACGACGGGCCTGGACTGGGGAGTGATCGCGCCGTTCACCGGCGCGGCGGTCCTCGGCGCCTGGGACGGCAAACGCCTCGCGTCCCGGCTCTCCGGCTCCCGGCTGCGGCAGGCGTTCGCCGTCGTGCTGCTCGCGGTGGCCGCCGGGATGCTCGTCGACGTGGTCGTACGACGATGAGCGCCCGCACGCCGAGGAGACACGACGGCCATGAGTCCCCTCACGCCAAGGACAGGAACAACTTCTCCAAGCGGGCCCGCATCCGCTCCCTGTCCCCGCTCTCCGCGAGCTCCGTGTCCGTCAGACAGTGCTGCAGCCCCGTCGCGATGATCGCGAAGCCCGCCTTGTCCAACGCCCGCGACGCGGCGGCGAGTTGGGTGACTACGTCCTCGCAGTCCCGCCCCTCCTCGATCATCTTGATCACTCCGGCGATCTGCCCCTGCGCCCGGCGCAGCCGGTTGACCACGGTCTTCAGCTCATCGGCCGCCATCGCCATGTCCACGAGCAACTCCTTCGGCATACCCCTACGGGTATCGTACGCAAGTGGTGTACGCAGCAACGAGAGAAGGAACCCCGTGACCGCCGCCCCGCCCGAGCTCACCGCCGACCAGGCCCGGAGCCGTCTGCACGAGCTGACCGTCGTCGACGTACGCACCCCCGGAGAGTTCGCGTCCGGACATCTGCCCGGCGCCCACAACGTGCCGCTCGACCACCTGCCGCGCGCCCTGCCCGCGCTCAGGGCCGCCGCCGACCGGCGTGACCTGCTGCTCGTGTGTGCCTCCGGCGCGCGTTCGGCCACCGCACGGGCCACGCTCGCCGAACACGGCGTCAGCGCCGCCACGTTGGCGGGCGGCACTGTCGCGTGGACCCGGGACGGACACGACGTCGACCGTGCCGAACGGCCCGAGGGGGCCCGCGCCACCTGGGCGATGGAGCGTCAGGTCCGCCTGGCGGCGGGCTCCTTGGTGCTCGTCGGTCTCGCCGCCGGGCGGCGCTGGCCGCGCGCCCGCGTGCTGTCCGGCGCGATCGCCTCGGGCCTCGTCTTCGCGGCGGTCACCGACACCTGCGGCATGGCCCGCGTCCTGTCCCGGCTGCCCCACAACCAGCCGCGCGGCACCGACTTGGAGGCCACGCTCGCCGCCCTGGGCGACTGAGCGCCCTCCGGAACGACCAGCCCCCGCGAAGCACCCGCTTCAGTCCCCCGCCCCCGCCCCCGCCCCCGTCGGCCCGAAGCCGCGGACGAACCGGCGCTGCCACGGCGTCTCCACCGCGCGGCGGTGATAGTGCGCGCGGACGTAGGCCACCGCCTCGCCGGCGGGAACGCCGTCGAGCACCGCCAGGCACGCCAGGGCCGTCCCGGTGCGGCCGATGCCGCCGCCGCACGCGATCTCCACGCGCTCGGTGGCGGACCGGGCCCACGCCTCGCCGAGCAGCCGCCGCGCCTGCTCGCGGTCCGCGGGCAGCCGGAAGTCGGGCCAGCGCAGCCACCGCGCCTCCCAGTCGACCGGGGGCGCGGGCTTGCCGAGGAGGTACACGGCGAACACCGGCGCGGGCCCGTCGGGCAGCGGGTGCCGCAGTCCCCGCCCGCGCACCAGTCGCCCCGACGGCAGCCGCAGCACGCCAGGGTCTGTTTCAGGCCAAGTCCTCGTCACATCAAGTCCCCGTCACATCACGCCGCGTACCTGTCAGGTGATAACCGTAACGTCCGGACGTACCGACTCTTCGCCGAGGGCTATCCGATAATCATTGGGTTCTAACGGAATCTTGACTTCAACAGGGCATAGTGCAAGGCATGACGCCATCCATGGTTCCCGTCTGCCCGTATTGCGGGCGGGTCGAGTGCATATGCCCGGCCACGGCCGGTTCTGCCGCCGTAGCCCGCGGCCTGGGGCGAGTTCGCATCGCCGTCGTGTCCCCTCAGTCCGCGGAGAACGCGTGCACCGTCACCGACCTGTACACCTCCCCGGGCCGCAGGACCGTGGAGGGGAAGGAGGGCTGGTTCGGCGAGTCGGGGAAGTGCTGCGTCTCCAGGCACAGCCCGTCGCTCTGGCGGTAGGTGCGTCCCGACGGGCCCGTCAGGGTGCCGTCCAGGAAGTTGCCCGAGTAGAACTGCACGCCCGGCTCGGTGGTGGCGACGCGCATCGTGCGCCCCGACGCCGGGTCGCGCAGGGTCGCGAAGTGCCCGGGGCCGCGCGTGGGTCCCTTGTCCAGGACCCAGTTGTGGTCGTAGCCCTGGGCCGTCACGAGTTGCGCGTGCCCGGCGCGGATGTCCCGGCCGATCGGCTTCGCCTGCCGGAAGTCGAAGGGCGTGCCGCGCACGGGGGCCCGCTCCCCGGTGGGGATGAGCGTCGCGTCCGTCGGTGTGAAGCGGGAGGCGTCGAGGCGCAGTCGGTGGCCCAGCACGTCGCCGCCGCCCTCGCCCGCGAGGTTGTAGTACGTGTGGTTGGTGAGGTTCACCACCGTCGCCTTGTCCGTGGTCGCCGCGTACGCGATGCGCCAGTCGCCGCGCGCGGTCAGGGTGTACGTCACCTTGGTGCGCAGCGTGCCCGGGTAGCCCATCTCGCCGTCGGGGCTGACGCGGCGCAGGACCAGGCCGACGCCGGTGGAGTCCGTGAACGGCTCGACGTCCCACACCCGCTTGTCGAAGCCCTGCGCGCCGCCGTGCAGGCTGTTCTCGCCGTCGTTGACGGACAGTTGGTGGCTGACGCCGTCGAGCGTGAAGCGGCCCTTGGCGATGCGGTTGCCGTAGCGGCCGATGAGCGCGCCGAAGAACGTGGTGGCGGTCAGGTAGTCGGCGAGGTTTTCGAAGCCGAGCGACACGTTCACGAACCGGCCGTGGCGGTCCGGGAGTTCGAGGGACTGCACGATGCCGCCGTACGACAGCACCTTCATGCGGGTGCCGCCGTTCTCCAGGCTCCAGCGGTGCACCTTCGTGCCGTCGGGCAGGGTGCCGAAGAGTTCCTTGGCCGGGGCGGTGGGCCGCGCTGCGTGCGCGGGGCCCGTGGCAGCCACGGTGAGGCCCGCGACCGCGGCGGCCGCCAGGACGGTTCGTCTGCTCGTTTCCATGTGTGACTCCGAATTCATTTAGCCCGTCCGGCGATTGAGGACGAGCCCGAAGGGCGATATGCGGTGCGATGGGGGCATGGGCAAGCTGTGATCGGTGAAGGCATCAGCGCCCGGCCTTGCGCTTGTTCCAGACGTCGAAGCCGACCGCGGCCAGCAGCACCAGGCCCTTGATGACCTGCTGATAATCCGTGCCGATGTTGACCAGCGACATGCCGTTGTTGAGGACGCCGAGGACCAGGCCGCCGATCACGGCGCCGAGGACCGTGCCGACGCCGCCGCTCATCGAGGCGCCGCCGATGAACGAGGCCGCGATCGCCTCCAGTTCGAAGTTGAGCCCGGCCTGCGGGGTGCCCGCGTTCAGGCGCGCGGCGTACACACAGCCCGCGAGCGCCGCGAGCACGCCCATGTTGACGAAGATCAGGAACGTGACGCGCTTGTCCTTCACGCCGGACAGCTTCGCCGCGGCCTTGTTGCCGCCGAGCGCGTACACATGCCGTCCGATGACCGCGTTGCGCATCACATAGCCGAGGCCGATCAGCAGCCCGCACATGATGAGCAGCACCACGGGCACGCCGTGGAAGCTGGCGAGGGTCAGCGTGAACGCCACCACGGCGGCCGTCATCGCCACGCACTTGGCCACCCACAGGCCGGTCGGCGTCACATCGAGGTCGTACGCCAACTGCCGCTTGCGGTGCCGCCCTTCACGGAAGAGCAGGAACGCGACCGTCACGGCGCCGATGACCAGCGTGGGGTTGTGGTACTGCGTGTACGGGCCCATCTCCGGGATGAAGCCCTTGGCGATGTTCTGGAATCCGTCGGGGAACGGCGACAGCGACTGGCCTTCGAGGACGATCTGGGTCAGGCCGCGGAAGAGCAGCATGCCGGCGAGCGTCACGATGAACGACGGGATGCCGACGTACGCGATGAAGAAGCCCTGCCAGGCCCCCGCGACCGCGCCGATGAGCAGCGACAGGACGAGCGCGAGCACCCAGGGCATGTCGTGCTTGACCATCATCACCGCCGACATGGCGCCGACGAAGGCCACCAGGGAGCCGACGGACAGGTCGATGTGGCCCGCGATGATGACGATCATCATGCCGATGGCCAGGATGAGGATGTAGCCGTTCTGCTGGATCAGGTTGGAGACGTTGCTCGGCAGGAGCAGCGTGCCGTCCGTCCAGATCTGGAACAGGATGACGATGAAGGCCAGGGCGACGAGCATGCCGTACTGGCGCATGTTGGCGCGCATCATGTCGATGAGCAGCGCGCCGGCCGACCGTGGTGCGGACGGCGCTTCGGGCGCGTCCTTCGGTGGTGTGGTCGTGGTGGTCATGGCGGGGCCTCGGCTTCTGTTCTGGGTCGGGGGGCGCGGGGGGACGCGGGGGGCGCTTCAGCTTCGGTGCGCCGTCATGTGGCGCATCAGGACTTCCTGGGTGGCCTCCGCCCGGGTGACCTCACCGGTCAGCCGGCCCTCGGCCATGGTGTAGATCCGGTCGCACATCCCGAGCAGTTCCGGCAGTTCGGAGGAGATGAACAGCACCGCCTTGCCCTGCGCGGCGAGCCGGTCGATGACGGTGTAGATCTCGAACTTGGCCCCGACGTCGATGCCGCGCGTCGGCTCGTCATGCCGCGCGTCGGCTCGTCGAGGATCAGCACCTCGGGGTCGGCGTGGATCCACTTGCTCAGGACGACCTTCTGCTGGTTGCCGCCGGAGAGCCGTCCCACCTGCTCGAAGACGGTGGGGGCCTTGATGTTCATCGACGCCCGGTAGCGCTCGGCGACGGACCGCTCGTGGTGCTCGTCGACGAGGCCCGGGACGCCGCCGCGCCGCATGCCGGGAAGCGAGGCCAGGGAGATGTTGCGGTGGATGGTGTCGATGAGGTTCAGGCCGTACTGCTTGCGGTCCTCGGTGACGTAGGCGATCCCGGCGTCGATGGCCGCGGGGACGGTCTTCGTGGTCACCTCGCGCCCGCCGACCGCCACGCTCCCGGCGACGTACTGACCGTAGGAACGCCCGAAAACGGACATGGCCAGCTCGGTGCGGCCCGCTCCCATGAGGCCCGAGACGCCGACGATCTCGCCGCGCCGCACGGTCAGCGACACGTCGTCGACGACCTTGCGCTGGTGGTCGACCGGGTGCCGGACCGTCCAGCCGGTGACGGCCAGGGCGAGCGTGCCCGCGTCCTCGCCGTCGTAGCGCGTGCGCTCGGGGAAGCGGTGGTCGAGGTCGCGGCCGACCATGCCGCGGATGATCCGGTCCTCGGAGAGCCGCGGCTCGACGTCCGGCCGCTCGCGGACCGTCAGGGTCTCGATGGACTGCCCGTCGCGCAGGATGGTCACCGCGTCGGCGATCTGCCGGATCTCGCCCAGCTTGTGGGAGATGACGATGGCGGCGATGCCCTGCTCGCGCAGTTCCAGGATCAGGTCGAGGAGCTTCGCGCTGTCCTCGTCGTTGAGCGCCGCCGTCGGCTCGTCGAGGATGAGCAGCTTCACCTCCTTCGACAGGGCCTTGGCGATCTCCACCAACTGCTGCTTGCCGACGCCGAGATCGGCGACCGGCGTCTGCGGCTTCTCGTCCAGGCCGACCCGCTTCAGGAGCCGGTTCGCCTCGCGCAGCGTGCCGTTCCAGTCGATGCGGCCGCGCGTGGCCCGCTCGTTGCCGAGGAAGATGTTCTCGGCGATCGACAAGTACGGGACGAGCGCCAGCTCCTGATGGATGATCACGATGCCGTGCCGCTCGCTGGCGCGGATGTCCTTGAAGGCCACGCTCTCGCCCTCGAAGTGGATCTCGCCCTCGTAACTGCCGTGCTCGTGCACACCGCTGAGGACCTTCATCAGCGTCGACTTGCCCGCGCCGTTCTCGCCGCAGACCGCGTGGATCTCCCCGGGGCGCACGGTCAGATGCACGTCGGAGAGCGCCCTGACCCCGGGGAAGGTCTTGGTGATCCCGCGCATCTCCAGGACGGGCCGCGTCATGTGAGCTGTCCTGCCTTGAAGTACCCCTCGTCGACGAGGAGCCGGGTGTTGGACTTGTCGACGCTCACCGGGTCGAGCAGATAGGCGGGCACGGTCTTCTTGCCGTTGTCGTAGTCCGTGGTGTTGTTGACCTTCACCTTCTTGTCGTTCAGGACCGCGTCGCCCATCGCCACCGTCTGCTGGGCGAGCTTGCGGGTGTCCTTGAAGACGGTCTGGGTCTGCTCGCCGCGGATGATGGACTTCACCGACGCCAGCTCCGCGTCCTGCCCGGTGATGACCGGCAGCGGCCGGCTCCTGGAGCCGTACCCGGCGCTCTTCAGTGCGGAGATGACGCCGATGGAGATGCCGTCGTAGGGCGAGAGGACCGCGTCGACCCGGTCCGAGCCGTAGTTCTTGCTGATCAGGTCGTCCATGCGCTTCTGCGCGGTGCCGCCGTCCCAGTCCAGGGTGGTGGCCTGGTTCATCCTCGTCTGCTTGCTGCGGACGGTCAGTTGGCCGCTCTTGAAGTACGGCTGGAGCACCTTCATGGCGCCGTTCCAGAAGTACTTGGTGTTGTTGTCGTTCGGCGAGCCCGCGAACAGCTCGATGTTGTGCTTGTCGCCGCCCTTCTCGGGCTTGCCGAGCTGAAGCTTCTTGACGATGTACTGGGCCTGGAGGCGGCCGACGCGCTCGTTGTCGAACGACGCGTAGTAGTCGACGTTGTCCGTGCCGAGGATGAGGCGGTCGTACGAGATCACGGGGATGCCCGCGTCGTGCGCGCGCTGCAGGACCTCGGTGAGCGCGGAGCCGTCGATGGCGGCGACCACCAGGAGACTGCGCCCCTTGGTGATCATATTCTCCAGCTGGGCGATCTGGTTCTCGACCTTGTTGTCGCCGTACTGCAGATCGGTCTTGTAGCCGGCCTTCTTGAACTGCTCGGCCATGTTGTCGCCGTCGGCGATCCACCGCTCGGACGCCTTGGTGGGCATCGCGAGGCCGATGGTGCTGCCCTTGCCCTCGTCCGGCTTGTAGCGGCTGCCGCCCTTGGCCTCCTGGCCGCAGGCGGACAGGGAGGCGACGAGCAGTCCTGCGGCCGCCAGGGCGGCGGCCGGGGTGCGGATGCGCATGGGTCAGTTCCCTTCCGGGACGGGGAAGCGCTGGAGGTCGCCGGGGCACCGGGAGCCGAGCGGTGACATGCCGCCGTCGGCGCCGTGCCGGGCGAGGAGGTCGAGGGCGAGCCGGCCCCGCCGCACCCGCTCGCGGGCGGTGGCCAGGGTGTGCTCGCGCAGATGGGCGCCGTAGGGGTAGATGCCGGGCGACTTGCTCAGGCCGAACTTCACGTACAGCGGGGCCCCGCAGCGGATCAGCTCCGCGACCTCGTACATGCGGACGTAGCCGCCGAGGTCGTCCGGCGCCTCCACGTACATGTCCATCGGCGCCCGGCTCACCCGGCGGATCTCGGTGAGGTGCTGCACCGTCAAGTCCGAGGGCACATTGAGGGAATCGGCGCCGAGCCGCTCGTACACGGCGTACGAAGCGGGGTTGACCGGGCCCGTGAGCGCGGAGACCTTGAAGGTGACCTCGCGCGGCAGCACACCGGCGGCCCGCATGCGGTGCAGCGTCCACAGCACGCCCTCGTCGGCGACGAGCAGGCACCGCACGCCCAGCTCGGTGGCGCGCAGGGCGTCCTCGACACAGCCGGCGAGCGCGTCGTGGCCGCGGGCGCGCAGGCCCGCGCCGCCGGAGTCGGTGCGGGTGGAGGCGCCGGTGTCCCAGGTGCCGCGCGGCCCGGTGAACAGGCAGAGCTCGATGTCCCGTTCGGCGCAGGTGTCCACCATCTCGGTGAGCTCGGTGTCGGTGAGCATCCACACGCCGCTGCCCTGGCTGATGCGGTGCACGGGCACGTCGAGGCGCGCGCTCTCCTTCAGGACGACGGACAGGGCCTCCGGCCCCTCCACGGACGGGATCTCGGTGCGCCAGGTGCCGCCGTCGGGGAACGTGTACGGGGACGCGCCCGCCGGGTCGGGCACCGGCACGGCGTGGCCGATGCGGGCGAGGGCGTCGACGCCGGGGCGCCGGCGGGGTGTTGACGGGGTGGGCAACGGGACTCCAATGTTCGGTATTTCGAATGCGGTTCGGTACGTGAGGTGGAGGTGCCCCCCCGTGGGGGTGCCCGGGGTGTGCCCGGGCGTCACCTAGGGGCGGAGCAGCACCTTCCCGGTCTTCGGGTCGCCGCCGCCGACCAGCGCCACCGCCTCGCCGAACTCCTCCAGCGGGAACTCGTGCGTGATGAGGGCCGCCGGGTCGAGCAGGCCCACGCCGAAGGCGCGGACCGCCTCCGACCAGGCCGCCGAGGAGGCGCCGAAGACGCTGCGGATCTCCAGCTGGTTCAGCGACAGGTGGACGGGGTCGATCCCGGCGGCGCCCGGCGCGAACATCCCGGTGAGCACCACCCGGCCGCCCCTCCGGGCGAGCAGGCAGGACGAGGCCGCGGTGGGCGGCGCGCCCGCGGTCTCCACCACCAGGTCGAAGGCCCCCTGGACGGCCCGGGCGTCCTCGGGGGTGAGGGCCGCGGTCGCGCCGAAGATGCGCGCCTGCTCGCCGCGCGCCGCCCGGGGGTCGACCACCACGAGCTCTGCGGGTGTCGACGCGGCGAGCAGCTGCACCGCGAGCATCCCCAGCGTGCCCGCGCCGACGACCGCGACGCGCTCGCCGGGCCGGGGGCGGGCGGCCCGCGCGGCGGCCGCGACGACCGCGGCG
>NZ_AOPZ01000320.1 GCF_000414115.1 Streptomyces aurantiacus JA 4570
ATCGAGGTCGCGCGGCGCGCCGGCGCCCCGGTCCACGGCGTCGCCCTGCCCGGCCACTTCGTCGTCGGCTTCGGCACACCGGGCGTCTGCGCCCAGGGGGCATGCGGCGCGTACGGCGGCTGCGGCGCCGGCGGTGGCGGCAATGCCCAGGATGCCCGGGACGGGTACGAGGAGCGCGTGCTGGCCGATCCGTTCGGCGGAGGGCGGGTACTGAGCCGTACGGACACGCAGTTGCTGGTGGCGGGGGCCACGGGGGCGCCGCTGGACGCCGCGATGCTGCGGCCCGTCGGTGTGCTCGACATCGTGCGGCGCGTCCTCAACAACATCCGCGTGTGGGCCGCCACCCGCCCGGAGCGCTCCGACGTCGCCCTGTGGGCCGTCGAGCTGTCCCTGCTGCTGCCCGCGCCCGAGGACCGGCTGCGCTACGACCGCGCCCAGCTCCTCGTCCAGCGCGGCGACTTCCGCACCGGTGCCGCCGAACTCGACACGTACGCCGACGCGCTGGCCGCCACCGACGAGACGGCGGCGGACCGGGTGCGACGGCAGGCGCGGGCCGCGCGGGCACGGCTGAATTAGGCGTTCCGCCGGAGGTGCCGCGATTGGCCGTCTTTTCTCTGCGGGCGCGTCGTGGCTGGTCGCGCAGTTCCCCGCGCCCCTTCGGGGCGCCCGCGTACTCTCCGTGCCCCTGGAACCGGCGGCTCGCGGGCCACCCTGGGACCGGCTCGGAGCTACCAGCTCAGAGCCAGCCCTTCTCGCGGGCGATCCCGACCGCCTCCGTGCGGTTGCGGGCCGCCAGCTTCTGGATGGCCGTGGACAGGTAGTTGCGGACCGTGCCCTGGGAGAGGTGCAGGGCTGCGGCGAGCTCGGCGTTCGTGGCGCCGTCGGCGGCGGCGCGCAGGATCTCGCGCTCGCGGTCCGTGAGCGGGTTGGCGCCCTCGGCCAGGGCGGCGGCGGCCAGCGTGGGATCGATGACGCGCTCCCCCGCGAGCACCCGGCGCACCGCGTCGGCGAGCTGGGCCGCGGGCGCGTCCTTGACCAGGAAGGCGACCGCCCCGGCCTCCATGGCGCTGCGCAGATACCCGGGCCGCCCGAACGTGGTGAGCACGACGACCTTCAGCTCCGGCAGCGCGGCGCGCAGCTCCGCGGCCGCCTCGATGCCGGTCCGCCCCGGCATCTCGATGTCCAGGAGCGCCACGTCCACGGCGTGCGCGCGGGCGGCCGCCAGGACCTCGTCACCGCGGGCCGCCTGCGCGACGACCTCGATGTCCGGCTCCAGGCCGAGCAGCGCCGCGAGCGCCTCGCGGACCATCGACTGGTCCTCGGCGAGGAGCACCCGGATGGGCCGCCCGGCGGTGCCGGTGGGGCGGTCGGGCGCGGGCCCGGTGTCCTCCGCGGGGCTGTGCGTGCTGCCGGTCATGCGGACGATCCTAGGGCGGTGGGCGCGGCGTGCTCCGCCGGGTCCGGCCCCGCCGGTACGCGCGCGACGAGCCGGAATCCCGGCCGGTCGGCGCCCTGCCGCCGCGCGCCGCGGCCGATGCCGGTGCCCGACATGACGTCGAGGGCGCCGCCGACCGCCTCCAGCCGTTCCGTGAGGCCGGTCAGGCCGTTGCCGTGGTCGCTGCCGGGCGCGAGGCCCACGCCGTCGTCCTCGACCACCAGCTCCAGGACGGGGCCCGCGAGGGTCTCGCGGCGGGTGAGCGTGACCGCGCAGCGGCGGGCGGAACTGTGCCGCACGACGTTGGTGACGGCCTCGCGCAGCGCCCAGGCGAGGGCGGCCTCGCGCTCCTCGGCGGCCAGGCGCCGCTCGTCGGAGGCACCGGGTCCGGATTCCCCGGCCTGCCCGCCCTCCGGCACCTCCAGCGGAACATCCGCCTCGATCCCCGCCGCGGTGAGCGCCGTGCGGGCCCCGGCCAGCTGTCCGGGCAGGGTGAGCCTGCGATAGCCGGTGACCGCCTCGCGCACGTCCACCAGGGCCTGGCGGCTGACCTGTTCGATGTCCGCCACCTGCTGGGCGGCCCGGTCCGGGTGGGCGGGGAGCATCCGCCCCGCCAGCTCGCTCTTCAGCGTGATCAGCGACAGGGAGTGACCCAGCAGGTCGTGCAGATCGCGGGCGAGCCGCAACCGCTCCTCGTTGGCGGCCAGTTGGGCGACCGTCGCCCGCGCCTGGCGCAGCTCGACCGTCGTACGGATCAGATGGCGTACGCCGGTCATCGCGAACCCGACGAGGAACGTCGTCACGCCGAGCCCGGTGACCATGTCGGCCACCCCGCCCCCTTGGGCGTACACGCCGATCGACAGCATCAGCGCGGTGACGGACGGGATCACCCACAGCGCCTGCCGCATGGGCAGGACCGCGCCCGCGGACACCGCGACGTACACCCACAGGCCGAGCCAGGCGGCGTCCATGCCGGTCGACAGGGCGGTCGCGAGGGCCACGAGGACCCCGTACGTCACGTACACCCAGCGCCAGACGAGGACCTTCGTCGTGTACCGGAAGACCAGGGTGAGGTAGCACGCGATGAACGCGGCGAGGCCGAGCGAGCCGAGGACGGTCGCCGCCGCGGAGCGGCCGCCGTCCGCCAGGTCCTTCACCGGCGCGGCCATGAAGACCAGCCAGATGCCGATCCAGGCGAGCTTCGCGCGGGCCGCGCGGCGGTCCGTGGGCGGGCGGCCGAAGCTGTGCATGGGGTGACGGCGGTCCCTGTCCAGTGGTTCTCTCACGCCTTCAGTGTGTCCTTCCGGTACAGCCAGGCGGCGCCCGCCGCGAACACCGCGAAGTACGCCACGAGCAGCACGACGTCGCCCGCGTGCGGCGCGTCGCCCAGCTCGATGGCCCGGCCGAGCGCGGCGTACGCGTGAGTGGGCGTCCAGTCCGCCAGGCTCTGCAGCCAGCCGGGGAACGTCGCCGTCGGCATCCACAGGCCGCCGAGCACCGAGAGCCCGAAGTACAGGATCATCGTGACCGGCCGCACCGCGTCGCCCGTCGCGAGATAGCCCACGGCCACGCCCAGCGCGGCGAAGCACAGGCTGCCCGCCCAGATCGCGCCGGTCAGCGCCAGCCACTGCCAGGCGTCCAGGCGGACGTCCTTGACCAGGGCGGCGACCACGAACACGACGACGATCGACGGCAGGCTGACCACGGCCGCGCTGGCCGTCTTGGCGAGCACATAGCCGCGGCCCGGCAGGCTCGTCAGCCTGAGCTGGCGCACCCAGCCGCTCTGCCGTTCCTTCGCGATGCGCTCGCTGTTGCCCATCAGGACGGCCGTGAGCGCGCCGAACGACGCCATCGAGACCATCATGAAGGCGGGCATCGCCAGGCCGCTGTCGCCGACCTCGGTGGTGGCGTCCGCGCCGCCGGCGATGATCAGGAAGAGCATCGCCGGATACATCACGGAGAAGAACAGGAACTTCTTGTTCCGCAGGGAGCGGATCAGCTCCAGCTTGACGAGGGCTCCCGAGGTGAAGCCCGGCGTGTGGTTCGAGGTGTGGTTCATGGTGAGCTTCGACGTGTGGTTCGTGGTGAGGTTCGAGGTGTGGTTCGTCATGCCGCCTTCGCCTCCTCGGCCGCCGTGATCGCGACGAACGCCTGCTCCAGGCCGAGACCGGCGACCTCGAGGTTGCGGGGATAGATGCCGAGGCCGTACAGCGCGTGCACGGTCGCGTCGGCGTCCGTCGACTGGAGCCGGACCGTGTGCCCGAACACGCCGACTGCCGACAGGAACGGCAGCTCCCGCAGCCGCCGTTCGAGGTCCGGGTCGCCCGCGCGCAGCTCCTCCAGGTCGAAGCTGACCTTGCGGGCGCCGGCCTTCGCCTTGATCTCGGCCGCCGTGCCGTCCGCGAGGAGCCGGCCCCGGTGCAGCACCAGGACCCGGTCCGCGATCGCGTCGGCCTCCTCCAGGTAGTGCGTGGCGAACAGGACCGCGCGGCCCTGGTCCGCCTGCTCCCGCATGGTCGCCCAGAAAGCCTGGCGTGCCGTCACGTCCATGCCGGTCGTCGGCTCGTCCAGGACGACGAGGTCGTTGGCGCCCGCCGTGGCGAGCGCGAACCGCACGCGCTGCTGCTGGCCTCCGGAGAGCTTGTCGACCTTGCGGTCGGCCAGCTGGGTGATGCCCGCGTGGGCGAGGACCTCGTCCACCCGGTGCGGCCGCGGATGCAGGGCGCAGGCGAGGCGGACGAGTTCGCGGACGGTGACCTCGTCCATGAGTCCGCCGCTCTGCAGCATCGCGCCGACCCGCCCCGCGGTGATGGCCTCCCGCGGGCTGGTGCCGAACACGCTCACCGTGCCGCTGTCGGGGCGGCGCAGGCCGAGCAGCAGGTCGAGCGTGGACGACTTGCCCGCGCCGTTCGGGCCGAGCAGCGCCACCGTCTCGCCGGGGTACAGGTCGAGGGTGAGGCCGTCGACGGCCCGCACCTCGCCGTAGCTCTTGGTCACCCGCTCGAAGCTCACCGCGCTCGCGGCCGTGCGGGTCGCCCCGCCCGCCGCCGTCCTTGTCACTGTCGTCGTCATGTGCACCATCGTCGCTGGTCAGAGAGGTGCGACGGCAGTGTCGAGTGTGCTGACATCCGCATGACAGATGTCATGCGGACAGCGTGACGGACAGCGCCTCAAGCGGGGCGCTTCAAGCGAAGCGCCTCAGGCTGAGTGCCTCGAGCGGAGCGCTTCAGTTCGCGTTCGTCTCGATCACTCCGGTCCGCTCCGCGGTCGTCTTGCCCCGCAGCGCCTTGCCCATCGCCTGGGCCACGTCCGTCGGCTGGACCGGCGTCTTCTTGCCGTTTCCGCGCTGGATCAGGACGCCGTCGAACGTGTTGCCGTAGAGCTGCTTGAGCGTTTCGAGGTCGTACGTCTCCACGAGCTTGCCGTTGACGACCTTCGCGCCGAGCACCTGCGGCAGCGACTTCGCCGGGCCGAGCGGGATCGACTTGCCGCCCGCCGTGATCGTGACGTTGGCGGACATGGCGGGCTTGGCGAACTGCTTCATGAACCGGTCGACCTCGGCGTTCGAGACGGTCGGCTTCCGGTTGGTGACGGGCACCGCGACGGTGCCCGCGCTGCCGGTCTCGACCTGCTTCTTGTACGCCTCGGCGACCGCGGACGACGACTTCTCGGCGTCGATGCCCTTGCCCGCCTTGCCGTAGACGGGGACGGCCTTGCCGGGCTCGAACTTGACCGTGCCCTCCTTGGCCGATCCCGCGCCGCCCGCGGAGCGCTCCAGGGCCGCCGCCAGCTTCTCCTCGTCGACGGGCATGACGGGCTCGACGACGCGCTCGCCGCCGAACAGGCCGCCGATCACCGACACCGGGTTGTAGTCGCTGCCCGCGGCTTCGCGCACGGTGGCCTGGCTGTCGAGGGTGAGGCCCGCCTGGTCCGGCTTCAGGGTGACCTGCTCGCCGCCCACCGTCAGCTTCAGCGGCTTGTTGACGCGCTCGCCGAGCGCCGCGTCGAGCTTCTTCACGGCCTCGTCGCGGGTGCCGCCGCCGACGTCGACACCGAGGACGGTGGTGCCCTTCGGTACGTCGGCGTGGTTCATCAACAGGCCCGCGCCGTACGCCCCGCAGCCGAGGACGACGACCAGGCCGGCCAGGAGGACCAGCTTGTTGCGGCCCTTCTTCTTGGGCGCCGGCGCCTTCGGCACGTTCGGCTGCACCGGCTCGGGCAGCTTGGGCGGGGTGTGCGGGCCGGGCTCGTCCAGGTGCGCGCCGGGCGCGAACGGCGAGTTCTGCGCGGGCGGTACGACCGGGATGCCGCTGTTCAGCGTGTCGCCGGAGACGTGGCCGCCGGGGGCGCCCGCCCCGGGGGCGCCGGGCGCGGGCGGGCGCTGGCCGCCG
>NZ_AOPZ01000321.1 GCF_000414115.1 Streptomyces aurantiacus JA 4570
CGCCGCGGAGCGGCGGGGAATGGGTTGCCGCCCCCGCGCCCTAGAAGGGCTTGAAGTCGTCGTACGCCTGCTCCGCCTCGTCCCGCTCCGCGTCCCGGTCCCGGCGCCGCTGCGCGGCCGGCCGAGGCGCCTCGAAGCGGTGGTCCTCGCCGCGCCGCCCCAGCATCTCCGCGCCTGCGGACAGCGACGGCTCCCAGTCGAAGACGACCGCGTTGTCCTCGGGGCCGATGGCCACGCCGTCGCCCGCCCGGGCACCGGCCTTCATCAGCTCGTCCTCGACGCCGAGGCGGTTGAGCCGGTCCGCGAGGTAGCCGACGGCCTCGTCGTTGTTGAAGTCGGTCTGGCGGACCCAGCGCTCCGGCTTCTCGCCGCGCACGCGGTACACGGCCTCGCCCTCGTCCTCCTCGCGCGTGACGGTGAAGCCCGCGTCGTCGACGGCCTTGGGCCGGATGACGATGCGCGTGGCCTCCTCCTGCGGCTTGGCGGCGCGCGCCTCGGCGACGAGCCCGGCGAGCGCGAAGGACAGCTCCTTGAGGCCCTTGTGGGCGACCGCGGAGACCTCGAAGACGCGGTAGCCGCGCTCCTCCAGGTCGGGCCGCACCAGGTCGGCCAGGTCCTGGCCGTCCGGGATGTCGACCTTGTTGAGGACCACCAGGCGCGGCCGGTTCTCCAGGCCCGCGCCGTACTCCCGCAGCTCCGCCTCGATCACGTCCAGGTCGGACAGCGGGTCGCGGTCGGACTCCAGCGTCGCGGTGTCCAGGACGTGCACGAGCACGCTGCACCGCTCCACGTGGCGCAGGAACTCAAGGCCGAGGCCCTTGCCCTGGCTGGCGCCGGGGATGAGGCCGGGCACGTCGGCGATGGTGTAGACGGTGGAGCCGGCCGTGACGACGCCCAGGTTGGGCACAAGCGTCGTGAACGGATAGTCGGCGATCTTCGGCTTGGCGGCGCTGAGCACGGAGATCAGCGAGGACTTGCCGGCGCTCGGGTAGCCGACGAGCGCGACGTCCGCGACCGTCTTGAGCTCCAGGACCACGTCACCGGCGTCGCCGGGCTCGCCGAGCAGCGCGAAGCCGGGCGCCTTGCGGCGGGCGGAGGCGAGCGCGGCGTTGCCGAGGCCCCCGCGGCCGCCCTGCGCGGCGACGTACGAGGTGCCGTGGCCGACCATGTCCGCGAGCACGTTGCCCTGCTTGTCCATGACGACCGTGCCGTCCGGGACCGGCAGGACCAGGTCCTGGCCGTCCTTGCCGGAGCGGTTGCCGCCCTCGCCGGGCTTGCCCGCGGTGGCCTTGCGGTGCGGGCTGTGGTGGTAGTCGAGCAGCGTGGTCACGGACTGGTCGACGACGAGGATGACGTCGCCGCCCCGGCCGCCGTTGCCGCCGTCCGGGCCGCCGAGCGGCTTGAACTTCTCACGGTGGACGGAGGCACAGCCGTGGCCTCCGCTACCCGCGGCGACATGCAGCTCGACGCGGTCCACGAAGGTGGTCATGGTTCGGTGCCTCCAGTTACGTACGGAAATGTCTACTGCGTAACACGCGAAGGGCGGACCCGCTTCCCGGAAACCGGGAAGTCAGGTCCGCCCTCGCGAAGAAAACCGCTCTACGGTGCCTCAAGCCCTCGGAAAGAGGATCAGGCGACCGGAACGATGTTCACGACCTTGCGGCCGCGGTGGGTACCGAACTCCACCGCACCGGCGTCCAGCGCGAACAGGGTGTCGTCCTTGCCGCGGCCGACGCCCGTGCCCGGGTGGAAGTGGGTGCCGCGCTGGCGGACCAGGATCTCACCGGCGTTGACGGTCTGACCGCCGAAGCGCTTCACACCGAGCCGCTGAGCGTTGGAATCGCGCCCGTTCCGAGTGGACGATGCGCCCTTCTTGTGTGCCATCTTGTCTCAGTCCCTTACTTCGCAGCCGTGGGGATGCCGGTGACCTTGATCGCCGTGTACTGCTGGCGGTGACCCTGGCGACGGCGGTAGCCGGTCTTGTTCTTGTAGCGAAGGATGTCGATCTTCGCGCCCTTGTGGTGGTCCACGACCTCGGCCGTGACCTTGATGCCGGCAAGGACCCACGGGTCGCTCGTCACGGCTTCGCCGTCGACAACGAGCAGGGTCGAGAGCTCGACCGTGTCGCCAACCTTGGCAGTGGAAATCTTGTCAACCTCAACGATGTCGCCGACAGCAACCTTGTGCTGGCGACCACCGCTGCGCACGATGGCGTACACGCGGATCTCTCTCTCTCTCGCTCGGAACGGGACCCCCGCAGTCCAGCCGCCCCGCGCCGAGGGCACGAACGGCCTCTCCCCGATTACGTACGGACACGGTCCGTGCGGATTCCGGGAGGAATGAGGTTTACAGGGGTTGGGCGTGCATAGGAACACACCGACGGTCTAGGTTACGGGGCCCGCCCTGACGGGTCAAACCGGCCCTCACCTGGTGGGCTCGGCCCTCACCTCGGCCCTCACCCGGTGGGCTTCTCGCCGTCCGGCGGCAGCGGCTTCACGCCCCGGCACAGGTCCGTCTTGTCGCTGGTGCCCGGCCAGGCGACCTTCTTCACCCGGTCGAAGTGCTTGCGGTAGGTGTCGTGCACCGAGTCGTCGTCGACCTTCACGATCACCTCGTCGTTCTCGCGCAGCGCGGGCGCCGTGTAGTTCTGCGAGCCGGTGAAGGAGACCTTGTTCCGCTTGCCGTCGTACACACCGTCGATGAGGACGTACTTGCTGTGGATGATGTACGGCGTGGTCAGCTTCTGGCCGGGCGCGAGCGGGTCCCGGTCGTCGTTGTAGCAGCGCAGGGCCGGGCCGCCGGGCTTGTGCAGCGCCTCCCAGGTGCCGGGGGTGCCGCCCTGGCTCTTGGCGCTGTCCGTCTCGGCGTAGACCAGGTCCACGGCGCAGCCGGCCTTCTGCAGCGACACCAGCTTGTCGGCGATCTGCTTGCGCGTGACCTTGAAGATGGAGGCGCGGACCTTGGTCTGCCGCTTCACGCCGCTCGCGTCCTTGTAGGTGCACGAGACGTTGTTCAGGACCGAGTACATGGTGTCGGTCTCGTTGACGGTGCCCTCGCGCGGGAAGAAGTACGCCTTGTAGAGGCCGTTGCTGACCGTGCGGTAGTCCCAGGACCGCCAGTCCTTGCGGACCATCTCGTCGAAGTAGTCCGCGAACGCGTCGTACATCGCCGGGTTGTCCGGCAGCAGCAGCGCGTCGTTGAAGAACTTGGTGTGCGCGGACGGCGTCGAGTTCGACGTGGTCTGGACGACGACGTCCCGGGCGCCCTTGACCTCGGAGAACAGCCAGAACTTGTTGTGCATGATCGACTTGCCGTGGCGCGGGTCGCCCAGGCACGACTTGTCCTTGGGACACAGCGCGACGAAGGACTTCTTGGCCGCGTCCGTGCCGAGCGACGTGGCGAGCTTGGCGTACGAGGGGTTCGCCGGGCGGTCCGTACGGCTCGTCGAGTCGAGCAGGATCTGTACGTGGACGCCGCGCTCGCGGGCGTTCAGGAGCGCCTCGACGACCGGGGCCTCCCACACGTGGTAGACGGCGACCTTGATGGTGGAGCCGGGCACGGCGGCGTCGGTGAGCTGGATCAGGCGGGTTCGGATCGCGTGCTGGGCCTCGTCCGTGCCGAGCGGGTCGTTGAAGACCGGGCCCTCGGTCCAGGTGGGGGTGGCCGCGGCCGTGTCGTCCGGGGCCGCGCCCGCGGCGCCCGTGCCCGCGACTTGCAGGCTCGCCGCCGCGGAGAGCACCGTGGCGATCGCCGCGGCCTGCCGCCCTCCCCTGACCGGCTTCACGGCGCGGTGGCGGCCCGTGCCTCTGAGGCGCGACTGCGCCATGGTGCATCCCTCCCCTGACCCCGGCGCGCGGTCTCCCCCCGGCGCGTCCGCGTCATGTCTTCACTACCAACAACGTTTCTTCACGACCAGCAAACCGCATGAGTCTCACAGGTAAGCCTGCCAGTTCCAAGTGACCGCTGAAAACGGCGCATTGAGTGCGCGGACCGATCACACCGTGCCCCGACGCGCCGGTGCCCCCACGCGGCGGGTTCGCCGTGTGGGGGCACCGGTGTTGACGCGTGACCAGCCGTCAGACGGTTCAGCCGGCGTCGGCCGGGGCCGACACCGAGGCCCCCGACTGCTCCGCCGCGGCGGCCTTCTTCGCCGTCTTCGACGTCGCGGTCTTCGCCGCCTTCTTGGCCGTCGTCTTCTTGGCGGCCGTCTTCTTCGCCGCCGTCTTCTTGGCCGCCGTCTTCTTCGTCGCGGCCTTCTTGGCGGTGGCCTTCTTGGCCGTCTTGCGCGCCGTCTTCTTGGCGGCCGGAGCGGCTTCCTCGGCGGCGTCGGCGGCGGGCGCCTCGGCCTGGCCCTCGGACGGCTGCTCCGCGGCGGCCTCGGCGGGCTTGTCCGCCGCGGGGACGACCACGACGGCCGTCTCCTCGGGGGCGGTCGGCGCGGTCGCCTTGCGGACGGCACGGCGGCGCGG
>NZ_AOPZ01000322.1 GCF_000414115.1 Streptomyces aurantiacus JA 4570
GCGGCGGCCCGCGCGGGCGCGACCGTCCGCACCGGCGTCACCGCCACCGGCTGGGCCGGCCCGCTCACCCTGGACACGACCTCGCCCGACGGCCTGGAGCGCCTCACCGCCCGGGCCGTCGTCCTCGCCACCGGCGCCCGCGAACGCCCGCGCAGCGCACGCCTGGTGCCCGGCAGCCGCCCGGCCGGCGTCTACACCACGGGCGAACTCCAGCAGGCCGTCCACCTGTACGGGCAGCACATCGGGACGCGGGCCGTGGTCGTGGGCGCCGAGCCCGTCGCGTACGCCGCCCTCGACACGCTGCGGCGGGCGGGCGTCGCCGTGGCCGCCCAGGTGACGCCGGAGCGCCGGCACGGGACCACGCCCTGGCGCGCCGCCGAGGCCCGGCTGTGGCACGGCGTCCCGCTCCTCACCGGCACGGCGGTGGCCGAACTGGCAGGACGGGGGCGGCTGTCCGCCGTGCTCGTGCGGCACCGCACCGGCCGCCTCGCCCGACTGGCCTGCGACACCGTCGTCTTCACCGGCGACTTCGTCCCCGACCACGAACTGGCGCGCCGGGGCGGGGTGCCGCTCGCGCCCGGCACCCGGGCGCCCGCGATCGACGCGGCCTTCCGCACGGAGATCCCCGGCGTCTTCGCCGTCGGGAACGTGACGCACGCGGTGCGGGCCGCCGGGGCGGTGGCCGCGGAGGGGCGGCGCGCGGCGGCGTCCGTACGCCGCTTCCTCGCGGCGGGGGAGTGGCCGCCGGCGGTGCGCGCGGCCCGCGAGTGAAGCGGGAGGGTGCAGC
>NZ_AOPZ01000323.1 GCF_000414115.1 Streptomyces aurantiacus JA 4570
CGAGCCGCGGAGCGGCGAAAGGGGGGAAAGGGGCGCAGCCCCATCACACCCGGCCCTGACATTCCGGCGCGGCAACGTCCCCGAGTACGCCGACTCGGACAACCCCCGACAGAAACCTCCACCCCTACGGTGGACCCCGTACAGCCGAACCAGAACCAAACCGCGGAAGGGCCGGGATTCTCATGACTTCCATCCACGCCTTCTGGCTCGCCGGTCGCCAGACCACCGGTGAGACCACGCTCGACGTCACCTCGCCCTGGGACGGGCGCCTCGTCGGCAAGGCGGCCGTGCCCACCGACGCCCAGGTCGAGGAGGCCGTCGCCGCCGCCTACGCGGTGCGCGACGAGTTCGCCGCGACCCCCGCGCACGTCCGCGCCGCCGCCCTCGACCACGTGAGCCGCCGCCTCGTCGAGCGCACCGAGGAGATCGCGCAGCTCATCTCCGCCGAGAACGGCAAGCCGATCAAGTGGGCGCGCGGCGAGGTCGGCCGCGCCGTGTCGGTGTTCCGCTTCGCGGCCGAGGAGGCCCGCCGGTTCAACGGCGGCGAGGCCCAGCGCCTGGACACCGACGCCGGCGGCCAGGGCCGGCTCGCCTTCACGCGCCGCTTCCCCAAGGGCGTCGTCCTCGGCATCGCGCCGTTCAACTTCCCGCTGAACCTGTGCGCCCACAAGATCGCCCCGGCCATCGCCGTCGGCACGCCGATCATCCTCAAGCCCGCCCCGGCGACCCCGCTCAGCGGACTCCTCATCGGCGAACTCCTTGCCGAGACCGACCTGCCCGCCGGGTCGTGGTCCGTGCTGCCCGTCGCCAACGACAAGATGCCCGCCCTGGTCCAGGACGAGCGCCTGCCGGTGGTCTCCTTCACCGGCTCCGAGCAGGTCGGCTACGCGATCATGGACTCGGTGCCGCGCAAGCACTGCACCCTGGAGCTGGGCGGCAACGGCGCCGCCGTCGTCCTCGGCGACTTCTCCTCCGAGGCCGACCTCGACTGGGTCGCCGCGCGCGTCGCGACCTTCTCCAACTACCAGGGCGGCCAGTCCTGCATCTCCGTACAGCGGGTCATCGCCGACGCGTCCGTGTACGACCGGCTCGTACCGAAGATCGTCAAGGCTGTCGAGGGCCAGGTCACCGGTGACCCGTCCGACCCGAAGACCGACGTCGGCCCGCTCGTGAGCGAGGACGCGGCCAAGCGGGTGGAGTCCTGGGTCGACGAGGCCGTCCGGGCCGGCGCCCAGCTCCTGACCGGCGGCAAGCGCGACGGCGCCGCGTACGCGCCGACCGTCCTCACCGACGTGCCGGCCGACACCACCCTCGCCTGCGAGGAGGTCTTCGGTCCGGTCATGACGGTGACGAAGGCCGACGGCGAGCAGGCCGCGTTCGACGCCGTCAACGACTCCAAGTACGGCCTCCAGGCGGGCGTGTTCACCCACGACCTCCAGGCCGCCTTCCGCGCCCACCGCGCCCTCGAGGTCGGCGGCGTCGTCATCGGCGACGCGCCCTCCTACCGCGCCGACCAGATGCCGTACGGCGGCGTGAAGCAGTCCGGCGTCGGCCGCGAGGGCGTCCGCTTCGCCATGGACGACTACACGTACGAGCGCGTGATGGTCCTGACGGGCATCGAGCTGTAGCTGCCCCGCGTCACGGACGAACGGCCGGAGCCCGCTGTGCGGGGGCTCCGGCCGTTCTCGCGCATTCGCTGCGCGAGGGCTGGTGGGGATGCCCGGAATCGGGTACCAACGATCGAGTAGCACTGGTGAGTAACCATGATCCGGTTCTGCCCCGATCCAGCTAGGTCCCCCGACCCCGACTCGCGGCGAGGTGAGCCTCTTGTCCGCACCAACCACACCCCCGCCCCCTCCTTCCCCTCCTTCTGGGCCCCTGGTCACCGAGCGCGAGGCCCGGCAGGTCGCCGAGGCCGCCCGCGAGCAGGACTGGCGCAAGCCCAGCTTCGCCAAGGAGCTGTTCCTCGGGCGCTTCCGGCTCGACCTGATCCACCCGCACCCGATGCCCTCCGACGAGGCGGCGCAGCGCGGCGAGGAATTCCTGGCCAAGCTGCGCGACTTCTGCGAGACGAAGATCGACGGGGCGCGCATCGAGCGTGAGGCCCTGATCCCCGACGAGGTGATCAACGGCCTCAAGGAACTCGGCGCGCTCGGCATGAAGATCGACACCAAGTACGGCGGTCTCGGCCTCACGCAGGTGTACTACAACAAGGCGCTCGCGCTCGTCGGCTCCGCCAACCCCGCGCTCGGCGCGCTGCTCTCCGCCCATCAGTCGATCGGCGTACCGCAGCCCCTGAAGCTGTTCGGCACCCAGGAGCAGAAGGACGAGTTCCTGCCGCGCTGCGCCCGCACCGACATCTCCGCGTTCCTGCTCACCGAGCCGGACGTCGGCTCCGACCCGGCCCGCCTCGCCACGTCCGCCGTGCCGGACGGCGACGACTACGTACTCGACGGCGTGAAGCTGTGGACCACCAACGGCGTGGTCGCCGACCTGCTCGTGGTCATGGCCCGGGTGCCGAAGTCGGAGGGCCACAAGGGCGGCATCACCGCCTTCGTCGTCGAGGCCGCCTCCGAGGGCGTCACCGTGGAGAACCGCAACGCCTTCATGGGCCTGCGCGGCCTGGAGAACGGCGTCACGCGCTTCCACCGGGTGCGCGTCCCCGCCGCCCACCGCATCGGCCCCGAGGGCGCGGGCCTGAAGATCGCGCTCACCACCCTCAACACCGGCCGCCTCTCGCTGCCCGCGATGTGCGTCGGCGCCGGCAAATGGTGCCTGAAGATCGCCCGCGAGTGGTCGAGCGCGCGCGAGCAGTGGGGCAAGCCCGTCGCGTACCACGAGGCGGTCGGCTCGAAGATCTCCTTCATCGCGGCGACGACCTTCGCCTTGGAGGCGGTCCTCGATCTCTCCTCCCAGATGGCCGACGAGGACCGCAACGACATCCGCATCGAGGCCGCCCTCGCCAAGCTGTACGGCTCCGAGATGGCCTGGCTGATGGCCGACGAACTCGTCCAGATCCGCGGCGGCCGCGGCTTCGAGACCGCCGAGTCGCTCGCCGCGCGCGGCGAACGCGCCGTCCCCGCCGAGCAGATCCTGCGCGATCTGCGCATCAACCGCATCTTCGAGGGCTCGACGGAGATCATGCACCTGCTGATCGCCCGCGAGGCCGTCGACGCCCACCTGAAGGTCGCGGGAGACCTCATCGACCCGGACAAGACCCTGTCCGACAAGGCCAGGGCCGGGGCGGCCGCGGGTGCCTTCTACGCCCGCTGGCTGCCCAAGCTCGTCGCAGGCCCGGGTCAACTCCCGCGCTCGTACGCCGACTTCAACCCGGAAGGCCACCGGGACCTGTCGGGCCATCTGCGGTACGTCGAGCGCACGGCGCGCAAGCTGGCCCGCTCCACGTTCTACGCGATGTCGCGCTGGCAGGGCCGGATGGAGACCAAGCAGGGCTTCCTCGGCCGGATCGTCGACATCGGCGCGGAACTGTTCGCGATGAGCGCGGCCTGCGTACGCGCCGAACTCCTGCGCACCACCGAGGAGTACGGCCGCGAGGCGTACCAGCTCGCCGACGTCTTCTGCCGCCAGTCCCGCATCCGCGTCGAGGAACTCTTCGGCCGCCTGTGGACCAACACCGACGAACTGGACGGCAGGGTCGTCAAGGGCGTCCTGTCGGGGACGTACACCTGGCTGGAACAGGGCGTCATCGACCCGAGCGGCGACGGCCCGTGGATCGCGGACGCGACACCGGGCCCGGCACGGGGGGAGAACGTCCACCGCCCAATCCGCTGACATGGTCGGCCCGCGTCCGGCAAGGTTTTAGCCCGTCCGGCGTTTGAGGACCAGGCGTTTGAGGACGAGCCGCGAAGCGGCGATTAAGGGGGGTCCCAGGGGGCGAAGCCCCCTGGTTCGGGAAGGGGCGGGCCTGGGGCGCCCCGCGAGGGCCCGGCGCCCGGAGCCGAGAGGCGCTGTCGGATCCGGGCCCCGCTCCGGCCACAATGGGGGCATGAGCGAAAGCCCCGCACCCCTCGCCGACCCGCACCTCGTCTTCGACCCAGTCGGAACCGACGGCCCGCGGAACATCGTCGTCCTCGGCTCGACGGGCTCGATCGGCACGCAGGCCGTCGACCTCGTCCTGCGCAACCCCGACCGCTTCCGCGTCACGGCCCTGTCCGCCGCGGGCGGCCGGGTGGCCCTGCTCGCGGAGCAGGCGAGGCGGCTGCGGGTGCGGACCGTCGCGGTGGCCCGCGAGGACGTCGTGCCGGCTCTGCGCGAGGCGCTGCGGGAGGAGTACGGGGCGGGGGAGCCGCTGCCGGACATCCTCGCGGGCCCGGACGCGGCCACCGAGCTCGCCGCGAGCGACTGCCACACCGTCCTCAACGGCATCACCGGCTCCATCGGCCTGGCCCCCACGCTCGCCGCCCTGGAGGCGGGCCGGACGCTCGCCCTCGCCAACAAGGAGTCGCTGATCGTCGGCGGCCCGCTGGTCAAGGCGCTGGCCAAGCCCGGCCAGATCATCCCGGTCGACTCCGAGCACGCCGCGCTCTTCCAGGCGCTCGCCGCCGGCACCCGCGCCGACGTCCGCAAGCTCGTCGTCACCGCGTCCGGCGGCCCGTTCCGCGGCCGGACGAAGGCCGACCTGGCGGACGTCACGCCCGCCGACGCGCTCGCGCACCCGACCTGGGCGATGGGCCCGGTCATCACCGTCAACTCCGCGACCCTCGTCAACAAGGGCCTGGAGGTGATCGAGGCCCACCTCCTCTACGACATCCCCTTCGACCGCATCGAGGTCGTCGTGCACCCGCAGTCGTACGTGCACTCCATGGTCGAGTTCACCGACGGCTCCACGCTCGCCCAGGCGACGCCGCCGGACATGCGCGGCCCCATCGCCATCGGCATCGGCTGGCCCGAGCGGATCCCGGACGCGGCCCCCGCTTTCGACTGGTCCAAGGCTTCCACCTGGGAGTTCTTCCCCCTCGACACCGAGGCGTTCCCCTCGGTCGGGCTCGCCCGGCACGTCGGGGAGCTCGCGGGCACGGCCCCGGCGGTGTTCAATGCCGCCAACGAGGAATGCGTGGACGCCTTCCTGGCGGGCGCGCTGCCCTTCACCGGCATCATGGAGACCGTGACCCAGGTCGTCGCCGAACACGGCACACCGAGCGCGGGAACCTCCCTGACCGTGGCGGACGTCCTCGAAGCGGAGACCTGGGCGCGCGCCCGGGCCCGTGAACTGACGGCCACGACCACCTCGTCGGCGACGAGGAACCAGACGACCGCGGAGGCTCGTGCATGACGACCTTGATGATGATCCTCGGCATAGTCGTCTTCGTGATCGGGCTGCTGTTCTCGATCGCCTGGCACGAGCTGGGCCATCTGTCGACCGCGAAGATGTTCGGCATCCGCGTGCCCCAGTACATGGTCGGCTTCGGCCCGACGCTGTTCTCGCGCAAGAAGGGCGACACCGAGTACGGCATCAAGGCCATCCCGCTCGGCGGCTACATCCGCATGATCGGCATGTTCCCGCCGGGCCCGGACGGAAAAATAGAGGCACGCTCCACGTCGCCCTGGCGCGGCATGATCGAGGACGCGCGCTCCGCCGCCTTCGAGGAGCTCAAGCCGGGCGACGAGACCCGCCTGTTCTACACGCGCAAGCCCTGGAAGCGCGTGATCGTGATGTTCGCCGGGCCGTTCATGAACCTGATCCTGGCCGTCGTGATCTTCCTCGGCGTGATGATGACCTTCGGCATCAGTACGCAGACGACGTCGGTCGGCAAGGTCTCGGACTGCGTCATCGAGGCGAGCCAGAACCGCAACACCTGCGAGAAGGGCGACAAGCCCGCGCCCGCCAAGGCCGCGGGCCTGAAGGCGGGCGACAAGATCGTCGCCTTCCAGGGCAAGGACGTCGGCGACTGGTCGGCCCTGCAGTCGAAGATCCGCGAGACCGTCGGCCCCGCCACGCTCACCGTCGAGCGGGACGGCAAGCGCGTCGACCTGCACGCGAACCTGATCAAGAACCAGGTCAGCAAGACCGACGGCGACGGCGGCTATGTCGAGGGCAAGTACGTCTACGCCGGCTTCCTCGGCTTCACGCCCGCCTCCGGCATCGTCCAGCAGTCCTTCGGCCAGTCCGTGGACCGCATGGGCAACATGATGGAGAACGGCGTCGAGTCCATCGTGGCGCTGCCCTCGAAGATCCCCGACCTGTGGAACGCGGCCTTCGGCGACGGCGAGCGCAAGCAGGACTCGCCCATGGGCGTCGTCGGCGCGGCCCGCGTCGGCGGTGAGGTGTTCACCCTGGACATCCCGCCGCAGAACCAGGTCGCGATGATGTTGTTCCTGCTCGCCGGGTTCAACCTGTCGTTGTTCCTGTTCAACATGTTGCCCCTGCTGCCGCTGGACGGCGGGCACATCGCGGGTGCACTGTGGGAGTCGCTGCGGCGCAACGTGGCGAAGGTGTTCCGGCGTCCCGACCCCGGACCCTTCGACGTGGCGAAGCTGATGCCCGTCGCCTATGTCGTCGCCGGGATCTTCATCTGCTTCACCATCCTGGTGCTCATCGCGGATGTGGTTAACCCGGTGAGAATCTCCTAGTCACGCGATGTTTGCGGCGGTCGGCCACGATGTGTGGCCGACCGCCCTCGTATGTGCGGGCCCGCCCACCAATGGGTGGACATCGGGGCGGGATGTGCTCGCCCCGGGTGGGTTGCCGTAATCTCGAACCCGCGAATGAGCGATGTACAAGCGAACCCGCGAAGTACTGACGAAGCCGCGAAGCCCGGTGCCCGCCGAACTCGGGACCTTGATCCACACCTTGGGGATGCACGCCAGATGACTGCCGTTTCTCTCGGAATCCCGTCCGTACCGACCAAGCTGGCCGACCGCAGGGTCAGCCGCAAGATCCAGGTCGGTTCGGTGGCTGTCGGCGGGGATGCGCCGGTGTCGGTGCAGTCGATGACGACGACGCGTACGTCGGACATCGGGGCGACGTTGCAGCAGATCGCGGAGTTGACGGCGTCGGGTTGTCAGATCGTGCGTGTCGCTTGTCCGACGCAGGATGATGCGGATGCGTTGGCGGTGATCGCGCGGAAGTCGCAGATTCCGGTGATTGCGGATATTCACTTCCAGCCGAAGTATGTGTTCGCGGCGATCGATGCCGGGTGTGCGGCGGTGCGGGTGAATCCGGGGAACATCAAGCAGTTCGACGACAAGGTGAAGGAGATCGCGCGGGCGGCGAACGATGCGGGGACGCCGATCCGGATCGGTGTGAACGCCGGGTCGCTGGATCAGCGGCTGCTGGCCAAGTACGGCAAAGCCACGCCGGAGGCGCTGGTGGAGTCCGCGCTGTGGGAGGCGTCGCTCTTCGAGGAGCACGGGTTCCGGGACATCAAGATCTCGGTGAAGCACAACGATCCGGTGGTGATGGTGAATGCCTACCGGCAGTTGGCGGCCGCGTGCGACTACCCGCTGCACCTGGGGGTGACGGAGGCGGGTCCGGCGTTCCAGGGCACCATCAAGTCCGCCGTGGCCTTCGGTGCGCTGTTGAGTGAGGGCATCGGGGACACGATCCGGGTCTCGCTGTCCGCGCCGCCCGCGGAGGAGATCAAGGTCGGTATCCAGATCCTGGAGTCGCTGAATCTGCGCCAGCGCCGCCTGGAGATCGTGTCCTGTCCGTCGTGCGGTCGCGCCCAGGTGGATGTCTACAAGCTCGCCGAAGAGGTCACCGCGGG
>NZ_AOPZ01000324.1 GCF_000414115.1 Streptomyces aurantiacus JA 4570
TCACTCCCCCACCGCCCCCGAAACCCCAGCCCACACCCCCTGCCGACCCCACACCCGCACCCACCCCCAGCACCCGCCGCCCCACCCCCTCACCCAAGCCCGTCGTCTACCCCGCGTACCACTCCCCGCCGCGCAAGCAGCCGCCCCGCGGCGGGCCGTCGCTGGTCTCGCTCACCCTGCTCGTCACCGCGCCCGCGGTGTTCGCCGTCGCCGCGCTGCGACCGCGCTGACCGCCGGAGGACCCCTTGTCGGAATGGCTTGTTCTCACCCTCGCGATGGCCGCCGCGTGCGCCGTCGTCCTCGTCATCGTGGTGCTCCGGCACCGACGAACCTCCACGGACTACGACACTTCGGAAACACCCGACGTGATGGAGTACATGACGATGATGATCGGCGTCGTGTACGCCATCGTCCTCGGCCTCGCCATCGCCGGTGTGTGGGAGGCCCGCAGCGCCGCCCAGGATCATGTGCGTGCCGAGGCCCAGGCGCTGCACGAGGTGCATGAACGGGTGCGGGTGTACCCGGCAGAGGAGCGCAAGCGGATCCGTGACGACGTAACGGCGTATGTCGGCCATGTCGTGAACGCGGAGTGGGACGTCATGACCGACAGCGGCGAGATGACCGACCGCGGGGACGAACTGCTCACCCGGCTGCGCAACGACGTCACCGACTACAAGCCCCGGGACGACTTCCAGGCCCAGGCGTACCAGCCCCTGATCGACCAGGTCGCGCTCGCCGACGACGCCCGCGGCAACCGCGCCGACAGCGCGGACGCCACCATGCCGGGCGTCGTCTGGTTCGGGCTGATCAGCGGCGGTCTGGTCACGGTGGGCCTGATCTTCGCGCTGCAGATCCGTCGCACCGCCCGCGAGTTGATCCTCGCCGGGCTCTTCTCCGCCCTGATCGCCTTCCTGCTCTTCCTCATCTGGGACTTCGACGCCCCCTACAGCCGGGGCATCGCGGCGACGGCCGAGCCGTTCGAGGCGCTGTTCCCCGGCGCGCGCGACTGAGGGCCCGTGAGCGGGGCGTCACTCGGCTTCCCAGGGTGCCCGCAGCCGCACCACGTATCCGCCCTCCGGGGTCGGCCCCGCCCGCAGGGTGCCGCCCAGCAGTTCGGCCCGCTCCTTCAGGCCGATGAGCCCGAGGTGGGAGCCGGGCAGGGGCAGGGAGGGGCGGTTCGGCGGGGTGTTGATGATCTCTACGCCGAAGTGCGTGTCGTGGTGCCACAGGCGCACCGTCGCGATGGCTCCGGGGGCGTGTTTGCGTACGTTGGTGAGGGCTTCCTGCACCGTGCGGTAGACGGTGCGTTGCGCGGTGGCGCCGATGCCGTCGGGCAAATCGCCGGTCAGTTGGGCGTCGATGGCGCTGGTGGCCACGAGGCGGTGCAGGTCGGCGAGGGTGGGCTGCGGGGTGAGCTCGGTGGGGGTGGTGCCGGAGGCGCGCAGCAGGGTGACCATGTGGCGCAGTTCGTCGAGGGTGCCCACGCTGAGCGAGCGGATCGTGCGGGCCGCCTCCCGCGCGTCCACGTCCTTCGCCGCGACCTGAAGGGCTCCCGCGCGTACGGCGATCAGGCTCACCTGGTGCGAGACGACGTCGTGCATCTCGCGGGCGAGCTGGGCGCGCTCGCGGGCCAGGACGGTCTGTTCGTGCAGGGTCTGCTCGTGCTCGCGGCGTTCCTCGATCTCGACGAGCTGGCGTCCCACGTCCCGCCGGGCCTGGACGAGTTGCCCGAGAAGGACCGGCGTGGCAGCCATGGCCAGGAGGTACACGAACTGGATCAGCGTCCAGGTGCGGTCGTCCGACGCGATCCCCGACGGCGGCCACGGGACGACCGAGGCGGCGGCGCTGAGGGTGGCGCACCCGGCGAGCAGCCAACGGGAGCAGGAGCGGTCGCCCAGCGTGAACAGTGCGGCGAGCGGCGCCACGACCATTTCGACGAGCAGCGAGGCGGGCACCGTCAGCAGAAACACCGTGAGCGGGAAGCGTCGCCTGAAGAGGAGCGCGCCGCACGCGAGCGTCGCGACCGCCAACTGGCTGCTGGTCGCCCCCCAGAAGAACAGGTTCTGCCACACGTCGAACGCGGCAAGCGCGACCAGGCCCCCATCGACGACCGGGCGCGGCACGCGCCGCCATGGCGCGGCCCCTCGGCTCACCGGGCTTCTTCCGTGTCCGCCGGGCGGTCGTGGTCGAGCAGGCCGGAGCGCTGGGCGAGCAGCGCGGCCTGCACCCGGCTGCTGACCCGCAGCTTGCCGAGGATCGCGCTGACGTGGTCCTTGACGGTGCCCGCGCTCAGATGGACGCGGGCCCCGATGTCGGCGTTGGACAGGCCGTGGGCGACCAGCACGAGCACCTGGCGCTCGCGCTCGGTCAGCCGCTCCAGGCGGGCCGCCGCCGCGCCGTCGGCCGTCGTGCCCGCCCTGGAGTGGCTCCGCAGCATGGACCGCGACGCCTTCGGCGACATGACCACGCCACCCGCGGCCAACGACCGCACGAGCTGGGCGAGTTGATCCGGCTCGGTGTCCTTGAGGAGGAAGCCGGCCGCGCCGGAGGACAGCGCGGTGACGATGTACTCGTCGGTGTCGAAGGTCGTCAGCATCGCCACGACGGGCGCCTCGGGCAGTTCGCGCAGCCGTCGCAGCACGGTCAGGCCGTCCACATCGGGCATCCGGATGTCGAGCAGCACCACATCGGGCTGTTCGCGCCGCACCGCGTCCACCGCGTCCGCGCCCCGGGCGGTGGCGACGACCTCGATGTCGTCGGCCGCGCTGAGGATCAGCTCGAAACCGGACCGGACGAGCGCCTCGTCGTCCACCACCACTACCCGGATCACGCTTCCCGCCTCGCTGTTCGTCCTGCGGTCGTCGACCGCTGCCGTCCGGTCTCCGCCGACGATATGCGGTGTGCCCTGGCAATCGGCGTGCCCGGCGGGCGCTCCCGCCGCCCGGGGGGCCACGTCCAGCCGCCCGGGGGAGAGCGGGTGCCCCGGATACCCGCCGACGGGCGGGGTGCGTCCCGGCTTCCGTCGGATACCCGCTGACCTGCGGTCTTTCCAGCCTATAAGGCATGACTCAGCACACAGCGGAAACCCCCGCCGGCACCGAGCGGGCCGCCGGGCCTTCGACGGGGCGCCTGGTCGGGATAGATCTCGCCCGTGGTCTCGCCGTCTTCGGGATGTTCGCGGCACACCTGGGACCCGACCCGTCGGAGGGCGGCGCCACCGGCTTCCTCATGGAGCTGACGCACGGCAGGTCCTCGGCGCTGTTCGCGCTCCTCGCGGGCTTCTCCCTCATCCTGCTGACCGGGCGGCGGGCGCCGAAGACCGGGCGGGCCGGGCGGCAGGCCGTCACCCGGGTCGTCATCCGCGCGTTCGTCCTGCTCGCTCTCGGCCAGGCGCTGACCCTCGCCGGTGCCCCGGTCTTCGTCATCCTCGCCTTCTACGGCCTGTACTTCCTGCTGGTCCTGCCGCTCCACCGGCTCAGCGCGCGCACGCTCGGTCTGATCGCGGCGGGCGGGGCGCTCGTGCTGCCGCAGGTGCTGTACGTGATTCGCCTCCGGCTGGAGGACGGCGGGCTGGACGGCGCCTTCTGGACCTGGCCGACGGGCGCCGACGGCCTCGTCTCCCTGCTGTTCACCGGCACCTATCCGGCCCTGACCTGGCTCCCCTTCGTGATCGCGGGCATGGCCGTGGCCCGTCTCGATCTCGCATCCCACTCCGTACGCATACGGCTCGCCGTCACCGGCGCCGCCCTCGCCGTCGTCGGGCACGGCGGTTCCTGGCTGGCCCTGCACCTGGTGCCGGGCGGGGCCTCCCCGCACGTCGGATCGGCGTGGGGCGCCGGTTCGGTGACGTCCGCCTGGTGGTCCGACGTCGCCGAGTATCCGTCCAGCGACACGGCGGCCTGGCTTCTGGTGGCGTCGCCGCACAGCGAGACGACCCCGTCCATCGTCGGCAGCACCGGTGTGGCGCTCCTGGTGCTGTGCGCCTGCCTGGCCGCCACCGAGGCATGGCCCCGTTTCAGGCACCTGGTCAAGCCGGTGATCGCGGTCGGCGCCATGTCCCTGACCGCGTACGTCTTCCACATCGCCGGCATGTACGTACTGGGGATCGAGGAGTTGCCGAGCTCTCCGCTGCGCGTCCTGGCCGGGTTCATCGTGGCCGTGACCGTGTTCGCGGCCGGCTGGTCGTGCTTCTTCCGCCGCGGCCCACTCGAATGGTGCCTTGCCGAGGTCACCAAGGTCGCCGAACTCGTGAAGTGACCCGTCGGGCCCGCCCGGCCCCCGCTGACTGTCACACCCCGCCGGCGGTTGCCGCCAGGTGGCGGGGGTGTCACCACCACTCGGCGGGCCCCGCCCAGCCCCCTGCCGGATACCGGATGAATTGCGACTTCACGAAAGCTGACGGCATGAGAGCTCTTCCGACCACCGGCGACCGCGAGGCACCCCGATGAAGATCACCTTCCTGCTCTACAACGCGTACGGCATCGGCGGCACGATCCGCGCGACGACCAATCTCGCCACGGCCCTCGCCGAACGCCACGAGGTCGAGATCGTCTCCTACTACCGCACCGCGGACCGGATGAGCCTGCCCGTCGACCCCCGTGTGCGCGTGCACGACCTCGTGGACCTGCGGCCCACCGCACAGCACTACGCCGGTGAAGAACACGACCAGCACATCCGCGGCACGGTCTGCCCGCACGACGCCCCGTACACGAGCAAGACACCGCCGAGCCGGCTCGGCGAGCGGCGGCTCGCCGAGTTCCTGCGCCGCACCGGCAGCGACGCCGTCATCGCCACCCGCCCCTACCTGGTCTGCTTCCTGGCCGACCACGCTCCCGCCGGCTCCTACCTGCGCATCGGCCAGGAACACCTCACCCACGCCTTCCACCGCGAACCGCTGCGCCGCGACCAGGACGCCGCCATCGCCCGGCTCGACGCCTTCGTCACCGTCTCCGAGGGCGACGCGCGCGCCTACCGGGCGGCTCTGCCGGACGCCCCGACCCGGCTCACCCACATCCCCAACTGCTGCCCGGCACCCGAGGCCGAGGCCGCCACCGGCGCCTCCCGCACCGTCGTCGCCGCGGGCCGCCTCATCCCCGTCAAGCGCTACGACCGCCTCGTCGACGCCTTCGCCAAGGTCGCCGCCCACCACCCCGACTGGACGCTGCGCATCTACGGACGCGGCCGGGAACGCGCCAAGATCCGCCGCCGCATCGACGAACTCGGCCTGCACGACAACGTGTTGCTCATGGGCCCGCACACGCCCATCGACACCGAGTGGGCCAAGGGCGCCCTCGCCGCCGTCTCCAGCTCCACCGAATCGTTCGGCATGACCATCGTCGAGGCGATGCGTCTGGGCGTACCGGTCGTGGCCACCGACTGCGACTACGGCCCCCGCGAGATCATCACCCACGGCGTGGACGGCCTCCTCGTCCCGGCACACGGGACCGTCGAGGACCACCTCGCCGACGGCCTGTGCCGCCTCATCGAGAACGACACCGAGCGCTTCCGCATGGCCGAGGCGGCCCGCCTCTCGGCCCGCAGGTTCCTCCCCGACCACATCGCCCGCCAGTACGAGGCGCTCCTTGCCGACCTGCGCCCCAAGCTCACGACCGGTACCGCACCGGCGTCCCGCCCCCGCACCGAGCACCCCGCGCGCACGCTGCGACAGCGGGCGGGAGTCCTCGCCGAACGGCTCGGTGTCGCCGCCCTGATCGGCAAGTCCCTGCCCCCCGTCACGGTCGACTGCCGGGTCGCCACGGACGGCTCCCTGCTCTTCCGCGTCCCGACCCGCGATCTCCCTTACGGCCCCTGGCAGTTGGTCCTGCGGCCGCGCGACGAGACGCTCGGCCCGGAGATACAGCTCCCCTTCCGGCACAGGCCCGCCACCGAGGCCACCACCGCCAGCGATCAGGCCGAGAGACTGATCCTGCACCGCAGCGGCCGCCCGCCGGCCGAAGGCCGCTGGGACGTCCACCTCCGGCAAGGCACCGACGGCCGCATCCGACGCGTCCACGCCGGCCTGGTGGAAACCAGCCGCCTCGTCGGCTCCCCCGTACCGCACCCGTCGGGAGCGGGCGCGGCCGCGGCCGTCCCGTACGTCACCGAGAACGGGTACCTCGCGCTGCGCGTCTGGAACCGGCCCCAGCACGCCGAACTCCGCACCGTCACCACCGTCCCGGACGGCATCTCACTCGACGGCAGCCTGCACGGCAGCCACTCCCGCGACCACCACTACCGGCTCACGGCCCTCCTGCGCGACGGCAACGGCCTGTCCGTCCACACCCGTTGCCACATCGACGACACCGGCGCCTTCTCCGCCGACCTGCCGCTGCACCGCCTGGCCGAGCACCACCAGGGGCACAGCGCGGTGTGGGACATCCACCTCACCCCACACGACACGACGGGCCCCAGCGTCCGGCCGGCCCGTCTGTTCGGCGACATCGCGACCCGCAAGGGCATCGACACGTTCCCCACCGCCCGGCACGCGATGCCCGGCGGCGCCTTGACGGTCCAGCCGTACCTGACGGCGAACAACAACCTCGCGCTGAAGACGGCGCTGGAGACGCGAGCATCCTGACCACGGCCTTCATCGACCGGCCGCGACGCGCAGGGGCCGGGCCGGGACCGCCCCTTCGGGAGGCATGGATCCGATCCCGCCCGGCTGCCGCGGGGGCCACCGGCGCAGGGGAAGTACCGGTGGCCCTGCCGCCGGATGCCCCCGTTGTCCCCCGTGGCGCCCATCCGTGCGGCATATGCGTCATCCAACCCCGCCCGGCGGCCGCGCGGGGAGTGTGTGCGCCGGGTCAGTGCGGGTGCGGCGCTCACACGGTGTGTGAGCCTCGTTCCCCTGTCCGGCCCACAGGGTTGCCCCGTTCGTACGACAGCGATCGCGGCGGACCGGGGGGCTGCCTAGCGTTCACGGCATCGAGGTGCACATCAGGCGCAAGCGGAAGAAGGTCCGCGGCTGCTCCTCGGGACCCGGAGGATTGCTCATGCGCGCGATACGCGTCGCCTCGGCCGCTCTGCTCACCGCCACCGCCCTGACCCTCACCGCGCCCCCGGCGTCCGCGGCCGTCGCGGGCGAGGAGAACATCACGTCGTTCGGCTTCCGCGTCACCCCGTCCACGATCGCCGCGGGCGGCCAGGTCACGCTGAGCGTCGACGGCTGCCAGAACAACACCAAGGTGACGTCCGGCGTCTTCGACGACGTCACCATCCCCAAGGGCCGGACGACCGCGACGGCGAAGGTCTTCTGGGACGCCAAGCCCGGTGCCATGTACGAGGTGACGTTCACCTGCGGTCAGGAGTCGGGCACCACCGACCTGACCATCGTCGGCGGCGGCCAGTCCAACCCCAGCCACCAGCCCACGCCCCACCACACCAGAGGTGTCAAGGCGGGCGTCGGCGGCAGTTCGGACGGCTTCGACGCCCAGCAGATCGCGCTCGGCGGCGCCCTCATCGCCGGGGTCCTCGGCACGGCGTACTACTGGACGCGCCGCCGCGCCGGCCAGGACGACGCCTGAACAGATGAGCGGCCCGGCGCGGAAGGGGACGCGCCGGGCCGGTCGGCCGTCGGTGTGCGAAGACCGGCGGTCAGGTCCCGCGAGCCGCCGGTCAGACCTTGCTCTCGGACCGGCGCCGCACCCAGAACACCCCGCCGCCCACGACGGCGGCCGCGACCAGCGCCCCGCCGATCGCCATGTCCGTGCGCGTCGCCCCGGACGTCGTACTGCCGCCGATACCGCCGCGGACACCGCCGTGGATGACGGTGAAGGCGTGCGGCCGGGTGAGCGACTTGCCGCCGCAGTGGGCCGTGATGTCGTACGCGCCCGGGTGGGCGTGGTGTTTGACCTTGACCGTGGCGCTCGCGGTGGAGCCGCCGTGGATGGGGTGCAGGTTCGTCCGCGGGAACGCCCGTGATTCGACGTAGCTGCCGGGCGAGCCGCAGGAGCTGCCGTCGACGGTGACGGTGAGCTGGCCGCCACGGGAGATGACGCTGGGCATGGCGACGATATTGCTGGGTTCCGCCCAGGCCGCGGCGGACGGCGCCGCGAACCCGACCAGGGCCCCGGCGGCGACCACGGCCGCCAGTGCACGAGAGTTGCGCATGGTCTTTCCTCCGCGGAAGGCGCCCCGGGGACAACCATGTCCCCGGTCGATCGGCGAGAGAGCGCCTCCCAGACAGACCCTCAGACGTGCCGCGTGGGGCCGCATTTCGGGAATCGGCCGTCCTGGTGAGAAGACACGCCGACGGGCGTCCTCATGAGCCGATATTGCCGCAGGTCACGGACCGTCAGAAAATTCCTGCGGGTGGCGACTCGGATGGCGCATGCCCCGGCACGGGCCGGGGTGCGGGCCACCCGTTCGCTCCCGCCCTTTCGCACGCCGCGCGTGCTGCGCATAGCGTGCTGATACGCGCAATGGACGCGGCCGGAATGCCGCGTTGAGAGGGGATAGAGAATGTCTTCGTCCCAGCCGTCGGAAGAGTTCGAAGAGGCGGAAAGGCAGCGGAAGCGCGCGCCGTGGGGCGTCATGGCGCTGGTTCTGCTGACCGGGCTCGCGCTGATCCGCAATGGCTCCGGCGAGTTCGACGTGGGCCCCCCGCAGCCCGCGTCGGCCGCGGCGGCGGACCGCGCCCCCGACAAGGCGGGCGCCCCGGCGCCCCTGGCGTTCTCGGCCGCCGACCGCATCCGCGTCAAGGCCATCCGCGTGGACGCGCCGATGATGGCCGTCGGCCTGGACGCCGAGGGCTGGGTGGACGCGCCGCCGCCGGACGACCCGAATCTGGCGGGCTGGTTCACCGGCGCGGTGTCCCCGGGCGAGAAGGGCACGGCGGTCGTCGTCGGGCACGTGGACAATCAGCGCGGGCCCGCCGTCTTCTACGGCCTGGGTTCGCTCAAGAAGGGACATCGCGTCGAGATTCTGCGCCGGGACCGGCGCACGGCTGTTTTCGAGATCTATGGCATCGAGGTGTTCGACAAGAACAATTTCCCGGGGGACCGCGTGTACGGGAACGGGGGCACTCCGGAATTGCGGGTCATCACCTGTGGCGGCGGTTTCTCCAAACGGAACGGCTATGACGGGAACGTGGTGGCGTTCGCCCGCCTGGTCGAGGTGCGCTGACGCGCCGTACGAGACGGAATCCGGGGCGGGCGAAAGACCGCGGGGGATCACACCGAATACCTCACACCAGATAGCGGCTCGGTACGGTGAGCCGGTATCCGGCGTCAAGGAGTTCGGGCAGATAGGCGCGCAGCGCGTCCACGCTCTGGGAGCGGTCGCCGCCCGCGTCGTGCGAGAGCACGACGACGCCGGGGCCCGCGCCGCCGAGGACGCGCCGCACGATGGCGCCGGTGCCGGGCGTGCGCCAGTCGAGGGTGTCGACGGTCCAGGCGAGCGGCTCCATGCCGAGCTCCGCGCCGAGCTCGAAGGCGGCGCGGTTCCAGGCGCCGTACGGGGCCCGGAACCACACCGGCGGCGCGCCCACCACGCCCTCCACGATGTCGCAGGTGCGCTCCATCTGGCGGCGGATCGAGCCGCGGGACAGCCGGGGCAGCAGCGGATGGCTCCAGGTGTGGTTGCCGATCTCATGCCCGTCGTCGGCCATCTCGCGCAGCAGGTCCGGGTGGGCCTCGGCCATCTCGCCGCACACGAAGAACATCGCGCGGGTGTCGTGGCGCCGCAGGATGCGCAGGATGTCCGTGGTGTAGCGCGGGTCGGGCCCGTCGTCGAAGGTCAGCACCATGGCGCGGGCCCGGTCCGGGAGCCGCAGGATCGGCGCGCGGCGCACGGCCGGGTGCGCGGGGGCGCCGCGCTGGGGTCCGTACCCGGCCATGGGCTGCAGCCGGTACGCGGAGGCGCTCGCGCGGGACTTGAGGGGGCGGCCGGACTGCGGGCCCGCGGCGGGTCCGGGCCCCGCGGCGGCGCCGG
>NZ_AOPZ01000325.1 GCF_000414115.1 Streptomyces aurantiacus JA 4570
GCCTCCGTCAGCAGCTCAACAGCCCCCGCCGACCAATCCACCTGCGGCGTCGGCTCATCCACATGCAACGTCTTCGGCAGAACACCGGCCCGCATCGCCATGACCATCTTGATCACACCCGCGACACCCGCGGCAGCCTGCGTGTGCCCGATGTTCGACTTCAACGAGCCCAGCCACAAGGGCTGTTCGCCGGAGTGCTCCTTGCCGTACGTCGCGATCAGGGCCTGGGCCTCGATGGGGTCTCCGAGCGTGGTGCCCCCCGTGCCGTGCGCCTCGACCGCGTCGACGTCGCCGGGCTTCAGGCCGGCGCTGGCCAGGGCGTCCCGGATGACGCGCTGCTGCGAGGGGCCGTTGGGCGCGGTCAGGCCGCTGCTGGCGCCGTCCTGGTTGACGGCGGAACCGCGGACGACCGCGAGGATCTTGTGCCCGTTGCGGCGGGCGTCCGAGAGACGCTCGAGGAGCAGGAGCCCGGCTCCCTCGCCCCATCCCGTGCCGTCGGCCGACGCGGCGAAGGACTTGCAGCGGCCGTCCGTCGACAGGCCGCGCTGCCGGCTGAAGTCGATGAAGGTGCCCGCCGTGGGCATCACCGTCACACCGCCCGCGAGGGCCAGCGAGCACTCGCCCTGGCGCAGTGCCTGCGCCGCCAGATGCAGCGCGACGAGCGAGGACGAGCACGCGGTGTCGACCGTCACCGCCGGGCCTTCGAGGCCCAGGGTGTAGGCGACGCGCCCCGAGACGACGGAGCCCGCGTTGCCGGTGCCGATGTAGCCCTCTACGCCCTCGGGGAGGGCGTGCAGGCGGGTCGCGTAGTCGTAGTACATGACGCCGGCGAAGACGCCGGTGCGGCTGCGGCGCAGCGCGACCGGGTCGATGCCCGCGCGCTCGATCGCCTCCCAGGCGGTCTCCAGGAGGAGTCGCTGCTGCGGGTCCATCGCGAGGGCCTCACGCGGGGAGACGCCGAAGAAGGAGGCGTCGAACCGCGGGGCGTCGTAGAGGAAGCCGCCCTCGGCGGTGGTGCTGGTGCCCCGGTTGTCCGGGTCGGGGTCGAACAGCTCGTCCGTGTCCCAGCCGCGGTCGGTGGGGAACGGGGAGATGGCGTCCACGCCGTCGGCGACGAGCCGCCACAGGTCTTCCGGCGTGTTCACGCCGCCCGGGTAGCGGCAGCTCATGCCGACGATCGCGACGGGCTCCTGGCGGGCGTCCTCCAGTTCGCGCACCCGGCGGCGGGCGTCGCGCAGATCGGCCGTCGCCCGCTTCAGGTAATCGAGGTACTTCTCCTCGTCCGCCATTTACAGCGCCTCCTCGAAGCGGTCGGGGCGGTCCGTGTCCGACCCTGTGTCTGAGCTGTCTTCGTGTGTGGGTGAAGGGGTCTGGAGCTCGCTGTCGAGCAGGTCGAAGAGTTCGTCGGCGGTGGTGCCTTCGAGTTCCTCGAGCTCCCGGTCGCGGTCCGGGGCCGGGCCCGTGGCCCCGTCACGCCCGGTGGTGCGGGTGGTGTCCCAGGCGGTGAGCAGCGAGCGCAGGCGGCCCGCGACGCGGTCGCGTTCGGCCCCCTCGATGCCTTCGGTGCTGGTGCCGGCGGCCTTCAGGACGCTCTCCAGTCGGTCGAGTTCGGTGTCGAGGTCGCCGGGGTCGACCGGGCCGCCGGGGGGTGCGGCGGCGGTCGTGGGCAGTTCTTCCGACAGGTGCTCGGCGAGTGCCGCCGGGTTCGGGTAGTCGAAGATCAGCGTGCTCGGCAGCCGCAGTTCGGTCTCCGCGGTGAGGCGGTTGCGCAGCTCGACGGCCGTGAGGGAGTCGAAGCCGAGTTCCAGGAAGCCCCGGCTCAGTTCGACGGCGTTCGGCGACGCGTAGCCGAGCACGCCCGCCACGTGGGTGCGGACGAGGTCGAGCAGCATCCGGTCGCGCTCGGCACCGGTGCGGCCCGCGAGGCGCTGGGCCAGCGACTCGGTGCGCGCGGCCGGGGTGTCCGTGCCGGTCTGCGCGCGCCGGACCGCCGGCCGGACGAGGCCGCTGAGCAGGGCGGGCAGCGCCTCGGGCGGCTGGTTCCGCAGCGCCGCGGTGTCGATGCGGATCGGTACGAGCGCCGGGTGCTCGCTCGCCGGGGCGAGGTCGAGCAGGGTCAGGGCCCGTTCGGTGTCGAGGGCGAGGACGCCGCCGCGCGCCATGCGCTGGAGGTCGGCGTCGGCGAGGGCGCCGGTCATGTCGCTGTCCTGCGCCGCCCACAGACCCCACGCGAGGGAGGTCGCGGGCAGGCCCTGGGTGCGGCGGACGGCCGCGAGGGCGTCCAAGTAGGCGTTCGCCGCCGCGTAGTTCGCCTGACCCGGACCGCCGAAGACGCCGGAGGCCGAGGAGAACAGCACGAAGGCGGACAGGTCCAGGCCGGAGGTCAGCTCGTGCAGGTTCAGCGCCGCGTCCACCTTGGGGCGCAGGACCCTCGCCAAACGCTCGGGCGTGAGGGCAGTGACCACGCCGTCGTCCAGAACTCCGGCCACGTGTACGACTGCCGACAGCCCCTCGCCCGACTCCTCCAGGAGGGCGGCCAGCGCGTCACGGTCGGCCACATCGCACGCGGCAATGGTGGCCGTCGTGCCCAACTGGGCCAGCTCCGCCTGGAGTTCGGCGGCACCGGCGGCCTCAAGGCCACGGCGCGACACCAGCAGCAGATCCCGCACTCCATGCCGCTCGGCCAGGTGCCGGACCACGACGCGGCCCAGGCCACCGAAGGCGCCGGTCACCAGCACCGTGCCCGAACCCCACGGCGCCTCGACCACCCCCGGCTCAGCAGCGGCCACCCGCGACAAGCGCGGCACCCACACCGCGCCATCGCGCACCGCCACCTCGGGCTCACCCGAAGCCAGCACCTCGGCGAGACCCGACTCGGTCACCCCGGACACGTCCGCGTCCACCAGCACGAACCGGCCCGGATGCTCGGTCTGCGCCGACCGCACCAGACCCGCCACAGCGGCAGCCACAGGATCCGGCGACGCCGCATCCGTACCGATCACCACCGCACCCCGCGTCACCACAACAAGGCGAGACGCCGCGAAGCGCTCGTCGGCCAGCCAGCCCTGCACCACAGCCAGGGCCTCGGCCAACGACGCGGACACACTCTCCGGGCGAGCCAGAGCCTCGGCATCGGCGCGCGCCGAACGCTCGGCCGACCACACCACCGCCGCCGGAACATCCTCCCCGTCCTCGACGGCCGCACCCAGCGCCACGAACGGCACCGGCTCCGCCGCCGAAGCGGCGGACTGCCGCCGCCACTCGACGTGGAAGAGCGAGTCCGCGTGCGGATTCGGGGTGCTCATCCGCTCGATGAGCTCCTTCGACATGGGCCGGAAGACGAGCGCGTCGACCGAGGCCACCGGTGCGCCGGTGGCGTCCGCGACCTCCAGGGAGACGCCGTCCGTGCCGTTCGGCGTCAGCCGGACGCGGACCGTGGCGGCCCCCGCGGCGTGCAGGGTGACACCGGTCCAGGTGAAGGGCAGCCCGCCTGCCGTGGGCGCCGCGTCCGCCGGGGCGTCCGTGGGCGTACCGGCGGCGCGGGCGTGCAGGGCGGCGTCGAGGATCGCCGGGTGCAGGCCGAAGGCTCCGGCCTGCGTGTGGTCGTCGTCGGGCAGGGCGACTTCGGCGAACACCTCGTCACCGCGCCGCCAGGCGCCGCGCAGCCCCTGGAACACGGGCCCGTAGCCGAAGCCCGCGGCGGCCAGCTCCTCGTAGAGCCCGTCGACCACCAGTGGCTCCGCGTCGCGCGGCGGCCAGGAGGCCAGGTCGTCGGAGGCCGTCGGGGCGGCGGCCGTGTCCGGCCCGGACTCGGTCAGGGTTCCGGTGGCGTTCTTGGTCCAGGCTTCGGCCGACAGGCTCTCGGCCCCGGCGCCGGGCTCCGGCCGGGAGTGCAGGCTGATGGGCCGGTGTCCGGAGGCGTCGGGTGCCTCGACGCGCAGCTGGAGCTGGACGCTGCCGCGCTCGGGCAGGACCAGGGGCGCGCCGAGCGTCAGCTCGTCGAGGGTGCCGCAGCCGATCTGCCCGCCCGCGTGCACGGCGAGCTCCACGAAGGCGGTCCCCGGCAGCAGTACCCGTCCGGCCACGGCGTGATCGGCGAGCCACGGGTGCGTGGCGAGGGACAGTCGTCCCGTGAACAGGTACCCGTCCGTGTCGGCCAGGGGCATCCCGGCCCCGAGGAGCGGGTGCCCCGCCGGGGCGAGCCCCGCGGACTCGACGTCGGCGGTGCCGGCGGTCCCCCGGAGCCAGAAGCTCTGGTGCTGGAAGGCGTAGGTGGGCAGGTCCACGCGGCGGCGGTCCTCGGCCGGGGCGTACAGCGGCGCCCAGTCGACGCCGACACCGCGTACGTGGGCCTTGGCGAGGGCGGTGAGGAAGGTGTCCGCTTCCGGGCGGTCCTTGCGCAGGGCGCCGATCAGGCCCGCCTGTGCCGCCGCCTCCGTGTACGTGTCGTGGGCCATCGCGGTGAGTACGGAGTCCGGGCCCAGCTCCAGCAGCGTTGTCGCGCCGAAGCCGGTGAGCGCGCCGAGACCGTCGTGGAAGCGGACCGCCTCGCGGACGTGCCGCACCCAGTACTCCGGATCCCGGAGCTGGGCAGGCTCGGCCAGTTCACCGGTGACGTTGGAGACCACCGGCAGCACCGGCTCCTGATACGCCAAGCTCTCGGCAACCTTGCGGAAGTCGTCCAGGATCGGGTCCATCAGCGGCGAGTGGAAGTGGAAGGCGTGGGACACCTTCAGCCACCGCACCTTGCGGCCCTCGCCCCGGAGCGTCTCCTCCAAGCCCTCCAAGACGCCGCGGTCGCCGGAGAGGACCACCTGAGTGGGGCCATTCACGGCCGCCACACCCGCGCGGTCCGTCTCCCCCGCGAGCAGCGGCAGGACGTCCGCTTCGGCCGCCTGCACGGCGAGCATCGCGCCGCCCTCGGGCAGCGGCGTACCCCGTCTGCTCCAGGAGTTCGGCATCCGCGCCGAACATGACTTCCTTCAGGGGCAGGTCGAGCAGTCCGTCCAAGTGGGCGCACACCTCGTCCAACGCGTCCGCGAACACCGGGAACGCCTCGTACAACTCCCGGCCCATACCGAGCCGCTGGCTGCCCTGACCGGTGAACAACACCCCAAGGCGCCCCTCGGCCACAACTCCCGAGACCACACCAGCACCGTCGGCGACCACGGCCTCAAGGCCGGTCAGGAAGTCCTTCCGCTCCCGGCCGAACACCACGGCCCGGTGCTCATGCGTCGCGCGGCCGGACAGCAGCGACCAGCCCACATCGACGGGCTCCAGCTCGGTGCGCCCGTTCACGTGCTCGCGCAGCCGGTCGGCCTGCGCCCGCAGCGCCTCCGCACTCCGCGCCGACACCAACCACGGCAGCGCACTGGATAGAACGCTCGTTTTAGCGGACTCGGTAGGTTCAAGCTCCTCCACCGGAACCGGAGCCTGCTCCACGATCACGTGGGCGTTCGTGCCGCTCACGCCGAACGACGACACACCCGCGCGACGCGGCGCGCCGCCGTCCCGCTCGGCCCACTCACGCGCCTCGGTCAGCAGCTCAACGGCGCCCGCCGACCAGTCCACGTGCGTGCTCGGCCGGTCCACATGCAGCGTCCGCGGGAGGACACCGGCGCGCATGGCCATGAC
>NZ_AOPZ01000326.1 GCF_000414115.1 Streptomyces aurantiacus JA 4570
GACGCCGCGGGCGGCGCACCCGGCACGCGCCCCGCCGACGGGACCGGTGCCGCCGACGCGGCGGCCGCCCTGCGCGATCGGCTCACCGCCGCCTCGCCCGCCGAGCGCGAACGGACCGTACTGAAGCTGGTACGCGAGGAGGTCGCCGCCGTCCTCGGACACTCGGGCACAGAGGCCGTCCGGGAGGACCGCGCCTTCAAGGACTTCGGCTTCGACTCGCTGACCGCCGTCGAACTCCGCACCCGCCTGAACGCCGCGACCGGCCTGAACCTGCCCAGCACCCTCGTCTTCGACCACCCGACCCCCGGGGAACTGTCCCAGCAGCTCCTCGCCGAACTCCTGCCCGACGCCGGAGCCGGTGACGCGGCCGACGGCTCGGCGGACGACCCGGCGGACGCCGCGGTCCGCCGGGCCCTCGCCGCCGTGCCGATCGCCCGCATCCGCGAGGCGGGACTGATGGACGCCCTCCTGCGGCTGGCCGAACAGAACACGGACCCGAACACGGCCCCGGCCGCGCCCGACGACGAAGACGCGGACGCCTCGATCGACGCCATGGACGTGGCCAACCTGATCCAGATGGCCATGGACAACAGCGACTCCTGACAGCGATTCCTGAGCGGCGCGGGACCAGAGCAACGCCTGACGCAGCACGAACTGACGCAGCACGAACTGACGCAGCAAACTGACGCAGCACGAACTGACGCAGCACGAACTGACGCAGCGAAATGACGCAGCGAAATGACGCAGCACGGATGTGGAGCCGGACATGACGAGCCCTTCGGACACGGTCGTTGAAGCGCTGCGCGCGTCTCTGAAGGAGACCGAGCGGCTGCGACGGCAGAACCAGCAGCTCACGGCGGCTTCCAGGGAGCCCATCGCGATCGTCGGCATGAGCTGCCGCTTCCCCGGCGGCGTACGCGGGCCCGAGGACCTGTGGCGGCTCGTCGCCGACGGCGCCGACGCCATCGGCGAACTGCCCGACGGCCGCGGCTGGGACATCGAGGGCCGCTACGACCCCGACCCGGACAAGCAGGGCACCTTCTACACCCGGCACGGCGGCTTCCTGCACGACGCGGGCGACTTCGACGCCTCGTTCTTCGGCATCTCGCCCCGCGTCGAGCGGGCCGGCATCGACCCGGCCACCCTGCGCGGCACCCGCGCGGGCGTGTTCGTCGGCTCCGGCTACCAGGGCTACGGCGAAGGCGTCCGGCAGGCCCCCGAAGGCGTCGAGGGGCACCTGCTCACCGGCAACACCACCAGCGTCATGTCCGGCCGCCTCTCCTACGTCCTCGGCCTCCAGGGACCGGCGGTGACGGTGGACACGGCGTGCTCGTCGTCGCTGGTCGCCCTGCACCTGGCGGCGCAGGCGGACGGCCGGTGCAAGGCGTTCGCGGAGGCCGCGGACGGCACGGGCTGGGGCGAGGGCGTCGGCATGCTGCTGGTCGAGCGGCTGTCCGACGCCCGGCGCAACGGCCACCGGGTGCTCGCGGTCGTACGCGGCTCCGCGGTCAATCAGGACGGCGCGAGCAACGGCCTGACCGCGCCCAACGGTCCTTCGCAGCGCCGCGTCATCCGGGCCGCGTTGGCGAACGCGGGCCTCACGGCCGGTGATGTCGACGCGGTGGAGGCGCACGGCACGGGCACGACGCTCGGCGACCCGATCGAGGCACAGGCACTCCTCGCCACCTACGGCAAGGAGCACTCGGAGGAACGGCCCTTGTGGCTGGGCTCGTTGAAGTCCAACATCGGGCACACGCAGGCCGCCGCAGGTGTCGCCGGTGTGATCAAGATGGTCATGGCGCTGCGGGCCGGTGTCCTGCCGAAGACGCTGCACGTGGACGCCCCGACGACCGAAGTGGACTGGTCGGCGGGCACCGTCGAACTCCTCACCAGTGCGCGGGACTGGCCCGAGCGGGAGCCGGGCCTGCCCCGGCGCGCGGGCGTGTCCTCCTTCGGCATGAGCGGCACGAACGCGCATGTGATCGTGGAACAGGCTCCGGCGGACGAGGAGCCGGTCTCCGATGACTCGGTCTCCGGCGAGCCGGAGGGCGCCGCCGCTCCGTCGGTGATCGCGGGCGTGGTGCCGCTGGCCCTGTCGGCGAAGAGCGGGAGCGCGCTGCGGGCACAGGCCGGACAGATCCGGGAGCGGCTGCTGGCCGACACCGCCCTTCAACCCGACGACGTGGCTTGGTCGTTGGCGGTTTCGCGGGCGCGGTTCGAGCATCGCGGCGTCGTCCTCGGCCGGGACCGGGATGAGCTGCTGGCCGGCCTCGACCGGCTGGCCGAGGGTGAGGGCACGGCTGGCGACGTGGTCACCGGGCGGGCGCTGGGCGGCACGGTCCGTCCCGTGTTCGTGTTCCCGGGGCAGGGTTCGCAGTGGGCGGGGATGGCACGTGAACTCCTTGACTCCAGCCCGGTGTTCGCCGAGCGGATGCGGGAGTGCGC
>NZ_AOPZ01000327.1 GCF_000414115.1 Streptomyces aurantiacus JA 4570
CGCCCGCCGGGCTGTCCGGCGCCGCGCGCCCCCGGGCGGGGTGCGGCGCCCCGGGGTCCGGGCACTCCGGGCGGCGCCGACTGCCCTGCGGAAGGACTCAGTCGCAGTTCGTAGTCGCCGGTCTGTGGGTTGAGCACCCACTGGTCTGCGGGGTCGATGTCGTCTGCCCGCCCACGGCCTTGCGCGTCCACGGTTGTTTGCGTCCTCCGTCAGGGCCACGCGGCGCCTTTCCCCCCTCAAGAAGGCGCTCGGTCAGTCGTACAGCGGTGCGCGCGGCCGCGAAGGCCGGAACACCGGATCGGCTCACACTATCCGCCCAGTTCAGCGTCCAACGACGCCGGTGACAAATTCCACTCCCCCATCGGATGCCTACAACTGGGCAATCCACCCAATTTCTTTGAGAACCAGCCCTTCGGTGCCCTCCGACGCCCTTCAGAGGAGACGCCCTTTTTACTCGCAGGCGGTCCGGTCGGCCGTGTTGCCCCGGAATGTGGGCGCCGGACTCGGCGTGTGCGTCGGGTCGTCGGGCTTCTCGTCGCTCCAGGAATCGCCGCCGCTGTCGCCGTCGCCGTCGTCCTCGTATCCGTCCTCCGAGCCCTCCGACTCGCCCTCCTCGTACGCGGATTCGCTTTCGCCGGGCGCGTCCTCGGCGTCGTCCTCGTACGACTTGGCGGCCGCGCGTTCGTACGTCTCCAAAGCGGCCGCGCGTGCCACCTCGACCGGCTCGTCCCTGCGAAGGCGGGTGAAGAGCGCCTCCGCGGCGGGCTCGACCAACTCGTCGCGATTCACGTCATAGGTGTAGGAACGCCGCGGCACAGTGAGGAATTGCACCCGTTCTGTGGGGATGTTGCGCACCCCGCGCACCAGTTCGTACAAACCACGCAGACTCGCGATGCCGGGGTCCGTCGTCAGGGAGGACGTGGCCGCGTCCAGAACGGGGTAGAGCTTCGCCGGATTCAGCAGGACGTCATTGCTGCGCACCTTGTTGACGAGCGCGGCCAGGAACTCCTGCTGCCGGTCCATGCGGTCGGTGTCGCTGCCGTTGCCGAGCGACTTGCGGGCGCGCACGAAACCCAGCGCCTGCTCGCCGTTGAGCGTCTGCGGCCCGGCCGGCAGGCGCAGCTTCGCGCCGCGGTCGTCGATGGGGTGCTTCAGACAGACGTGTACGCCGTCGACCGCGTCGACCATGTCCTTGAACCCGGCGAAGTCCACGACCATGTGGTGGTCGACGCGGATGTTCGTCAGCTTCTCCACCGTACGGATCGTGCAGGCCGTGCCGCCGAACTCGAACGCCCAGTTGAACTGGGCGAATTGGGCGCGGGTGCGGGATCCGTCGGGGCGGCGGCAGCTCGGGATGTCCACCATCAGGTCGCGCGGCAGCGACACGGCGGTCGCGCTCTGCCGGTCGGCCGCCAGGTGCAGCAGGATCGTGGTGTCCGAGCGCTGGGTGCCCGGATCGCGGCCGTACTTGCGGTTGTCAGGACCCGAGCGGCTGTCGGATCCGATCAGCAGGATGTTCTGCGCGTCGTGCACCAGCGGCGTCGGCCGCTCCTTCTCGTAGCGCTCCAGCTCGGCGGCGGCACCGGTGTCCTTGGTGATGTTCCCGTTGAGCTTCTTGTACGCGGCCCAGCCGAGGCCCCCCGCGGCGAGCACGAGGACGGCGGTGACGACCGCGGCGTACCGCAGCCAGCGGAACCTGCGGCGGCGCGAGCC
>NZ_AOPZ01000328.1 GCF_000414115.1 Streptomyces aurantiacus JA 4570
CGAGGTCCTGCGCGCCGCCGCCGCGGCCCTGCGCGACCCGTCCCGCCCGCCCGCAGCCAGGCTGGCCGCCGCCCTCACCCCCGAGGTGGACGCCGTGCTCGCCCGGCACCCGCTGCGCGAACCGCTCTCCTCCAGCGAGGAGTTCCCCCTGCGAGTGGACCGGAAGCGAGCCCTCTTCGGCTCGTGGTACGAGTTCTTCCCGCGTTCGGAGGGCGCGGTGGTGCGCGAGGGTGTGGCGCCGGTGTCGGGCACGTTCCGTACGGCGGCGAAGCGGCTGCCCGCGGTCGCGAAGATGGGCTTCGACGTGGTGTATCTGCCGCCGGTGCATCCCATCGGCAGCACGTTTCGCAAGGGGGCCAACAACTCGCTGTCGGCCGGGCCGCACGATGTGGGTGTGCCGTGGGCGATCGGTTCGCCCGAGGGTGGTCATGATGCGGT
>NZ_AOPZ01000329.1 GCF_000414115.1 Streptomyces aurantiacus JA 4570
GGGGGCGGGGCGGGGGCGGGGCGGACCGGGGTGGGGGGTGTGGTCGGTTTTGCTAGCGGCGGGAGGCGGGGCCGGGCACGGGGGCGGTGGGGCCGTGCGGGACCAGGGCGGCCAGCTGTTCGGGCGCGGCCAGGCGCGGCAGCATCAGTTCCCAGTACTGGCTCAGGGTGCGCTGGGAGACCCACTTGGGGTCCTTGACGCCCAGGACCTCAAAGCCCACGGTCGCGGCGACGACGGCGGTGGAGGCTTCGGCGGCCGAGACGCCCTCGGCGAGTTCGCCGTTGTCCTTGGCGGTGTGCAGCACCGCGTCGATCCAGCGCTGCCACTCCCCGCGCAGGTCGGTGCCGGCGCCGTCGGTCCCGCGGCGCGGGGCGGTGCCCACCAGCTCGAAGCCGGCCCGTACCACCGCGTCCTCGTCCAGGCTGCTCATCAGGGCGTGGGTGGCGTCGATGAGGCGCTGCAGGGCGCTGTCCTGGCGCTGTTCGGCGGCGCGGGTGATCTCGCGGACGGCGTCGGCGGCGGCGGCCTCCACGGCCCGGGCCAGGTCGTGTTTGTTCTCGAAGTGGAAGTGCAGGGCGCCGTTGCTGACGCCGGCGCGTCTGCTGATGGTGCTCAGCGTGGTGGGTACGAAGCCGTCCTCGGCGAATGCCTCGGCCGCCGCCCGCATCAGCGACTGACGCGTGCGCGCGGCACGCTCCTGCTGCACCATCATCTTTCTCCTGACTGTGTGTCTACTCCCCCGTGGTCACGTCGGGTTACTGCGGTGGGTTGCCGTGTTTGCGCGAGGGCAGGTCGGCGTGTTTGGTGCGCAGCATCGCCAGGGAGGCGATCAGCACGGCGCGGGTGCCGGCCGGGTCGATGACGTCGTCGACCAGGCCGCGTTCGGCGGCGTAGTAGGGGTGCATCAGCTCGGCCCGGTACTCCTTGACCAGCGCCGCCCGCGTGGCCTCGGGGTCCTCGGCGGCGGCGATCTGGCGGCGGAAGATGACGCCGGCTGCGCCCTCGGCGCCCATCACGGCGATCTCGTTGGTGGGCCAGGCGTAGGTGAGGTCGGCGCCGGTGGACTGGGAGTCCATGACGATGTAGGCGCCGCCGTAGGCCTTGCGCAGGATCAGCGAGATCCGCGGCACGGTGGCGTTGCAGTAGGCGTACAGCAGTTTCGCGCCGTGGCGGATGATGCCGCCGTGTTCCTGCTCGACGCCGGGCAGGAAGCCGGGCACGTCCAGGAGGGTGAGCAGGGGGATGTTGAAGGCGTCGCACATCTGCACGAAGCGGGCCGCCTTCTCCGATGCCTCGATGTCCAGCACCCCGGCCAGGGCCTGCGGCTGGTTGGCGACGATGCCCACCACGTGGCCGTCCAGGCGGGCCAGGGCGCAGATGATGTTGCGCGCCCAGCGCTCGTGGACCTCCAGGAAGTCGCCGTCGTCGACGAGTTCGGCGATCACGCGGGTCATGTCGTAGGGGCGGCTGCCGTCGGCCGGCACCAGGTCCAGCAGCGCCGGCGAGCGGCGCCGGGGGGGATCGTCGCTTGCCGCCGCGGGCGGGGCGCAGCGGTTGTTGGCGGGCAGCATCGACAGCAGGTAGCGGACCTCGGCCAGGCAGGTCTCCTCGTCGTCGTAGGCGAAGTGGCACACCCCCGAGGTCTGGGCGTGCACGTCCGCGCCGCCCAGGGCGTTCTGGGAGATCTCCTCGCCGGTGACCGCGCGGACCACGTCGGGTCCGGTGATGAACATCTGCGAGGTGTCGCGGACCATGAACACGAAGTCGGTGAGCGCGGGGCTGTAGGCGGCGCCGCCCGCGCACGGGCCGAGCATCACCGAGATCTGCGGGATGACGCCCGACGCCTTGGTGTTGCGCTGGAAGATGCCGCCGTAGCCCGCAAGCGCCGAGACGCCTTCCTGGATGCGGGCGCCCGCGCCGTCGTTCAGCGAGACCAGCGGCGCCCCGGCCGCGATCGCCATGTCCATGATCTTGTGGATCTTCGTGGCGTGCGCCTCGCCGAGCGCGCCCCCGAAGATGCGGAAGTCGTGCGCGTACACGAACACCGTGCGGCCCTCGACGGTGCCCCAGCCGGTGATCACACCGTCCGTGTA
>NZ_AOPZ01000330.1 GCF_000414115.1 Streptomyces aurantiacus JA 4570
CGCAGGGGGCCGTACCGCAGGGCGACCCATCCGGCCGCCACCACGGCGAGCGCGCCGCCGAGGCCCACCGCGTGGCGCGCGGGGCCGTCGACCGGGCCGAGCCCCGCGACGGCGAGGGCGCAGACGGCGCCGGGCAGCAGCGCCAATACCGCCCAGCCCGGCGGGACTTGTGCCACGGCAGCCTCACCATGTGCGTCACCGGCGGCGTCGGCCGTGGCGTCCCACTCGGCGCTGTCCTGCGGCACGCGCGCGTACATCTCTTCTGCGAGGGCGAACACGTCGCGGTGCCGGAACCGCGCGGCCGTCCGGTCGGTGACTCCGTGCGCTTCGAGGCCCGCCGCGATCTCCAGCGGGTCGACGGCGCGCTCGCACAGGTCGCGGTGCCGGTGCATGAGCGCCTTCACCGGGTCGGCGGGGCCGCGGCGGGGGGTGGCGGGGGCGCGTTCGGGGGCGACTTCGCTGGTACGTGGCCGAGTTGCCGCTTCCGTGACGGCGCCCCCGGGACTTGCCTCAGCGCCGCCCCCATCCCCGGCTCCCGCTCCGGCTTCGCGGGCTCCGGCTCCCGCTCCGGCTCCGGCTCCGGCTCCCGCTCCCGCTCCGGCCACCAGCTCCTCCGACCGCGCGTCCCAGCCCCCCGCGCCTCCGGGAGCCCGTGGCACGTCCACCGATCGTTCCGGCCACTCCGTCATGACAGCGCCTCCCTGAGCCCGAGCCCCAGCCCGGGCCGCCCGCCGCCTTGTTGGCGTGCGGCGGCCCAGCTCGGCGCGGGCGCGCCCGACGCACCGTCCGCCCCGGTACTCGCCCCGCCCCGAGCCGCCCACCGGCCCGGTACGTACGCCTCGGCGGGATGGGCGAACGGGACCGGCTCGCCCGCTTCGTTCACGGCCTCCCGCCGGACCGGGCAGTGCGAGACGATCTCCAGGTAAATGCCGTTAAATGCTGTGATGTTCTGCTCGACCGTGAAGAGTTCGAGCGCTCGTGCCCGCGCCGCCGCCCCGAGGCGCACGCGCCGCTCGGGGTCGCGCAGCAGCGCCACGCACGCCTGCGCGAGCGCCCGCGGATTGCGCGGCGGGACCACCAGACCGGTGCCTCCGATGACCTCCACCACCGCGCCGACATCGGTCGAGACGGTGGCGCGGCCGCAGAGCATCGCCTCGATCAGGCTGATCGGAAAGCCCTCGACGACGCTGGACAGGACGACCACGCCGCCCGCCGCGTACGCGGCCGGGAGATCGGGCACCTCCGGGCCGCCGACCTCCTCGAAGGACACCGGGTTGGCGCCGACGGCGTGCGCGCCGTCGGCCTCGTCGGGGAAGAGCTGGGCGGCGAGCGCGCGGCAGTGGTCGAGGTACGCCGCCTCCTCCGGGCCGTCCGCGAGCGCGCCGACGATGCGCAGGCGCGCCTTGGGCTCCTCCTTGCGGACCTCGGCGAAGGCGTGCAGGAGCGAGATGAGGTCCTTCGCGGGCTCGACACGGCCGACCCAGATCAGGGTCCGGGGCTCCCCCGCGTCCTCCCGCTCGCCGACCTCGCCGAAGCGGCCCGCGGGCAGTCCCGGGTAGACCGTGCGCAGTTTCGCGCGGTCGGCGCCGCACCGTTCCTGCCAGCGGCGCGCGTGCGCGTTGCCCGGGGTGATGACGGTGGCTTTGCGGTACACCTCGGCGGCGAGCCGGGCGTGGAAGGAGGCGAGCAGCGCCCGCGCGGGCGCGCCGAGCCCCGGCTCACCGCCGCCCCGGGCCCTCGCGGCTTCCGCCCCCGCCAGATAGTGCGCCCGCAGCTGCACCCCGTACTCGGTGACCAGCAGCGGCACCCCCGCGACATGCCGGGCGAGCAGCCCCGGCAGCGCGGCGGCGCCGCCCGCCGTGGCGTGGCAGAGGTCGGCCGCGCCCAGCTCGTCGTCCCCGTACCAGTCCAGGGACAGCGGGCGCAGCGCGCGCTCCAACTCGCCCGCGACGGCGAGCAGATCGGGCACCCGGGCGGCGCGCGCGGCCCGTGGTGCGCCCGGCGCGCGGCAGGCGCCCTCCAGGGCGCGCACGGCGGACTCGGAACGCAGGGCGCCGATCAAGCCGCCGGACCCGCCCGACCCACCCGACTCGCGGGCGAGATCGGCGAGTGCGTACAGAGCGCTGCCGAAACGGTCCGCCAACTGGCCGGAGTCGTCCGCCCCGGCACACACGGCCCCCGCCAGCTCACCGAAACTCTCGGCGAATCCGCGCCGCACCCGCCGGCCGAGGCCGAACCGGCCGCCGCTCCCCGCTCCCCACAGCGGAGCGCTCCGCACCCGGCGCACCTGCGGCGGCAGCTCGACCCAGCCCCGCGCCTCCTGCCGCTCGCTCCGGCTCAGCGCGTACACGTCGAACTCGTGCTGCCCGAGCCCGCGCACGAGCCGGTCGCACCAGAGCCTGGCCTCACCGTCCACATACGGATAACCACCCTCCGTAAGCAGTCCAATGCGCACGCGTGCACCCCCGATCTCCCATATAGGGAGCCGCCGTTGGACCGACGGCTCGCAGCGGGACGAACGTATGCGGACATGACGGTGGCGCGACGGACGGTTGTCCATCGCGCCACCGGAAGGGGTGAAGAGCCGTAACTTTCCCGCGTCGGTCGCGTTCCGTCGCGCTATAGCGGTGTCAGATCAGGTCGATAGCCCCGCGAATGCCGTGTCCACGACCAACAGGGCGCGCACACCGTGACGCAGGGTCACGCTGCGGCCAGCTCCTTGCCCCCGACGCCCGCCGCGCCCGTCTCGCCCGCCGCGCCCGACGCGGACGCCCGCCGCGCC
>NZ_AOPZ01000331.1 GCF_000414115.1 Streptomyces aurantiacus JA 4570
ACCGTGCTGCGGTCCGGCCTGGCCGCCCTGACGGTGGCGCTCGCGGTGGGCGCGGCCTGGTACGCGCTGCGCCCGGCGCTGCGCGCCGACCCCGCGCCGGGGCCCGTGCCCCGGCTCGCGCACTCGCTGCCCTACGGCCTGTTCGGCCTCGCGGCCGGAACGCTCGCGACGCTCGCGGGGCGCCAGGACCCGTACGCCGTCATCGTGTTGACGCTGAGCATGGGCCCGGCCGAGTGGCTGCTGTACCGCTACCGGGGGCTCGCCGTCGCCGCCCTGCGCGCCTCCGCCTCACCGGCCGGCTTCCGGCTGCGCGCCGCCCGCGCGCTGCTGGTGTGCGTGGCGGCCTACCTCGCGCCGATCGCCGCGAGCACCCCGCTGATCGACACACCGCCCGCCCAACTCCTCGCGCTCGGCGCGGTGTTGTGGACGGCTCTGCTCCTCCAGGCATTCGGCGTGGCCTGGTCCTCGGCCGCGCTCTGTCTCGGCGCGGCGGCCACGGCCACGGCGCTGCCACACGTCTCGTCGCTCCCGGCCGCGACGGCCCAGCTCGCCGGGTGCACGGCCGCCGCGTCGGCCCTGCTCGCCGCCGCCGTACGCCACTTGGGCAGGCCGACGGCCCACGCCTGAGCGGCACCGCACCACTCGTACGACCGCACCACGCGCACCCCGGCCCGGGCGCCCGCCCGGCCGTGACCACCACGGCACCACCCCTTCAACCGCCAGGAGAATCACATGACTTCCGCACCGCTCGCCGCCGTCACCGGGGCCGAGGGCTTCATCGGCTCGCACCTCACGGAGGCCCTGGTGGCCACCGGCCACCGGGTGCGCGCGATGGTCCAGTACAACTCCTTCTCCTCGTACGGCTGGCTGGAGACGCTGCCCGCCGACGTGCTCGACCAGGTCGAGGTGGTCCTCGGCGACGTACGCGACACCGGCTCGGTGCGCTCGCTGGTCGCGGACGCCGATGCCGTCTACCACCTGGCCGCGCTCATCGCGATCCCGTACTCGTACCAGGCGCCGCACTCCTACGTGGACACGAACGTCACCGGCACCCTCAACGTCCTCGAAGCCGTCCGCCACCTGGAGATCCCGCGCCTGGTGCACACCTCCACCAGCGAGACGTACGGCACCGCGCGGACCGTGCCGATCACCGAGGACCACCCCATCAACACACAGTCCCCGTACGCCGCTTCGAAGGCGGGCGGCGACCGGCTCGCCGACTCCTACCACGCGAGCTTCGGCACGCCGGTGGTGACGCTGCGGCCGTTCAACACCTACGGCCCGCGGCAGTCCATGCGCGCGGTCATCCCGACCGTGATCGGCCAGGTGGCGGCCGGGTCGCGCACCATCAGGCTCGGCGATCTGCGGCCCACCCGGGACTTCACCTTCGTCAAGGACACCGCGCAGGCGTTCCTCGCCGTCGGCACGGCGCCCGCGGCGACCGTGGAGGGGCGCACCTTCAACGCCGGTACGGGCGGCGAGATCTCCGTCGGGGACCTGGTGCGGCTCATCGGCAAGGTGATGGACGCCGAACTCGACGTGACGGAGGACGAGCGGCGCATCCGGCCCGCGGCCTCCGAGGTGATGCGCCTGGTCGCGGACGCCTCCCGGCTGCGCGCCGCCACCGGCTGGACGCCCGCGCACGACCTGGAGCAGGGGCTCGCCCGCACCGTCACGTTCTTCCGCGACCCGGCCAACCTCGCCCGCTACAAGACGGGTATCTACAACATCTGACGGTACGTCACCACACGTCACCGCCCCTGGCGCGCACCCGCGCCCCCGCTCACGCACCTACCCGCGCACCACTTCACCCACAGGGGAGCACTCATGCACGCAGTCATCCTCGCCGGAGGCAAGGGCGTCCGGCTCCTGCCGTACACCACCTCGCTGCCCAAGCCGCTGGTGCCGATCGGCGGCCAGCACGCGATCCTGGAGATCGTGCTCCGCCAGCTGTCGGCGGCGGGCTTCACCAGCTGCACCATCGCGATCGGCCACCTCGGCCACATCATCCGCGCCTATGTCGGCAACGGCTCCCGCTGGGGACTGCGCGTCGGCTACTCCACGGAGGACAGCCCGCTGGGCACCATGGGCCCGCTCCTGACGATGATGGACCGCCTCCCCGAGCACTTCCTCGTCATGAACGGCGACGTCCTCACCGATCTGGACTACGCGGACGTGCTGCGCACGCACGAGGAGTCCGAGGCGCCGCTGACGATCGCGACGTACGCGCGTGAGGTCCGCATCGACTTCGGGGTGCTGACGACGGAGGCCCGCCGCGTGGTCGCCTTCACCGAGAAGCCGAGCATCGACTACCGCGTCTCGATGGGCGTGTACGGCGTCTCGCGCGACACCCTCGCCTCCTACACGCCGGGCCTGCCGCTCGGTTTCGACGAGCTGGTCCTCGACCTGCTGAAGTCCGAAACCCCGCCGCACGCCTACGAGTTCGACGGCTACTGGCTCGACATCGGCCGCCCGGACGACTACGACCGCGCCAACGCGGAGTTCACCACCCACCGCTCCCTGCTGCTCAAGGGAGCGTGACGGACCCGTGCGGATTCTCGTCCTGGGCTCCACCGGATACCTGGGCGGGCACGTCGCCGAGCGGCTGCGCGCCCTGCCGGGCGCGCGGCTGCTCACCGGCGGCCGCGCCCCGGACGCCGACGTGCGCTGCGACCTCGCCACGGACCCGCCCGGCGCCCTCGCCGACCTGTTCG
>NZ_AOPZ01000332.1 GCF_000414115.1 Streptomyces aurantiacus JA 4570
AGCCGGCCCGCCGCTCGCGGTCGAGTGCCGCCCCGGCGAGACCCGCGGCGAGCCAGAGCGCGCCGTGCTCGCCGCTCCAGGACAGCGCGCGGGCGGTCGCGGCCACGCGCGGATCGGCGCCGCAGTCGCGCAGCGCGGACAGCAGCCGGTGGTCGGCGTCGCGCAAACGCCCTCTACTACCCGAACACTCCACATCCCTCGTCTTCATCACACAACGACTCTTCTACCTAAAACTGCAATAATTACGGCAATCTTTGATGACACTCCCTCAATCACCCATTTCGGTGAGGGAGGTAATCATGGTGAGCAAATCCCCCATTCAAGGGCGATACGGTCGCTGCCATGCCATCCACCCCAGCGCCCGAGTCCGTATCCGTGTCCGGCTGGGGCCGCACCGCCCCCAGCACCGCCCGTCTCGTACGTCCCCGTACGCACGCGGAGGCGGCGGCCGCGCTCGACGCCTGCGCGGAGCGCGGTGGCATCGCGCGCGGGCTCGGGCGGGCGTACGGGGATGCCGCGCAGAACGCGGGCGGTGCCGTCCTCGACATGACGGGCCTGGACCGCGTGCACACCATCGACGCCGACGCGGGCACCGTCGTGTGCGACGCGGGCGTCTCGCTGCACCGCCTGATGGAAGTCCTGCTGCCGCTCGGCTTGTTCGTGCCGGTGACGCCCGGCACCCGCTACGTCACCGTGGGTGGGGCCATCGCCGCCGACATCCACGGCAAGAACCACCACGTCTCGGGCTCCTTCGCCCGCCATGTCCTGGCCCTCGACCTGCTCACCGCCGACGGCACCGTGCGCACCGTCGAGCCGGGCACCCCGCTCTTCGACGCGACGGCGGGCGGGATGGGCCTGACCGGAGTGATCCTTTCCGCCACCCTCCGGCTGCACCCCGTCGAGACGTCCCTGATGGCCGTCGACACCGAACGCGCCGCCGACCTCGACGACTTGATGGCCCGGCTCACCGCGACCGATCACCGCTACCGCTACTCCGTCGCGTGGATCGACCTCCTCGCCCGCGGGGCGGCGACCGGCCGCGCCGTCCTCACCCGCGGCGACCACGCACCCCTCGCCGCGCTGCCCGCCCGCGCCCGCACCGCCCCGCTGGCGTTCCGGCCGCGCCAACTGCCGCCCGCGCCCCGCTTCGTACCCGAAGGGCTGCTCGGGCGCCGGTCGGTCGGCCTCTTCAACGAGCTCTGGTACCGCACGGCGCCCCGCTCCCGCACCGGCGAGCTGCAGAAGCTCTCCGCCTTCTTCCACCCCCTCGACGGGGTGCCGCACTGGAACCGCGTGTACGGGCGGGGCGGGTTCGTGCAGTACCAATTCGTCGTCGGGTACGGGCAGGAGGAGGCCCTGCGCCGTATCGTGCGGCGCATCTCCGCGCAGCGCTGCCCGTCCTTCCTCGCCGTCCTCAAACGCTTCGGCGAAGCGGGGGCCGGCTGGCTGTCGTTCCCCGTGCCCGGGTGGACGCTCGCCCTCGACATCCCGGCGAACCTTCCCGGACTCGGCCCGTTCCTCGACGAACTCGACGAAGAAGTCACCGCGGCGGGCGGCCGCGTCTACCTCGCCAAGGACTCCCGCCTGCGCCCCGGCACGCTCACCGCGATGTACCCCCGCCTCCCCGACTTCCGCGCCCTCCGCCAGGAACTGGACCCGAACGCCCTGTTCCGCTCCGACCTCTCCCGCCGCTTGAACCTGTGACGTTTTCTCCCACCCACCCGCCCTGACTTGCCCGACCGGACGCAGCCGGCACCTCAGCCAAACCGCCCGTCCGGGGAGGTTTCAGCCCGGCCGGAGAAGTTTCAGCCCGTCCGGCGTTTGAGGGAAGGGGCGGGACTGGGGAAGGCCCCGCAGGGCCACCACCCGCACCGAACCACCCACCCCCACCCCCACCCCCAAGGACCCCCCATGAAAGACGCCTTCGGCACCCCCCAGTCCCTGCTGATCCTCGGCGGCACGTCCGAAATCGCCCTGGCCACGGCCCGACGCCTGGTCGCCCGCCGCACCCGCAAGGTCTGGCTGGCAGGCCGCCCCTCCCCCGCCCTGGAACAGGCGGCGGACCACCTCCGCGACATGGGCGCCGACGCCAGAACCGTCCCCTTCGACGCCCTGGACGCGGAGTCCCACACCGACACCCTCGGCGCCCTCTTCGCCGACAACGACATCGACATGGTCCTGCTGGCCTTCGGCATCCTCGGCGACCAGGCCCGCGACGAGGACGACCCGCTCGCCGCGGTCCGCGTGGCCCAGACGAACTACACGGGAGCGGTCTCGGCGGGCCTGATCTGCGCTCGCGCCCTACAGGCCCAGGGCCACGGCTCCCTGGTCGTCCTCTCCTCCGTCGCCGGCGAACGCGCCCGCCGCTCGAACTTCATCTACGGCTCCAGCAAGGCGGGCCTGGACGCCTTCGCGCAGGGCCTGGGCGACGCCCTGCACGGCACCGGCGTGCACGTCATGGTCGTACGCCCCGGCTTCGTACGCTCGAAGATGACGGCGGGCCTGGACGAGGCCCCGATGGCGACGACGCCGGAGGCGGTGGCGGAGGCCATCGAGACGGGCCTGCGCCGCCGCTCGGAGACGGTGTGGGTGCCGGGCGCCCTACGCGTGGTGATGTCGGCGCTGCGCCACGTGCCGCGCCCGGTGTTCCGCCGCCTGCCCGTCTGACCCGGGCCACCGGGCGACCCGTCTGACCCGGGCCACCGGACAACCCGGACTCAGGGCTCGTACACCGCCACGACGGGCATCGTCAGCGGGTTCCCGCTCTGCATTACGTACACCTTCCCGGCCCCCACGAACCGCTTCGTCCCGGGCACCCGCCCCACCTGCTCGAACCAGAGCTGCTGCTTGCCGCCCGCGGTGATCTCGCCGGTGGCGGGCAGCCGCCGCCACGGGGCCTTGCGGCAGGAGCCGTCGGCGGCGCGGAAACGGTGGCGATCGAAGAGGATGCCGCCCGCGCCGTCGTGCGCGACGGGAGGCCGGGACAGGCAGGGGTCGGTGTCGGCGCCCCGCTGCTCGCGCCAGCGCGCGCCGTCCCAGCGGAGCAGGACGCGCTCCGCGGACGGTTCGCTCTCCGACTCGCCGTGGTTGAACGAGTGCGTGCCGTACGCCCACACCTCGTCGCGGGACACCGCGAGCACCTCGGTGAGCGAGGCACCGGCCTCCGGCGGGACGGGGTCGGGGAAGCGGAGGACGGGCGTCGGCGTGAGCTTCCAGGCGCGGGCGCGGGCGTCCCAGCGCATGGCGGCGGGCTGCGTCGTCTCGCCCCCGGCGCCGCCCACGCCGGGCCCGCGGTCGCGGTACCCGACGGCCCACACGTCGTCGCCGGACGTCCCGTCGAGCGCGGTGGCGACGGCGGGCAGCGGGGTGACGGTCCAGCGGGTGCCGTCCCAGTGGGCGGCCCGGTCGCCCACGAGCGCCCAGACGTCGTCGGGCGCGAAGGCCCTGAGGTCGCCGACGGCACCCTGGACGGACGGCCGCGGGACGGCGTGCCAGCGGGTGCCGTCCCAGCGGGCGAGGCGGGAGCCGGACGAGGGCGCCACACCGTGGAGCCACACGTTGTCGGGCCCCGACGCGTCGAGCCGGGGCTGCGTGACGCGTCCGCCCAGCGCGGCGGGGAGCGGGGTGCGCCGCCATTTGGTGCCGTCGTGGCGCAGCAGGTAGGGGTCGGTCCCGGCCGTGCCGGCGCCCTGGTCGGCACCCACGGCCCAGATGTCGTCGGGGGCGGCGGCCACGACGGCCTCCACCGTGCCCCTGGCCCGCCGGTCGATGTGCGCGATCTTCCAGGCACCGCGCTCGGCGGAGCCGGAAGCGCCCGGCGCGCGCGAGCCGTCCGCGTCGCCCGCCGAACCGCCGCCCTCCCCCGCGCACCCGGCCAGGAGCACCATCCCGACGACCGCGCTCACCACGGCTCTGTACGCCCTCACTGCGGCCCCCGTCCGGCACCCTCGGGTCCTCCCGAGGCCCGCTGGGTCAGCGGGCGGGCAGCGTACCCCGCGCGGCCGGGGCGGATGCCTGCGGGGGCACGGTGGAGCCGCCGAAGGCGAATTCGCGCAGCTTGCGCCAGACGCCGTCGGCGCCCTGCTCGTACAGCGCGAAGCCGGTGCACGGCCACTCGGCCTCGTACTCCGAGAGCTCCTCGTACGCCCGGTCCATGGCCTCGTCCTCGATGCCGTGCGCGACGGTGACGTGCGGGTGGTACGGGAACTGCAGTTCGCGCACGAGCGGCCCGGAGGTGTCGCGGACCCGCTCCTGGAGCCAGGAGCAGGCCGAGCCGCCCTCGACGACCTGGACGAAGACGACGGGCGACAGCGGACGGAACGTGCCGGTCCCGGAGAGCCGCATCGGGAACGGCCGCCCGGCGGCGGCGACGGCGGACAGGTGCTGCTCGATCGCGGGGAGCGCCCCCGACTCCACCTCGGTCGGCGGCAGCAGCGTGACGTGCGTGGGGATGCCGTGTGCGGCAGGGTCCCCGAAGCCGGCGCGCAGCTCCTGGAGCAGGCTGCCGTGTGGCTCCGGGACCGCGATCGACACACCGATCGTTACGGTCCCCACGTCGTACTCCTGTCGTCGCGTTGGTGGGCAGGGGGCTCCGCCGTGGCGCCCGGCGGGGTGGTGCTCGGTCGGGCGGGCCCGGGGTGGGTCTCGGCCGGGCGGCCCGGGGTGGAACTCAGTGCTTGGCGGGCAGGAAGCCCACCTTGTCGTACGCCTGGGCCAGGGTCTCCGCCGCGACGGCGCGCGCCTTCTCCGCGCCCTTGGCCAGGATCGAGTCCAGCGTCTCCGGGTCGTCCAGATATTCCTGGGTGCGGTCCCGGAAGGGGGTCACGAACTCGACCATGACCTCGGCGAGGTCGGTCTTCAGCGCACCGTAGCCCTTGCCGGCGTACTTCTGCTCCAGTTCCGCGATACCCGCGCCGGTGAGCGTCGAGTAGATGGAGAGCAGGTTGCTGACGCCCGGCTTGTTCACGGTGTCGTACTTGATCACCGTGTCGGTGTCGGTGACGGCGCTCTTCACCTTCTTGGCGGTGGCCTTGGGCTCGTCGAGGAGGTTGATGAGGCCCTTCGGCGTGGAGGCCGACTTGCTCATCTTGATCGCCGGGTCCTGGAGGTCGTAGATCTTCGCGACCTCCTTGAGGATGTGCGGCGCCGGGACGGTGAACGTCTCGCCGAAGCGGCCGTTGAAACGCTCGGCCAGGTCACGGGTGAGCTCGATGTGCTGGCGCTGGTCCTCGCCGACCGGCACCTCGTTGGCCTGGTAGAGCAGGATGTCGGCGACCTGGAGCACGGGGTACGTGAACAGGCCGACGGAGGCGCGGTCGGCGCCCTGCTTGGCCGACTTGTCCTTGAACTGGGTCATGCGGGACGCCTCGCCGAAGCCGGTGAGGCAGTTCATGACCCAGGCGAGCTGGGCGTGCTCGGGGACGTGGCTCTGGACGAACAGCGTGCAGCGCTCCGGGTCGAGGCCCGCGGCGAGGAGCTGGGCGGCGGCCAGGCGGGTGTTCGCGCGCAGCTCGGCCGGGTCCTGCGGGATCGTGATCGCGTGCAGGTCCACGACCATGTAGAAGGCGTCGTGGGACTCCTGGAGGGCCACCCACTGGCGCACCGCGCCGAGGTAGTTGCCCAGGTGGAACGAGCCTGCGGTGGGCTGGATCCCGGAGAGCACGCGCGGGCGGTCACCGGGGAGCGAGCGGGGACGTTCAGAAGCCATGCTCAGCATTCTCTCAGGTGCCGCCCGTTGGTCGGGAACTGGTGCGTGACGGGTGGGAACCGATTCGGTCCGGGCGGTGTACCAAGAGTGTGAGTGCACGGGGGGAAGCTCTGGAGGAGGCTCCGGGACACGCGGCGGGGCGGGCGCTGGAGGGGGCCGGTATCGGCGTCGACGAGGCGGCGGTGATCGCGCGCGTGCGCGCCGGCGAGGCCGAGGCGTATGCCGAGCTGGTGCGCGCCTTCACCGGCGTGGCGCTGCGCGCGGCGGCGGCGCTGGGCGCGGGGGCGGACGCGGAGGACGTGGTGCAGCAGTCCTTCTTCAAGGCGTATCGCGCGCTCGGCCGGTTCCGGGACGGCTCGGCGTTCAAGCCGTGGCTGCTGTCGATCGTCGCCAATGAGACGAGGAACACAGTGCGTTCGGCGGCGCGGCACCGCTCCGCGGCGGGCCGCGAGGCCGCGCTGACGGAGGCGGAGCCGCTGATACCGGCCTCGGCGGACCCGGCCGTCGCGGCCGTGGAACGCGAGCGCCGCGCCGCGCTCCTCGCCGCCCTGGACCACTTGGGCGAGGACCACCGCCGTGTCGTGACGTACCGCTATCTGCTGGAGCTGGACGAGGCGGAGACGGCGGAGGCCCTCGGCTGGCCCAGGGGCACGGTCAAGTCCCGGCTGAACCGCGCCCTGCGCAAGCTGGAACGACTGCTTCCGGATCAACGGCTCCCGGAGGGAGGTGAGGGGAGGTGAGAGACGTGTCGGACGGGGACGGCCAGGACGGTCGGGACGGCCAGGGCGGTCGGGACGAGCTGCTGGCCGAGGAGTTGCGGGCGCTGGGACGGGCCCTGGACCGGCCCGAGCGCGGCGAGACGATGGTGGAGCGGGTGCTCGCGCAGATAGTGGCCGAGGGCGTCCCGGCCCCGGTGGCGGAGCAGGCCGGAGCGGGCGAGCGGCTGCGGCTGGCGCTGCGGCGCGTGCGGCGCGGCCTGCGGGCGCGGTGGCGTGCCCTCGTCGCATCCCTGTGCGGCCTGCTGACCGTCCTCGCGCTGACGCCTCCCGTGCGGGCCGCGGTCTTCGAATGGTTCGACTTCGGCGGAGTCGAGGTGCGGTACGACCCGTCGCCGCCCCCGTCCGGGGCGCGCACGCCCGGGTGCGGCGAGCACCAGGTGTCGCTCGCGCGGGCCGCGCGGGAGGCCGGGTTCCGGCCCGTCGTGCCGACGGCGCTCGGCGAGCCGGACGCGGCGGCGGTGACGCGTGAGCCGTCCGGGCGCTTCCTGGTCACGCTGTGCTGGCGCGAGGGCGGGGGGACGGTGCGGCTCGACGAGTTCCCGGCCCCGCTCGACCCCGGCTACACCAAGCTGGTGCCCGGCATGCCCGAGCGGCTCGACCTCGCCGGGGGCACGGGCCTGTGGTTCGCCCGCCCCCACCGCCTCGAACTGTGGATGCGGGACGCCTCCGGCGGCGACAGCTGGAAGCGCACGGTGCGCCCCGCGGGCCCGACGCTGCTGTGGACGGACGAACGGGAGCTGACGCTGCGGCTGGAGGGCGTGGGGTCGAAGGCGCGGGCGACGGCCATCGCGGAGTCGGTGCCGGATTAGCTCGGACAGGTGAGCTATGGAGGGGAACCTGCGGGGCTCGGCCGGTGTACCAGAAGTGAACCGGTACGGAGGGGCCGTGCCGGAGAGCAGCAGGGGGCCGACATGCGAGAGGCAGGGCGAAGGGCAGGGCGAAGGGCAGGGCGAGGGGCAAAAGGGGCAGGGCGAGGGGTGGAGCGCGGGGCCCGGCGGCTGGTCGGGGCGGGTGTGACGGCGGTGGCCGCGCTGCTGACGCTGCTCCTCTGCGCCCCGGGGGCCGCGGCCGGTGGTCCCACGAGCGTGCTGCTCACCTCACCGGAGAGCGCCGAGACGGCGTCGCTCCACCACGGGCAGGCGGCGTACGGGGAGTTGGAGACCCTGCTCGGCCCCACCACCGAGGGCGAGAGCGAGCAGCCGCCCGGCCTGAGTCTGGGCGCCACCCGCCAGATCAACGTGACCTGGCTGGCGCACGACGTGCACCCGTGGCGCGTGGACCGGGTGTATCCCGAGCCGTCGGCCACCAAGGACGCGTCGACATGGATCCACACGACGACGGACCCGGAGACGATGAGCGGATACTGGCACAGGTCCCCGGACCCGTCGGCCCTGCGCGCCCTCCTGAAGGACCTGGGCCTGATGGGCAAGGTGTCCGAGCGGAACCACGCGGGGATCCGCCCCAGCGCGGCGGCGGCCCCGGGCGCGGGAAGCGCTGCGGATGCCGAGGGCACCAAGGGAACGCGCAGCGCCTCAAGTCGGGACAGCGGAGGCGCGGTCGCGGGCGGGGGCGGGGGCGGGGG
>NZ_AOPZ01000333.1 GCF_000414115.1 Streptomyces aurantiacus JA 4570
CCGACGCCGGCAGCGCCTCGGCGAGCCGCCCCGCCGCCTCGGCGCGCGCGGCCGCCCAGTCGCCGCCGTGCGCCACGTCCGGGTCCGTGACGAGCGGGCCGTACGACTCCAGCCACGCGAACTCGCTCTCCGGGTCGAGCCGTACGTGCTCCAGCTGGGTGCGCGCGAGCCCGGCCTGGATCTCGGCGTAGCCGCCCGTGCCGGGCTCGGTCAGCCACTCCTGCCAGCGCCGGCCGCCGGGGGCCGTCCCCCAGACGAAGAGTTTGCGGCCGCGCAGCGGCGCCGTCGATGTCTGCACGAGGCCGTGCCCGTCCGCGTCGACGGCCGCGATCCAGCGGCGCGCCCCGTCGGGCAGGTCGTAGAAGTAGTCGGCGGCGAACTCGCCGCGCAGCGGGTACGTGCGGTCGGCCCCGTCGTACTCGGGCACCGGCACCTTCCGCAGCGTACGCGCGTACCCGAAGTGCCATGCCTCGTCGGCCGGGACGAGCACCCGGCGCTCCTCCGGAACGGCGATGTTGGACCACCAGTAGACGGGCACCGGCTTCTCGTGCGGATTGCGTACGCGTACGCCGACATGCAGGAAGTCGGAGTCCTCCGGCAGCCACAGGTCGACCTGGAACGGGGTGTCGCGCAGCCGCTCCCACTCCCACAGGCGCACCATCTCGCCGCCGTCGGGCGCGGTCACGCGCGCCGCGTGCAGGGGTGCGCAGGACAGCGTGGTGTGGCCGGTGGCGCCGATGTTCCACTCGACGCCACCGGAGTACCAGGCGCCGTTGAGCGCGAAGTCGGCGGGCTGGAACACCGGGTTCCGGTAGAGCAGTTCGCGGTCCGTGGGCTTGTGGAAGAGGGAGTGGATCCGGCCGCCGAGGCCGGGCAGGACGGTGACCCGCAGCCGTTCGTTCTCGATGACGATCGTCTCGAAGACGGTCGGGGTGCGTGCGCGGCCGTAGCCGTCGCGGATGCGCGCGGGCAGCACCGACCGCAGCGGCTCGTACGCGAGCTGGCGCGCCATGTCGCGCGGCAGGCCCCGCAGGTCCCGGTCGTCGAGCCGGTGCGCCTCGTCGAGCGGCCGGAGCGGCGGCAGCGGGTTGTCCGGCCCCAACTCGGCCGCCGGCAGGGTCAGTACGTCGCGTCGCACGGTCGTCGCCAAGGCGTCCTCCTCGGTTCGGGTCCTCGGTCGGGCCCTCGGTTCGGGGACGCCGCGCACGCGCCGATGCACCCCCGATGACCATGGAACACGCTCGGCGCCGACCCGGCCAGGGCCTTTGTCGGTCAGGATTCCGTGAAGGCCGCCACAATCACGTCGGTGAGCACGTCGCCCGCGGTGCCGTCCGGGTCGAGGTCGGGGTCGTAGATGGTGACGTTGAGCCCGGCGCAGCGCGGCGAGCGCACCAGCGGGCGCAGCAGCGCGAGGAGTTCGTCGGGGTGCAGGCCGTCGGCGTCGGGGCTGTCGACGGCCGGCATCACGGCGGGGTCGAGCACGTCGGCGTCGAGGTGCACCCAGAAGCCGTCGAGGGCGGTGTTCTCCAGGCCGGTGACGGCCGAGCGGGCCACGTCCTCGGCGCCCCACTGGCGCAGCTCGCCGACCGTGACGGTCGGTATCCGCAGCTCGCCGAGCTCGGCCCGGTCCTCGTCCTCGTCCCGCATGCCGAAGAGCCGCACGTCCTCGTCGCGCAGATAGGGGCGCAGGCCCTCGATGTCGGTGAGGTCGCGCTGGCCGCGGCCGGTGGCGAGGGCCAGCTCCTCGCCGCCCGCGGCGCCGACGCGGTCCGAGTTGCCGGGGTGCCGGAAGTCCGCGGAGGCGTCGACGGCCGCGAGTCCGTACCGTCCGACGCGGCGCAGCGCCAGGGACGCGCCGAGCTGGATGGAACAGTCGCCGCCGAGGACGACGGGCAGGTCACCGGCGCGCACATGCCGCTCGATCCGGTCGGCGAGCTTCGGCGTGTAGGCGGCGATGGCGGCCGCGTTGAAGACGCCGTCGCCCTCCTGCCAGTCGCCGCGGTCGTAGCGCGGCGGCACCACGACGCCGCCCTCGAAGGCGTTCAGGCGCCGCACGATGCCGCGTTCGCGCAGTGCGCCCGCGAGCTTGTAGCAGCCGGGCACGGTGCCGGGGGCGGGCGGGCGCAGGCCCAGGTTGGAGGGGGCGTCGATGATCACGATGTTCCGCATGCCGCCATCCTGCGCGACGGCGGGCGGCTTGTTCAACGGCCGGTTCCGTTCAACGGCCCGGGCCTGCCAGCTTCCCCGCGCCCTCTCGCGCACGCGTCATCTCGGCGGTGAGGGCCCACCGTTGGTGGTCGCGCCAGCCGCCGTCGATGAAGAGGAAGTCGGGCGAGAAGCCTTCGAGGCGGAAGCCGGCGCGGCGGGCGAGCGCGATGGACGCGGTGTTGCCGGGCTGGACGTTGATCTCCAGGCGGTGCAGCCGCAGCTCCCCGAACGCGTACCGCACGACGAGCGCGAGGCCCTCGGTCATGAGTCCGCGCCCGGCGGCGTGCGCGAAGGCGCCGTAGCCGAGTGCCCCGCTGCGGAAGCCGCCCTCGACGATGTTGTTGATGTTGATGAAGCCCGCCAGGGCGCCGTCCGACCGCTCGTAGACGAGGAATCCGGCCTTGGCCGGGTCCTCGGTCAGCGTCCGCGCGTACACCGCGTACCTGTCGTCCGTGGTCGGCGGGAAGAGCCAGGGGCGGTGCAGCTCGCGGCTCTCCAGCGCCCGTGCGGTGAACTCGGCGGCGTCGGCCTGGGTGTAGCCGCGTATGCCCACGCGGGGGCCGACGGCCAGGGGGGTGTGGTGGGGGCGCAGCATCCGGCCACGCTACCCCGTGCTCACCTGCGCCGGCCGACGAAGAACGCCCCGCACAGGGCGCCGATGAGGCCCGTGCCGAGCAGCGCCATCCACAGCGGCATGGTGACTTCCGGGATCAGCAGCCGGATCTTGGTGTTGCGGGTGTTCTCGAAGATGAAGACGAGCGTGAGGAGGGCGATCACCGCGACGGCCACCCGGCCGGGCGTCATCAGCGCACCCACGCCGCCCTTCGAGGGGCTCTGCTGGCCGCCCGTGGAGCTCTTGGGGCTCATGTGTGGACCCTTCCGTTCCGTCCCGTTCCGTCGGTGGGTCGCCCGACCGGCAGACGACTCCCCCGGGTCCAGGATGGGCACCGGTGCGGGATCCCGCGCGGTGGGCGCCGCCCAGGAGTGGGGCGGGGTGGGCCATCCGGGTGAGGGGCGCGCCCGGCGGCACAGAGAAGCCCGCCCAGCGGCCACAGAGCCCGTCCGGCGTTTGAGGACGAGCCCGTCCGGCGTTTGAGGACGAGCCGCGGAGCGGCGAAAAGGGGGAAAGGGGCGCAGCCCCATCAGCTCCGGACGACCGCCGCGGGCACCGCGGGCACCGCGAGACCAGCCCGCCGGACGAACCGCGACCCCGCCCGGCGGGTCAACCCGCGCTCGCCGCCAGCGCGGGCGCGTCGAGCCGCAACGCCCCCGCGTCCGCGTCCAGTTCGCCCGGTATCCCGAACGGCACGGTCAGCGCGCCGTCGCAGTGGCCGAACCCGAACTCTTCCACGATCGGCACGCCGAGCCCGCCGAGACGGTCCAGCAGCACCGCGCGCACGGCGTCGTAGGGATCGCAGTCCTCCCAGGAGCCGAGCGCGACGCCCGCCACCCCGTCCAGCCACCCCGCCCGCAGGAGCTGTGTCAGGAAGCGGTCGAGCCGGTACGTCTCCTCCCCCGTGTCCTCCAGGAACAGCAGCCCGCCCCGGGCGGACGCCCGCGCCCCGGGCACTCCCACGTCCGCCGACAGCAGGGACAGGCAGCCGCCGAGGGTGACCCCGCGGGCCCGGCCGCCCACGAGCGCCCGCCCGGGCGAGGCGATGACCCGCACCGCCTCCGGCTCGAAGAGCGTCAGGCGCAACTGCTCCTGGGCCCGGGCGTTCTTGAGGAAGTCGGCCCCGGCAACCATCGGCCCGTGCAGCGTCACGAGCCCCAGGCGCCGCGCGAACGCCTCGTGCAGCGTGGTGATGTCGCTGAACCCGAGGAACACCTTGGGTCCCGCGGCCCGCATGGCGTCCCAGTCGAGGAGCTCCACCATCCGCGCGGCGCCATAGCCGCCGCGCGCGCAGAACACCGCCGACACGGACGGGTCGCACCAGGCCCGCTCCAGGTCCCGCGCGCGGTCCGCGTCCGCGCCGGCGAGGTAGTCGAACTCCCGGTGCCGGTCGAGCACATGGGGTGCGGCGACGGGGTCGAGGTCCCAGCCGCGCAGGACGTCGAGGCCCGCTTCGAGGCGCTCCTCGGGCACGGGTCCGCTGGGCGCGACGACCGCGACGCGTGACCCGGGCACCAGCCGCGGCGGCCGGACCAGCGGCGGGACGGAGTCGGGGGCAGCGGCGGGCCGGCTCACTTGGCCAGCTCCAGCGTCGGCGTGCCGCCCGCCGGTTCCAGCCGGAACACCTGCGCGTACAGGGACAGTTCGGCCTCGAGGACCCTGATCATCGTGTCCGCGCGCCGGAACCCGTGCCCCTCGCCCTCGAAGGCGATGTACGCGTGCGGCACCCCGCGCCGCTCCATCCGCTCCAGGAGGCGCTCGCACTGCGCGGGCGGACAGATCACGTCGTCGAGGCCCTGGAGCAGCAGGAACGGCGCGGTGATGCGCTCGGCGTGCCGCGCGGGCGACCGCTCCTCGTACCGGCCGGGCACCTCCGCGTAGGGCCCCACCAGCGTCTCCAGATAGCGCGACTCGAAGTCGTGGGTCTCCCCGTCCTGCCAGGAGCCGAGGTCGAGGACGGGGTAGAGGATCGTGCCGCAGGCGTACACATCCGTTGTGGTCAGTGAGGCCGCCGTGGTCCAGCCGCCCGCGCTGCCGCCGCGGATCGCGAGCCGCGCGCGGTCGGCGGTGCCCTCGTCGGCGAGCGCGAGCGCCACGGCCGCGCAGTCCTCGACGTCGACGACGCCCCACTGCTCCCGCAGCCGGTCGCGGTAGGCGCGGCCGTACCCCGTCGAGCCGCCGTAGTTGACCTCCGCGACGCCGATGCCGCGCGAGGTGAAGTAGGCGATCGCCAGGTCGAGGACGAGGGGGGCGCGGGAGGTGGGGCCGCCGTGCGCCCACACCACGTACGGCGGCAGTTCGTCGCCGGGGGCGATGTGGCCGGGGTGGTGCGGCGGATAGATGTGGGCGTGGATCTCGCGTCCGGCGGGGCCCAGGAAGGTGCGGATCTGGGGTTCCGGATAGTACGTGGGGTCCACCGGGTCGTCGTGCGCGGCTCCGATGACGCGGGCGCGGCCGGTGCGGGTGTCCAGCTCCACGACCTCGTAGGCGCTGCGGGGGCTGGCGGCGATGCCGGCGACGCGGGTGCCGCTGACGGCGAGGGACGCCGACCACTCCGACCAGGGGCCCGCGGCGTCGACGACCTCGCCGGTCTCCGGGTCGAGGATGCCGAGCGCGGTGGCGCCGGTGCCGTGCACGACGGCGATCAGACCGCTCTCCAGGGGCGCGAACCAGCTGAGGCCGAGCTGCCACAGGGGTCCGCCGAACTCCTCCTCTCGCGGGCAGAGCGCGACCGCCGCGCCGTCGGGCGCCGCCCGGTACAGATTCCACCAGCCGGTGCGGTCGCTCACGAACAGCAGCCGCCCGTCCGGCGCCCAGTCGGCCTGGACGATCGACTCCTCGGGTCCGCCCGCGAAGACGCGGGCACCGTCGAAGGTGCCGTCCGCGCGGACGTCGGCGACCATCAGCTCCGTGCCGTCCCACGGCATCCGCGGGTGGTCCCAGCCGAGCCAGGCGGTCTTCGCGCCGTCGGGCGAGAGCCGCGGTCCGGTGACGAAGCGGTGCCGCCCGTCGGACAACTCCCGCACGGCGGCGCGGTCCTCGGCGGCCGAGCCGTCGAGCGGCACCGCGGCCACCACACGCCGCACGTCCGTGGGCCCCTCGCCGGTGAACTCCTCCAGGACGCACCACACCTCGCCCCGGTCCAGGTGCACGCGCGGGTCCGCCCAGCGCAGCCCGCCGCCGACGCCGGACAGGGGCGTGAGCGGTCTGGGCTCGGCCTCGGGGACGTCCGGCTCGTACGCGTACAGCCGCTGGTCGGCGTAGTCCGCGAACACCAGGAGCGGCCCGCGCGGGTCACCGGGGCGCGCGGCCGCGGCCCAGGGCCGGCCGCCGTACTCGATGACGCGGTTGCGGACGTTCCAGGGCGCGGGCAGCACCGGCTCCTCGCGGCCGCCCGCGCGCCGCCGCACCAGGGCCCGCCGGCCGCCCTCGGTGGGGCGCGGCTCCGTCCACCACGCCTCGTCCCCCACGAAGCCGACGAACGCGGGGCTGCCGTCGTGCGCCGCGGCGAGCGCCGCGTCGATCGGGGACAGCCATGAGCCGTACGGCTTGGTCTGCGCCATGTCGTTCATCTCCCCCAAAGGTCGGTCAGGCCGTGCGCAGAAAGCGGTCGAGCACCCGGGTGCCGAAGTGCAGCGCCTCGACCGGCACCCGCTCGTCCACTCCGTGGAAGAGGGCCTGGTAGTCGAAGCCCTCGGGCGTCCGCAGCGGCGAGAAGCCGTAGCCGCGGATGCCGAGCCTCGAGAACTGCTTGGCGTCCGTTCCTCCCGACATGCAGTACGGAACGACGCGGCCCTCCGGCGCGAACTCCTGGACGGCCGCCCGCATCCTGGCGAACGTGGGCGTGTCCACCGGCGCCTGCAGCGCCACCTCCCGGTGGTGGAACTCCCAGTCGACGTCCGGTCCGGTGAGCCGGTCAAGGGTGGTGCGGAACTCTTCCTCGCCGCCGGGCAGATATCTGCCGTCCACATAGGCGGTGGCCTCGCCCGGGATCACATTGACCTTGTACCCGGACTGGAGCATGGTCGGGTTGGCGCTGTTGCGGACCGTGGGCTCGACCAGGGCGGCGGTGGGGCCGAGCTTCTCCATGAAGGCGTCGACGTCGAATCCGGGCGCGTCCGGGTCGGCCTCCAGGCCGTACAGCTCGGCGAGTTCGACGAGGGCCGCCCGCACCGTGGGGGTGAGCCGCACCGGCCAGTGGTGCTCCCCGATGCGGGTGACGGCCGCGGCGAGCCTGCTGACCGCGTTGTCGCGGTTCACCTTGGAGCCGTGGCCCGCCGTGCCGCGCGCGGTGAGCTTGAGCCAGCCGGTGCCGCGCTCGCCCGCCGCGATCGGATAGAGCTGGTTGCCCCGGCCGTCGTGGAAGGTGAACGCGCCGGATTCGCTGATGCCTTCCGTGCAGCCCTCGAACAGCGCCGCGTGCCGGTCGGCCAGGAACCCGGAGCCGTCCAGGGCGCTGGCCTCCTCGTCGGCGGTGAACGCGATCACGATGTCCCGGCGCGGCCGGACGCCCGCCCGCCGCCAGTTCCGGACGACCGCGAGGATCATCGCGTCCATGTTCTTCATGTCGATGGCGCCGCGCCCCCACACGACGCCGTCGCGGATCTCGCCGGAGAAGGGGTGCACCTGCCAGTCGGCCGCCTCGGCCGGGACGACGTCCAGATGGCCGTGGACCAGCAGGGCCTCCGCGCCGGGATCGGTGCCCTCGATGCGGGCGACGACGTTGGTGCGGCCCGGGCTGCGCTCCAGGAGGGTGGGCTCCAGGCCGGCGCCGGCGAGCTGTTCCGCGGCGTACTCGGCGGCGGGGCGCTCGCGGCAGTCGTCGTCGCCGCGGTTGGTGGTGTCGATGCGGATGAGTTCGGAGGTGAACCGGACGACCTCGTCCAGTGCTTGGGGGTCGACCTGGTCAGCCATACTGCTCCTCGACAGCGGCGGAGGCGATCGTGGTGACCGCCTTGAACGTGCGGATGCCTTCGTACATGGTGTCGCTCGTGTAGGCGACCTTCCGCTCCGCCACGCGCCGCACTCCCGGAACAACCGTCACCGCCATCGACAGGTGTTCCGCGTCGAACTCGACCTCCACGGTGAACGGGCCGCCGGCCACCGGATCGTGCCGGACGGCGAGGGCCGCGGCGGCCTTGGCGGCGGCCCGGATGTCGGCCGCGGTGCGGGCCGGTGTGCGGCACACCGCCGCGTACCGCGACACATGGTCCTTGACGGCCACCTTCAGCGCGCCCGGGGCATAGCCGAGGGCGTCCTCGCAGGCCAGGTCGTCGCCGGTGACGAGGACCACCGGGACGCCGTACTCCGCGACGACGTGGGAGTTCAGCAGGCCCTCGCTGGCGCGGGTGCCGTTGACCCACACGCCGGTGATCTGGTTGGCCAGATAGGTGTGCGCGAGGACTCCTTCCATGCCCGCGCCCGCGTGATAGCCGACGAAGGCGATGCCGTCCACGTCACCGTGCTGGACGCCTTCGATCATGGACAGGGACTTGTGCCTGCCGGTGAGCATCTCGGCCCGCTCGTCGAGCTGCTCGAGGAGCAGATTGCGCATGGTCCAGTGCGCCTCGTTGATGAGCACCTCGTCGGCCCCGCCGTCGAAGAAGCCGAGCACGGCGGCGTTCACGTCCGAGGTGAACAGTGACCGGCACCGCTCCCACTGCGGCGTGCCCGGCAGCACATCGGCGGGCCAGGTCACGCCCGTGGCGCCCTCCATGTCGGCGCTGATCAGGATCTTCATGCCTCGAAACCGTACGCGTTCGCGCCGACCCCGTGCCAGGGCTGTGGATAACTCTCACTGGCCTAGACCAGTCCCGTCACTCGGGACGCCCCACGACCAGCCAGTTCGACGGCAGTTCGATGCGGGTCCCGTCGGCGGTGTACTCGGTCGTGGCCAGCGGCAGCGTGCCGCTCGCCAGCACGTCCAGGCCCGCCGACCGGACGAATTCCGGCACGGCGGCGTCGGCCACCTCGCCCGGTGCGAGGCCGTGCGCGAAGACGGGGGCCAGCTTGGGCGGCGGACCGTCGGCGCCCTGCGCCAGGCCGCGCAGGACCGGCCCGGCCGCCTCGGCCGGCTCGACGACGAAGGCCCGCCCGCGCTCGCCGAGCAGCGCCGCGATGGAGTCGAGGAGCGGCTGCCGGTCCCCGGCCTCGCACTGGTGCAGCACCCCGCGCATGTACACGTTCACATCGCCGAGTTCCGCGTGGAGTTGCTCGGCCTCGCTCTTCTCGGCCGCGTCGAGCTGCCGGAACTCGGCCTGGCCCGCCGGGTCCGCGGCCCGGGCGTGGGCGAGGGCGGCGGCCGACACGTCGACGCCGAGGACGCGCGGGAAGCGGTCGGCGAGGAAGCGGGTCTGGGTGCCGTTGCCGCAGCCGAGGTCCACCAGGGCGAGGCCGGGCGCGGTCAAGTGCGGCTCGAACAGGGCCAGATGGAGGCCCGCGGTGAGAGCGGGCTCGGAGTCCCAGAACACGGCGCCCGGCTCCCGCGGTGCCTCGCTCCAGAAGCCCTCCCATGCCTCCTGGTACCGACTAGTGACGCCCATGCCAAGCTCCCCAGGGTGCGACCGGCGCCGCCGAAGCCGGCGACAAGATCGGTCTACCGCTCACGGGGGCGCCCGACAAGCCACACGCACGTACCTTCACGGCGCTTTCGATCCGTGTTCCCCCGGCGTGCGCCCGGACCGCCCCCCGTGGCGCGTGCCTACCGGGGCAGGGGCAGCTCGAACCACACGGTCTTGCCCGCGCTCGTCCGGCTCGTGCCCCACTCCGCGGCGAGGCTGGTGACGATGCGCAGGCCGCGCCCGAACTCGTCGCCGGGTCCGGCGCTGAGCAGCGTCGGCAGCGCCGCGTCGTCGTCCTCGACCTCGCACAGCAGCCGCCCGGAGCGGACCAGGCGCAGCCCGATGCGGCCGCCGCGCGCGTGGCGTACGGCGTTGGTGACGAGTTCGCTGACCAGGAGCACGGCGCTGTCCGTGACGGCGTCCAGGCCCCAGTCGCGCAGTTGGGACCGGACCAGGTCGCGGGCCCTGCTGACCTCACTGGGGTCCGGCGCGAGCCGCCAGTGGCCGACGTCCGCGGAGGACACGCCGTTCAGCCGGGCCATCAGCAGGGCGACGTCGTCCTTGCGGCCGCCGCGGCCCGCCTCCGAGAACGTCGCGGCGAGGGCACGGATGATCGTGTCGCAGGCGTCGTCCATGGAGGCGGCGGGGTGGGCCGCCGACTCGACGAGCGTGGCGAGGCCCACGCCGATGTCCTCGCCGCGCACCTCGACCAGACCGTCGGTGCACATCAGCAGGCGGTCGCCGGGCTCGACCCGCACCCGCACGGACTCGAACGGCACGCCGCCGACTCCTATGGGCGCCCCGGTGGGCAGGTCGAGCAGTTCGCTGCGGCCGTCCAGGGCGCGCACCAGGACCGGTGGGATGTGGCCCGCGTTGGCCAGGTGCAGTTCGCCTGCGATCGGGTCGTACACCGCGTACAAGCAGGTGGCCAGATAGTGCTCGCCGAGCCGCTGCGCGAGGTCGTCGAGGTTGCGCAGGAGCTGGGCGGGCGGCAGGTCGAGGGCGGCCATGGTCTGCACGGCCGTGCGCAACTGGCCCATCATCGCGGCCGAGTTCAGGCCGTGCCCCATGACGTCGCCGACGACCAGCGCGGTGCGCGCGCCCGGCAGTTTCACCGAGTCGAACCAGTCACCGCCGACCCGGCCGAGCAGGGTGCCGGGCAGATAGCGGGTCGCGATGTCGCAGCCGGACATGCGGGGCTGGATGTGCGGCAGCATGCTGTCCTGGAGGGTGTCGGCGACCGACTCCTGGTACGTGTACATGCGGGCGTTGTCCAGGACGAGGCCCGCGCGGGCGGCCAGTTCGGCTCCGGTGACGCGGTCCATGTCGTTGAAGACGGGCCGCTCCCGGTGGCGCAGCAGGATCATGAAGCCGAGGACGACATTGCGTGCCTTCAGGGGCACGACCAGCATCGAGCGGTGGTTGATCAGCGGCCGGATGTCGCGCTTCTCGAACTGTGAGGCGATGGCGTTGCCCATCTCCTCGGTGATGCGCGGTACGAGGACGGGCTCGCCCGACGTCATGCACTGGAAGAACGGGGTGTGCGCGGGGAACGGCATGGACTCGCCGACGGGCACGACGTCGTCCCAGCGGCCGGGCTCGTCCGTGTGCTCGACGGCGACGCGGTGCCACAGCGTGGTCTCGTCGGGCGCGCCTTCGGGGAAGCCCTCGCCCGCGACGACCTGTTCGCGCAGGTACGTGCCGGCGACGTCCGTGAAGCGCGGCACGACGGCCCTGCTGACCTCCTGGATGGTCCGGGACAGGTCGAGCGAGGACCCGATGCGCCCGCTCACTTCGTTGAGGAACTCCAGACGTTCGCGCACCGCCGCGTATTCGAGGTCCTCGGCGTCGTCCTCCGGGGCTCCGGGCGCGGGGGTGAGCCCGGCGGCGGCCGCCGCTTCGGCGCGCCGCCTGCGGGCCTGGCGCTCGGCGCGGCGGGGCACGCCCCAGTCGGGTGTGACGGGCACGCGGTCGTGCTGGCTGAACTCCAGGACCGGATAGCCCAGTTCGAGGACCTGGGCGACGATGCGGGCGCTCTCGCCGACGCTCATGCTCGGCAGGATCTCCGGGAGACGGCCGGCGAGCTCGTCCGCCCCGGGGAAGTCCGTGTGCAGCGCGAAGCCGGGCGCTATGCGCTCCACGTGATCCACCCGACCGCCGTCCGGGTCGCCGGAGGCGGCGAGACGGGCGGCGTCGGCGGCGAGCACGAGCAGCCGCTCCGGGCCGGGCCCGACGAGCGGGTAGGCCCACCACAGGACGTCGATGCGCTCCGGCGCGTGCGCCGAGACGGTCAGGCGGGCGCGGCCCGCCGCGGGGTAGGAGATGCCGCCGTCCAGGGAACTGCCGGGGTCGCCCGCCGGGCGGCCCACGGCCTCCTCCTTGGTGTGCCCGAACAGGCGCCGCGCGCCGGTGCTCCAGTGGGAGACCAGGCCGCCTGCGTCGACGACGACCACGGCAAGGGGCACGCGGCCGGACACACCGCCGTCCGCCACCGGCTCGCCGTCCGGGATCCCACGCTCCATGGCCTCGGCTCCTTCCCATGGCACGGCAAGATCTGCACCGCCCCAACCACCGTACGGCCGCCACGGGTTGCCGTGCGGCGCTATTTCGGAATTGGCCCGGCGGGGGGGCGCCTCCGGGGCGGATCCGGGCACCGACGGGGCTTCCGGGGCGGGTCCGGTCGGGGGCAGTCGGGGACAGTCGGGGTCAGTCCAGAGCAGTCGGGTTCAGACGGGATCAGTCGGGTCAGTCTTCGTGGCCCAGTTGCAGATCCCGCTCCGTCCGTCCGCCGCCCGCGACTTGGAGCACCGTGGCGACCGGCGGGTAGCCGGCCGCGATCACCGTGTACTCGCCGGAGGACAGGTCGACGAACCGGAAGGTGCCGTCGGCGCCCGTGGTCAGGGTGTCGACGACGTTGCCCGCGGCGTCGAGCAGGGTGACGCGCGCGTCCTCCACGGCCCGTCCGCCGCCGGCCCGCACGGTGCCGCGCAGCACCGCGCCCCCGGCGAGCTCGATGTCCTGGCGGGTCTCCCGGGCCGCCTGCACGCTGACGGGCAGGGCGGCGGGGCGGAACGCGGGCGCGCTGGCGGCGAGCGTGTACTCGCCCGCCACCAGCTCGGTGATGACGTAGCCGCCCTCGCGACCGCTGCGGGTGGAGGCGACGACCTCGCCGCGTACGTCGGTGAGGGTCACGGCGGCGTCCCGGACGGGCGCGCCGTCGGCGGTGAGCACGCTGCCGGCGAGGCGGCCCGCGCCGCCGAGGACCACGTCGAGCTCCACGGGGCGCTCGCCGACGGTGACGGTGACGGCCTGCGGCTGGTGGCCGCCCGCAGCGGCGATCAGGACGAACGATCCGGCACCGGGCGTGCCGAGCGCGTACCGCCCGTCGTCGCCGCTCGCGCCGCGCCCGATCTGCTGGCCGCCGGCCCGCGACGTCGATGAGGGTCAGGGCGGCGCGGGGCACCACGGTGCCGTCCGGGTGCTGCACGGTGCCGCAGACGGGCACTCCGGCGGCGTACGGAGTGCGCGCACCCGGGACGGCGGCCTGCTCGGCGAGGGGGGCGTGCGGGGTCTTCGAGGACACGGCGCTGGACAAGAGGGGGGTCTCCTTGAGGAAGAAGGCGAGCAGCAGGCCGAGGACGAGCACCGGGACCAGATAGAGGAAGATCCGCGGCATCGCGTCGGCGTACGCCTGGATGTAGCCCTCGCGCAGCGGGGCGGGCATCGCGTGGACGAGCTGGGGGGTGATCGACTCGGCGTCCGGCAGGTCGGCGCCCGCGGGCAGGCTGCCGGCGAGGGCGTCGGTGAGGCGGTCGGCGAAGAGGGTGCCGAAGACCGCGGCGCCGACGCTGCCGCCGATCTGCCGGAAGTAATTGTTGGCGCTCGTCGCGGTGCCGAGGTCGGCGGGCGGCACGGCGTTCTGCACGGCGAGGATCAGCACCGGCATGACCAGGCCGACGCCGGCGCCGAGGACGGCCATCCAGATGCTGTAGTGCAGCCGGGGCGTGTCCGCCTCGAGCCGGGAGAGCAGATACATGCCCACTACGGAGAGGGCGCCTCCGAGGATCGGATAGATCCGGTAGCGCCCGGTGTGGCTGATGAGTTGCCCGGCGATGATCGAGGCGCCGACGACGCCGCCCATCATCGGGAGCATCAGCAGCCCGGATTCCGTGGCGCTCGCGCCGTCGACCATCTGCAGGAAGGTCGGCAGGTAACTGGCCGCTCCGAAGAGGGCGACGCCGACGACGAGGCCCACTAGACCCGTGATGTTGAAGACCGAATCACGGAACAGGCGCAGCGGAATGATCGGTTCTGCCGCGAACCGCTCGGCGAGGAGGAAGAGCAGGGTCGACACACCCGCTCCGGCGGCGAGGCCCAGGATGACGCGTGAGCCCCAGGCGTACTCCGTGCCGCCCCAACTGGTCAGGAGCACCAGGCAGGTGGAGGCGGCGACGAGCAGCAGCGCGCCGAGCACGTCGAGCCGGCCCCGGGCCGCGGGCTTGGGGAGCTTCAGGACGAGGGAGACGACGAGGAGGGTGACCAGGCCGAACGGCACGTTGAAGTAGAAGCACCAGCGCCAGGAGACATGGTCGGTGAAGAAGCCGCCGAGCAGGGGGCCCGCGACGGAGGCCAGGCCGAAGGCGGCACCGATCATGCCCATGTAGCGGCCCCGCGCGCGGGGCGGCACGATGTCGGCCAATCAGGAGTCCGCCCGCGCCGACGCCCTGGAGGGCACGGAAGGCGATGAGCTGCTCCATGGTGCGTGACCAGCCGGCGAGCGCGGAGCCGATCACGAAGACGACGATGGCGAACTGGAAGACGCCCTTGCGCCCGAAGAGATCGCCGAGCTTGCCGTAGATGGGCAGGCCGACGGTGGAGGTCAGCAGGTACGCGGTGATCGCCCAGGACATCTTGTCCAGGCCGTGCAGCTCGCCGACGATCTTCGGCAGCGCGGTGGCGACGATCATCTGCTCGAGCGCGGCGAGCAGCAGGGCCAGCATCAGGCCGACGAAGACCATCCGGACCCGGGCGGGGCTGAGCCCGTGCGGGGGCGTCTGCGCGGCGTCCGGGGGCGGTGGCGGCTCCTGTGCCCCGGCCGGGCCCCCGGCGGCCGTGGCGGCCGCCGAGGGCTGCGCCACCGCTCGTTCGCCGTGCCCGGCGCCCTTCACCAGCGTCGTCCCGCCCACCTGCTGCTCCCCTCGTCGCGCCTGCGCCGCCCATTTCTCGCATTACGCGACAACTGGGAGCAAGCGCGACGAGTTGCCGCCGGGCGCGCACCGGCGCGCGTATGCGCCGGTGGGAGCCCTACGGCGTACAACCGGGCCGCCGGTGAAAACCACTCGAAACGGTGAGCGTGACAACAGCCCTGATGGGTTACGGGAGTTGGCGGGACGGGAGCCCCAACCGGCCGCGTGGGGCTACTTCTCGACCTCCGCGGCGAGCTTGCCGAGCACGGCGTCGTAGATCCGGGCGAGGCCCTTGGGCGCGAAGGTCTTCTCGAAGAAGCCGCCGATGCCGCCCGCGCCGTTCCACACCGTGGAGACGACGACGCGCGAGGCCCCCTCGCCCGCCGGAGTGACCCGCCAGGTGGTGACCATGGACGAGTTGCGGTCCTTCTCGACGAGTTCGCCGTCGGTGGGCTCGCTCACCTCGAGCAGGCAGTCGCGGATCCGCTTGCTGGTGGCCTGCAGCTTCCAGTGGACGAGGGTGCCCTCACCGTCGCCGCCCTCGCGCACCTCGTACTCACTGAAGTGCTCCGACAGGACCTTCGCGCGCGTGCCGTTGTAGTCGGCCAGCGCATCGAAGACGTCCTCCGGCTGCGCCGCGATGATTCGCTCCGTGACCGCCTCGACCTGCGCCATTGCACTTCCTCCAGCAGTTGGTGTCCCAGGGGTTGGACGGTCAGCCAACCACCCCGCGCACCGGCGCCCCAAATCGGGTCCGGAACACGTTCGCACGATCAAGGGAACATGTGTTCTATTCTGTGGCACGTGCTGGTCACTGCTACGGAGGAGGCGCCATGCGCTGGGAGAACTTGTCCGACGGCCCGCGAAGGGGCGCCGCGGACCCCGCGCTGTTCGGCGCGGACGCGGTGACGACACGGACCTTCGACACCCCCGAGTTCCGGGGGATCACCTTCCACGAGATCCGGGCCAGGTCGATCGTGAACCGGGTGCCGGGGGCGTCCCGCATGCCCTTCGAGTGGACGGTCAACCCCTACCGCGGCTGCACGCACGCGTGCGTGTACTGCTTCGCCCGCAAGACGCACAGCTATCTGGACCTGGACACCGGCCTCGGCTTCGACAGCCAGATCGTTGTGAAGGTCAACGCGCCCGAGCTGCTGCGCCGCAGGCTCGCCTCGCCGAGCTGGCACGGCGAGCACATCGCGATGGGCACGAACGTCGACTGCTACCAGCGCGCGGAGGGCCGGTACGCGCTGATGCCGGGCATCATCGAGGCGCTGCGCGACCGGGCCAACCCGTTCTCGATCCTCACCAAGGGGACGCTGATCCTGCGCGACCTGGACCTGCTGCGGCAGGCCGCCGCCGTCACGGACGTCGGCATCTCGGTGTCCGTGGGCTTCGTGGACGAGCAGCTCTGGCGCACGGTCGAGCCCGGCACACCCGCGCCCGGGCGGCGCCTGGAGGTCGTGCGCACCCTGAGCGGGCACGGCATCGGGTGCGGCGTCCTGATGGCCCCGGTGATCCCGTTCCTCGGCGACCATCCGGACCAGTTGCGGGCCACGGTGCGGGCGATCGCCGAGGCCGGGGCGACCTCGGTGACGCCGCTGGTGCTGCATCTGCGGCCGGGAGCGCGCGAGTGGTTCATGGCGTGGCTCGCGGAGCACCACCCCCATCTGGTGCGGCGCTACGAGCGGCTGTACGCGGAGGGGGCCTACGCCCCCAAGTGGTACCAGCGCCGGATCACCCGCCATGTGCACGACCTGGCCCGGGAGTTCGGCATCGGCCCCTCGCGCGCGGGCGCCGCGCGCCGCATCCCCGAGCCCCGGGAGACGACGCCCGCACCGGCCGCCACCCAGCTCACACTGCTCTGAGCCGCGGCCGGGCAGCGCCCTGACCTGCGCTGGGCCATCGCGGGATTCGTCATGCTCCTTTCAGGTCATTCCTTCACAGAACGCCTCCTTCCAGGCGGGCCTTCCGGGACGATTCCGCGGGGGTCGTGGGCCTCGCGGCCCCGAACCCTCCGCTCTGGGAGGCTCGATGAGAGCAACCGCCGTCTCACTGTGCGGCGTCGCCGCGCTGGTGACCGGTCTCGTCGCGGCGGCGCCGTCCGCCGCGGGCGCCGACGCGCGGTCCGCGCCGCGCACCGCGCACACCCCGCACCCCCTCTCGTGGAAGAAGTGCGCCACGAAGGACCACCCCAAGCTCCAGTGCGCGTCCCTGAAGGTCCCGCTCGACCACGACCACCCGCACGGCGAGAAGATCACCCTCGCGCTGTCGCGGATCCAGCACACCGCGAAGACCTACCAGGGGCCGCTCCTGGTGAACCCTGGCGGGCCCGGCGGCAGCGGCCTGAGCATGGCCGGGTTCGTCGCCAGGACGCTGCCGAAGAAGGTCGCCGCCGGCTACGACGTCATCGGCTTCGACCCGCGCGGCGTCGGACGCAGCAAGCCCGCGCTAACCTGCCGCCCCGGCCACTCCAAGCCGGTGCGGCCCGCCACGGTGCCGTACACGCACGCCCTGGAGAGGGCCAACCTCGACCGCGCGCGCGCCTTCGCGAAGGCGTGCGCCTCGAAGTACGCGCACGTCCTGCCGTTCATCGACACGGTGAGCGCGGCCAAGGACCTGGACGTGATCCGCGCGGCGCTCGGCGCCGAGAAGATCAACTACTTCGGGTACTCGTACGGCACCTACCTGGGCGCCGTGTACGCCAGGCTCTTCCCCGACCGGGTCCGCCGCATGGCCCTGGACTCCGTGGTCGACCCGCACAACGTCTGGTACGACGCCAACCTCGCCCAGGACTTCGCCTTCGACGCCCGGCACAAGGCGTTCCTGGCCTGGGTCGCCAAGCATCACAAGAAGTACCGGCTCGGCACGGACCCGGCGAAGGTCGAGGCCAAGTGGTACGCGATGCGCGCCGCCCTCGCCAAGAAGCCGGCCGGCAAGAAGGTCGGCGCGGCCGAGCTGGAGGACACCTTCGTGCCGGGCGGCTACTTCGACGGCTACTGGCCCCTCCTGGCGGAGGCGTTCGCGGCGTACGCGAACGGGAAGGACGGCAGGAGCGGGAAGGGCGGGAGGGACACAGCCCCGCTCGTCAAGGCGTACGAGAGGCTCGGCGCCGTGGACGCGGCCGGCGACAACAGCTACTCGGTGTACACCGCCGTGGGCTGCCGGGACGCGGGCTGGCCGCGGGACTGGGAGCAGTGGCGCCGCGACCACTGGCAGGTGCACGCGAAGGCGCCGTTCATGACCTGGAACAACGCCTGGTACAACGCTCCGTGCGCGTTCTGGCCGGTGCGGTCGCTGCACCCGGTGGACGTCACCAACACCTCGGTGCCGCCGGTGCTGCTGTTCCAGGCGACCGACGACGCGGCCACGCCGTACGAGGGCGCGATCACGATGCACCGCAAGCTGCGCGGTTCGAGCCTGGTGGTGGAGCAGGGCGGTGGCAACCACGGCATCACGCTGAGCGGGAACGCCTGCCTGGACCGGCATCTGGCGACGTACCTGACGAACGGCAAGGTGCCGCACAGCGGCGGTGAGGTCGACGCCGTGTGCAAGCCGCTGCCGCAGCCGAAGCCGAAGAGCTCGGCGCGCGGCTCGGCGGAACAGGGCGCGGCGGCGAGCGCGTCCGGGACCGGCGTTTCCGGGAGCGGCGCGGAACTGCACGGGCTGCTGGGCTCCCGGGGCTGAACACAGGGAACGGGCACCCGTTCCCTGTCGCACCCCGGGCGTCCGCTTCCCAGCCGCACCCCGGGCCTCCGTCGGGGGCGTTGTCAGACCCGTGGTCCACCATGGTGACCATGAGCGAACTGACGTACATCAACGCCCCCGACGGGGTCGCGCCGGCGACGCAGTACACGCACGTCGTGACAGGCACGGGCCGCCTCGTCGCCGTCTCCGGTCAGCTCGCCCTCGACGAACAGGGCACGCTGGTCGGCGAGGGGGACGCCGCGGCGCAGGCCCAGCAGGTCTTCGAGAATCTGCGGCGCTGCCTGGCCGCCGCGGGCGCGGGCTTCGACGACGTGATCAAGCTGACGTATTTCGTCACGGACGTGGCGCACATGCCCGCGATCCGGGCCGCGCGGGACGCGCATCTTGACCCCGCCCGCCTGCCCGCGGCATCGGCCGTCCAGGTCGCGGCCCTGATGGGGCCCGCGTTCCTCATGGAGATAGAGGCGTTGGCGATGGTGCCGGAGACGCGGCCGACGGACTCCTAGGGCGGGTCCGCCCCCTCACACGCCCGGGCCTTCGCCGAGCAGCAACAGCGCGCTCTCCCCGGCCAGTTCCTCCGCGTGCGCCGGCAGTTCCTGGCCGCGGCGCACATGGCGGCGGACGATCGTCAGCGGCGTGTCGATCACCGCGAGCGTGACGCGGTCGGCGGCCGGTCCGGCCTCGGCGCCGAGCGCGGCGCACAGCTCGGCGACGGCCTCACCCACCCGCCGGTGGCCCTCCTCGGCCCGGCGCAGGCCGGGCTCGGGCCAGTCGTCGCGGGCGAAGTCGGCCGAGCCGTACAGGAGCAGGGACGCCTCGCGCGGGTGCGCCCGGCTCCAGGCGACCACATGGACGGCCGCCGCGCGGGCGGCGGCGCGCGGGGCGCCGCGGGCGGCGGCGCGCGGGTCGCCGTCGCCGGACCCGAGTGCCGCGAACCACCCTTCCTGGAAGTCCTCGACGGTCCGCAGCCACACCTCGGCGAGCAGCGCCGCGCGCGCCGGGAAGCGGTGGTAGACGGAGCCGCTGGGCGCGCCGACCGCCTTGGCCACGGCCGCCATGGTGATCGCGGACGGGCCGGACGCGGCGGCCAGTTCGACGGCTGCGTCGAGAAAGCGGGATACGTCGTACCGGGGTGGCCTCGCCATGTATTGGAGAGTACCCTCCAATTAAATAGAGGGGCCTCTCTAAAACGGGGGGGCCGTTCCCGTTACTCAGGACTTTGGAGCCACCATGGCCGTCCTCAACGTCCACGAACGCGTTCTGCCTGCCAAGCCGAGCGAGGTCGGCGCGCTCATCGACGCCCTCGCCACCCCGGACGACCCGCTGTGGCCTGTCGGCGACTGGCCGCCCATGAAGCTGGACCGCGGCCTCACCCCCGGCTCGCGCGGCGGCCACGGCCCGGTCCGGTACACGGTGGCGGGGTACGCGCCCCAGCAGTGGGTGCGGTTCACCTTCACGGGCCCGCGCGGCTTCCACGGGTTCCACGAGTTCACGGTCCACCCACTGAACGACGGCGACGACCACGACGAGAACGGGAGCGGTCGCACGATCCTGCGCCACACGCTGACGATGCACGCCCGCGGCCCGGCCCGGCTGACCTGGCCGCTGGCGTTCCGCGCCTTCCACGACGCCTGCCTGGAGGACAGCCTCGACCGCGCGGAGCGAGCCCTGACCGGCACGGTCCGCCACCCGGCCCGCTGGAGCCCGTACGTCCGCTTCCTCTACCGCCTCACCCCCAAGTAGGCATCACCCCCCGGCCGGGGCCTCACGACCCCTGCGCCCGCACCGACACCCGCGCCAGCGCCGCCGCGGCCGCCGCCGCGAGCCGCGGATGCCCGCAGGCCGCCGTGAGCACCGGTATGGCCCGCGCGTCCCCGAGCGCCCCGAGCCCCTCCACGCACGCGAGCGCGACCTTGCCGTACGGGTCGCTGGGCGTGAGGCGGCGCTGCAGCGTGACGATCAGCGCGGGCGCCGACTCCGGGGCGCGCAGCTCGGTGAGCAGCCGCACCGGGTGCAGGGCGTAGGCGACGCGCAGTTCGTTCGTGGCGAGCGCGGCCGCCGCGCGGGCCGTGCGCGGATCGCCGAGCCGCGCGAGGGCGTAGGCGGCCGCCGCGCAGCGCGGCGGATCCCGGTGGTTGAGCAGCAGCACCAGCGATTCGAAGGCCCGCCGGTCCCCCAGTACGCCGAGCTTGACCGCCGCCAACTCCCGCGCCCACAGGGGCTGTCCGGTGGCGTGCAGCGCCCCCGCGAGCTCGTCCGGATCACGCACGGCCAGCAGTTCCTCGTACGCCTTCAGCGCTCCCGACGCGGCCGCCTCGCGTCGTAAGCGATCCGTCACCGTCCGCAACTCCGCATCCATGCGGCGAGCCTAGTCGCGACGGAGGTCACAGACACTGGGGGCTGGCGCGCTCGTTACTCGCCGGTTAATCTCAAGTGAGCGGGGCACACTCCCCGTGGGCAGTACCTCGACTCATGACGGCCTGGTGACGCAGCCGTCGCGAGTGTTGTCGGTTCGGTACGCATGTATCGCAGGACGGCGTGGCTCCGGGACAGGGCCCGCCGGTTCGTCCTCTCGCGCAACCTCCGCACGCCGTACGCCACTTCACGCCCGCTCGCGTGGCCATCACGCGCGCACGCGTGCTCCGTGGCCGGTGCGCCCCCGCCACGCGCCGTGCGCGTGCCTCTCAGTCGTCACTCACTTCCTGGAGTCCACGCATGGACACTCCCTTGAACACGGTCGCCGTCGTCGGTCTGGGCACGATGGGCACCGGCATCGCCGAAGTCCTCACCCGGGCGGGCCGCGAGGTCGTCGGCATCGACATCAGCGAGCAGGCCGCCGCCCGCGCGGTCGCCGCTCTCGAAGCCTCCACCGCGCGTGCCGTGCGCCGCGAGCGGCTCTCCGAGAGCGAGCGCGACGCCGCCCTGGGCCGCTTCCGCACCTTCACCGACCTGCGGGCGGCGGCCGACGCCGACCTGGTGATCGAGGTCGCCCCGGAGTCGTACGAGATCAAGCAGCAGATCTTCCGTGAGCTCGACGGCATCGTCCGCCCCGACACGATCCTCGCCACCGGCACCAACGCGCTGTCGGTGACGCGGCTGGCCGCCGAATCGGCCCACCCTGAGAGGGTGTTGGGGCTGCACTTCTTCAACCCGGCGCCCGCGATGAAGCTCGTCGAGGTGGTCTCGTCCGTGCTCACCGCGCCGGCCGCCGTGGCGACGGTCACCGACCTGGCCTGCGCGCTCGGCAAGGAGCCCGTCGCCGTCGGCGACCGTCCCGGTTTCGTCGCCGACGGGCTGCTCTTCGGCTATCTCAACCAGGCCGCGGCGATGTACGAGGCCAAGTACGCGAGCCGCGAGGACATCGACGCCGCGATGCGGCTCGGCTGCGGACTGCCGATGGGGCCGCTCGCGCTGCTCGACCTGATCGGCGTCGACACCGCCCGCACCGTCCTCGACGCCATGTACGCCGAGTCGCAGGACCGGCTGCACGCCCCCGCCCCGATCCTCAAGCAGCTCAGTGAGGCGGGACTGACGGGACGCAAGTCGGGCCGCGGCTTCTACACGTACGCCGCGTCCGGGAGCGACGAGGTGGTGCGGGACGCCGCGACGCCGCTGGAGGGCACGCGGCAGGCGCGCGGACGTGAGGTGCGTGCCGTCGGAGTGGCCGGTTCCGGGACCATGGCGTCCGGGATCGCGGAGGTCTTCGCGAAGGCGGGGTACGACGTGGTGCTCGCGGCCCGCAGCGAGGAGAAGGCCGCCACCGCCAAGTCCCGTATCGCCAAGTCGCTTTCGCGCTCCGTCGACAAGGGGCGGATGACGTCGGAGGCGGCGGCGAAGACCCTGGACCGCATCACTCCCAGCGGGACGTACGACGCGTTCGCCGACGTCGATCTCGCCCTGGAGGCGGTCGCCGAGGACCTGGAGGTCAAGCGGCAGCTGTTCGCGACGCTCGACAAGGTCTGCAAGCCGGGCGCGGTCCTCGCCACCACCACGTCCTCGCTGCCGGTCGTCGCCTGCGCCCGCGCCACATCCCGCCCCGGCGACGTGATCGGCCTGCACTTCTTCAACCCGGCGCCGGCCATGAAGCTCGTCGAGGTCGTGCGCACCGTCCTGACCGAGGACGACGTGCACGCCACGGCCCGCGAGGTGTGCGCGTCGATCAAGAAGCACCCGGTGGACTGCGGCGACCGGGCCGGTTTCATCGTGAACGCGCTGCTCTTCCCGTACCTCAACAACGCGATCAAGATGGTCCAGGAACACTATGCGTCTCTTGACGACATCGACGCCGCCATGAAGCTGGGCGGCGGCTACCCCATGGGGCCCTTCGAGCTCCTGGACGTCGTCGGCCTGGACGTCTCGCTGGCCATCGAGAGGGTGCTGCACCGCGAGTTCCGCGAGCCGGGCCTCGCCCCCGCACCCCTCCTGGAGCATCTGGTGGCCGCGGGCTGCCTCGGCCGCAAGACGGGCCGTGGTTTCCGCGAATATGCCCGGCGCTGACCGGCGCGCGGACCCCGGAGCCAGAGCACACGAAGCGGTGCGCGCCGAGCGCGCGGACTGGGGCGGGCTGCTCGAACCGTCGGGCAGCCCCGTCCCGCAGGCGCACTCAGCTGCGCACATGCAGTACGTTCGGGGCATGTCCAAGGCCGCCAAGTCCACACGTACGACAGCTACGCCCGACGCTCCGGAGAGCGCCGCGGGCAGCCGCGCCGCCGCCCAACGGCTCAAGATGCGCCGCGAGCTGGCGGCCGCCGCCATGGAACTGTTCGCGTCCAAGGGGTACGAGGCCACGACGGTCGACGAGATCGCCGCCCAGGCCGGAGTGGCCCGCCGGACCTTCTTCCGCCACTTCCGCTCCAAGGAAGAGGCGATCTTCCCCGACCACGACGACACCTTGATCCGCGCGGAGGCCGTGCTCAACGCGGCACCCGCACACGAGCACCCGCTGGACACCGTGTGCCGCGGGATCAAGGAAGTCATGAAGATGTACGCCGCGTCGCCCGCCGTCTCCGTGGAGCGGTACCGGCTGACGCGCGAGGTGCCGACGCTGCGCGAGCGCGAGATCGCGTCCGTGGCGCGGTACGAGCGGCTGTTCACGCGCTATCTGCTCGGGCACTTCGACGAGCATGCGCACCATCACGGCAACGACGATCCGCTGCTCGCGGAGGTCGCCGCGTCCGCCGTCGTCACCGCCCACAACCACGTCCTGCGGCGCTGGCTGCGGGCCGGGGGCCAGGGGGACGTGGAGGGGCAGCTGGACCACGCCTTCGGGATCGTGCGGCGGACGTTCGGGACGGGGATTCCCGCGGGGCGGGACACGCCCCCTTCGGGGGCGTCGGCCATCTCCGATGGCGGTGAGGTGCTGGTTACCGTCGCGCGCACCGACGCCCCCCTCGATGAGGTCATGCGGACCATCGAGAAGGCGCTGCGCACCCGCTCCTGATGGGGCTCCGCCCCTTTCCCCCTTCTTCGGCCCTTCGGGCCTCGTCCTCAAACGCCGGACGGGTTCGGGCCTCGTCCTCAAACGCCGGACGGGCTATTTCTTGCCCGTCCGGCTTTTGTGTGCCCCTGCACGGCTCTGACCTGCGGTGATCGATCATCGCTCAGATGAAGGCCCCTGCTGACAACTGAGAGAAATTGTTGGCACTGAGTGTCTTGCCGACTGGCACGCGGTGTCATACGTTGATGTTGTCCGGGCGGCCGGCACCGGAGAACTTCCGGGCGCCGGCTGTCCCCGTGAGCCACTGGCGAGCGCGCCCGGACGCCTGCGTCACAGGCACCTCCTACGCCCCACCACGGCGTCGCCACAGCACCACCTCCGCCGAACCGACGGCACCACACCCCTTCCAGCACCACCCCGACGTACCCCTCAGAGCACTACCCGCCGGTAGTGCCCTTCGCCGGAGGCACCCCATGCAGGAAATCCTGGACGCGATCCAATCGCCGGACACCTCGGCCGCCGACTTCGCCGCGCTGCCGCTGCCCGAGTCGTACCGCGCGGTGACCGTGCACAAGGACGAGACGGAGTTGTTCGCCGGTCTCGCCACACGGGACAAGGACCCGCGCAAGTCGCTGCACCTGGACGACGTCCCGGTGCCCGAACTCGGCCCGGGCGAGGCCCTGGTGGCCGTCATGGCGTCGTCGGTGAACTACAACTCCGTGTGGACGTCGATCTTCGAGCCCATGTCGACCTTCGGCTTCCTGGAGCGGTACGGCAGGCTCAGCGACCTGACGAAGCGTCACGACCTGCCGTACCACATCATCGGCTCCGACCTCGCCGGCGTCGTGCTGCGCACCGGCCCCGGTGTGAACGCCTGGCACCCCGGCGACGAGGTCGTCGCGCACTGCCTGTCCGTGGAGCTGGAGTCCTCCGACGGCCACAACGACACGATGCTCGACCCCGAGCAGCGCATCTGGGGCTTCGAGACCAACTTCGGCGGGCTCGCGGAGATCGCGCTCGTGAAGTCCAACCAGCTCATGCCCAAGCCGGACCACCTGAGCTGGGAGGAGGCGGCGGCCCCTGGGCTGGTGAACTCCACCGCGTACCGGCAGCTCGTCTCGCGCAACGGCGCCGGCATGAAGCAGGGCGACAACGTGCTGATCTGGGGCGCCAGCGGCGGACTCGGGTCGTACGCCACGCAGTTCGCGCTCGCCGGGGGCGCCAACCCCATCTGCGTGGTGAGCAGCCCGCAGAAGGCCGAGATCTGCCGTGCCATGGGCGCCGAGGCGATCATCGACCGCAACGCCGAGGACTACAAGTTCTGGAAGGACGAGCGCACCCAGGACCCCAAGGAGTGGAAGCGCTTCGGCAAGCGCATCCGCGAGCTCACCGGCGGCGAGGACATCGACATCGTCTTCGAACACCCCGGCCGCGAGACCTTCGGCGCCTCCGTGTACGTCACCCGCAAGGGCGGCACCATCACCACCTGCGCCTCGACCTCGGGCTATATGCACGAGTACGACAACCGCTACCTGTGGATGTCCCTGAAGCGCATCATCGGCTCGCACTTCGCCAACTACCGGGAGGCGTGGGAGGCCAACCGGCTGATCGCCAAGGGCAAGATCCACCCGACGCTCTCCAAGGTGTACTCGCTGGAGGACACCGGGCAGGCCGCCTACGACGTGCACCGCAACCTCCACCAGGGCAAGGTCGGCGTCCTCGCGCTCGCCCCCGAGGAAGGGCTCGGCGTGCGCGACCAGGAGACGCGGGCCCGGCACCTCGACGCCATCAACCGCTTCCGCGACATCTGAGGGGCGGGGCACCGTTCATGACTGAGCGTCAGAAGGACCGGCCGTGGCTGATGCGCACCTATGCCGGTCACTCCACGGCCGAGGCGTCCAACGAGCTCTACCGCCGCAATCTCGCCAAGGGCCAGACCGGTCTGTCGGTCGCGTTCGACCTGCCGACGCAGACCGGGTACGACCCGGACCACATCCTCGCGCGCGGGGAGGTGGGCCGGGTCGGCGTCCCGGTGTCCCATCTCGGAGACATGCGGCGGCTGTTCCAGGACATCCCCCTGGAGCAGATGAACACCTCCATGACGATCAACGCGACCGCCATGTGGCTGCTCGCGCTCTATCAGGTCGTCGCCGAGGAGCAGGGCGCCGACATCGGCAAGCTCCAGGGGACGACGCAGAACGACATCGTCAAGGAGTACCTGTCGCGCGGCACCCACGTGTTCCCGCCGGGGCCGAGCCTGCGGCTGACCACCGACATGATCACGTACACGGTGGCGCACATCCCGAAGTGGAACCCGATCAACATCTGCAGCTACCACCTGCAGGAGGCCGGGGCCACGCCGGTGCAGGAGATCGCGTACGCGATGAGCACGGCGATCGCGGTGCTCGACGCGGTGCGTGACTCCGGGCAGGTGCCCGAGGAGAAGTTCGGCGACGTCGTCGCGCGGATCTCCTTCTTCGTGAACGCCGGGGTGCGGTTCATCGAGGAGATGTGCAAGATGCGGGCCTTCGGGCGCATCTGGGACCGCGTCGCGCGCCAGCGGTACGGCATCACGGACGCCAAGCAGCGCCGCTTCCGCTACGGCGTGCAGGTCAACTCGCTCGGCCTGACCGAGGCGCAGCCGGAGAACAACGTCCAGCGCATCGTCCTGGAGATGCTCGCCGTCACGCTGTCGAAGGACGCACGCGCGCGTGCCGTGCAGCTGCCCGCGTGGAACGAGGCGCTCGGCCTGCCGCGCCCCTGGGACCAGCAGTGGTCGCTGCGCATCCAGCAGGTCCTCGCGCACGAGAGCGACCTCCTGGAGTACGAGGACATCTTCGCGGGTTCCCATGTGATCGAGGCCAAGGTCGAGGCCCTCGTCGAGGAGTCCCTGGAGGAGATGGACCGCATCGAGCAGATGGGCGGCGCGATGGCCGCCGTCGAGTCGGGCTATCTCAAGGCGCAGCTCGTGTCCTCGCACGCGGAGCGCCGGGCGCGCATCGAGGCGGGCGAGGACAAGATCATCGGTGTGAACGTCTTCGAGACGACGGAGCCGAACCCGCTCACCGCCGACCTGGACACCGCGATCATGACGGTCGACCCCGAGGTCGAGGCGGGCGTGGTGGAGGCCATCGGCATGTGGCGCACCACCCGTCAGGAGTCCTCGGACCGGCAGGGCCTGGGCGACCCGTTCCACTTCCCGACGGTCCACCAGGCGCTCGACCGGCTGAAGGAGGTCGCGGCCGGCACCGGCAACCTGATGGAGGCCACCCTGGAGTGCGCGCGCGCCGGTGTGACGACCGGGGAGTGGGCGGGCGCGCTGCGGGAGGTCTTCGGCGAGTTCCGGGCGCCCACGGGCGTCTCGGGGGCGCCGGTGGCCGTCACGGCCGAGGCGGGCACGCCGCTCGCGCTGGTCCGCGAGAAGGTCGAGAAGACCGCCGCGGATCTCGGCACCGGCAAGCTGCGCTTCCTCGTCGGCAAGCCGGGGCTCGACGGGCACTCCAACGGTGCCGAGCAGATCGCCGTGCGCGCGCGTGACGCCGGGTTCGAGGTCGTCTACCAGGGCATCCGGCTCACGCCCGAGCAGATCGTGGACGCGGCGCTCGCGGAGGACGTGCACGCCGTGGGCCTGTCGATCCTCTCCGGCTCGCACGCGCAGCTCGTGCCGGACGTCCTGGTGCGGCTGCGCACCGCGGGCGCGCACGACATTCCCGTGATCGCGGGCGGCATCATTCCCAACGGCGACGCCGAGGACCTGAAGGCGGCGGGTGTGGCCGCCGTCTTCACCCCCAAGGACTTCGGCATCACGGAGATCATCGGCCGTATCGTCGACGAGATCCGGAAAGCGAACCACCTCGACCCTCTGGAGGTCCCCGCATGACCCAGCCCCTGCCGCAGTCCGGCGGCGTGAACCGGCTCCGCCCGCGCCGCTCCTGCCTGGCCGTCCCCGGCTCGAACCCGCGCTTCCTGGAGAAGGCCCAGGGCCTGCCCGCCGACCAGGTGTTCCTGGACCTGGAGGACGCGTGCGCGCCGCTCGCCAAGCCGGAGGCGCGGCACACGATCGTCAAGTTCCTCAACGAGGGCGACTGGACGGGCAAGACACGGGTCGTGCGCGTCAATGACTGGACGACCGAGTGGACGTACCGCGACGTCGTGACGGTGGTCGAGGGCGCGGGCCCCAATCTTGACTGCATCATGCTGCCGAAGGTCCAGGACGCCCAGCAGGTGGTGGCCCTCGACCTGCTGCTCACGCAGATCGAGAAGACGATGGGCTTCGAGGTCGGCAGGATCGGCATTGAGGCGCAGATCGAGAACGCCAAGGGTCTTGTCAATGTTGACGAGATCGCCGCCGCCTCGTCACGTATTGAGACGATCATCTTCGGCCCGGCCGACTTCATGGCGTCGATCAACATGAAGTCGCTCGTCGTGGGCGAGCAGCCGCCCGGCTACCCGGCGGACGCGTACCACTACATCCTGATGCGCATCCTGATGGCGGCCCGCACGCACGACCTCCAGGCGATCGACGGCCCGTACCTCCAGATCAAGAACGTCGACGGCTACCGCGAGGTGGCGGGCCGCGCGGCCGCGCTCGGCTTCGACGGCAAGTGGGTGCTGCACCCGGGGCAGGTGGAGGCCGCCAACGAGGTGTTCTCGCCCTCGCAGGAGGACTACGACCACGCCGAGCTGATCCTGGACGCGTACGAGTACTACACGTCCGAGGCGGGCGGCAAGAAGGGCTCGGCGATGCTCGGCGACGAGATGATCGACGAGGCGAGCCGGAAGATGGCGCTCGTCATCTCCGGGAAGGGCCGTGCGGCCGGCATGCGGCGCACCAGCAAGTTCGAGGCTCCGGAGGCGTAGGGATCATGCAATTCGGCCGCACCTATGAGGAGTTCGAGGTCGGCGCCGTGTACAAGCACTGGCCCGGCAAGACGGTCACCGAGTACGACGACCACCTCTTCTGTCTGCTCACCATGAATCATCACCCGCTGCACATGGACAGCAACTACGCGGAGCAGACGACGGACTTCGGGAAGAACGTCGTCGTCGGGAACTACATCTACTCGCTGCTCCTTGGCATGTCGGTGCCGGACGTGTCGGGCAAGGCGATCGCGAACCTGGAGGTCGAGTCGCTCAAGCACGTGGCGCCGACGTTCCACGGCGACACGATCTACGGCGAGACGACGGTCCTGGACAAGACGCCGTCGAGGTCCAAGTCGGACCGCGGGATCGTCCACGTGGAGACCAGGGGCTACAAGCAGGACGGCACGCTGGTCTGCGTGTTCCGCCGCAAGGTGATGGTGCCCACGGAGACGTACATCAAGGAGCGCGGCGGCGAGCAGCCCGGCCGCCCGGAGCCGACCGCAGCCACGGAGAAGACGCCCGCGCCCGCGGCGAAGAAGACGGAGAAGTAGCCATGACGCGACTCGCGCAGACCGCCGGTCTGACCGACATCCAGCGGGAAATCCTGTCCACCGTCAGGGACTTCGTCGACAAGGAGATCCTCCCGGTCGCGACCGAACTGGAGCACCGCGACGAGTACCCGCAAGCGATCGTCGACGGCCTCAAGGAGTTGGGCCTGTTCGGCCTGATGATCCCGGAGGAGTACGGGGGTCTGGGCGAGTCGCTGTTGACGTACGCACTGTGCGTGGAGGAGATCGCGCGCGGCTGGATGTCGGTGTCCGGCATCATCAACACCCACTTCATCGTGGCGTACATGCTCAAGCAGCACGGCACGCAGGAGCAGAAGGACCACTTCCTGCCGCGCATGGCGACGGGTGAGGTGCGGGGCGCGTTCTCGATGTCGGAGCCGGGTCTCGGCTCGGACGTGTCGGCGATCACGTCGAAGGCGGTCAAGGACGGCGAGGAGTACGTCCTCAACGGCCAGAAGATGTGGCTGACGAACGGGGGCTCGTCAACGCTGGTCGCCGTGCTCGTCAGAAGTGACGAAGGACACCCCGAGGGCACGGCCCCGCACAAGTCGATGACGACGTTCCTGGTGGAGAAGGAGCCGGGCTTCGGCGAGGTGCGTCCGGGCCTGACCATCCCCGGGAAGATCGACAAGATGGGTTACAAGGGTGTCGACACCACCGAACTGATCATGGATGGCCTGCGCATTCCGGCCAATCGCGTGCTCGGCGGGGCCACCGGCCGAGGGTTTTACCAAATGATGGACGGCGTCGAGGTCGGCCGCGTGAATGTCGCGGCGCGTGGTTGCGGCGTCGCGCAGCGTGCCTTCGAATTGGGCGTCTCGTATGCCCAGCAACGCCACACTTTCGGCAAGCCGATCGCCCAGCACCAGGCAATTCAGTTCAAGCTTGCCGAGATGGCTACCAAGGTCGAGGCCGCCCATGCGATGATGGTGAACGCAGCACGCAAAAAGGACTCCGGGGAGCGAAACGACCTCGAAGCAGGGATGGCGAAGTATCTGGCATCCGAATACTGCAAGGAAGTCGTGGAGGACGCGTTCAGAATTCACGGCGGGTACGGCTTCTCGAAGGAGTATGAGATCGAGCGCCTCTACCGCGAGGCGCCGATGCTGTTGATCGGTGAAGGAACCGCCGAGATCCAGAAAATGATCATTGGCCGACGACTCCTCGAAGAGTATCGATTCCAGGGCTGAATGTCCGACTTGGGGTGATTCCTTCGAGATTTATTCGAGAAGAAGATCACACCCAGTCAGCACGCTCCGGCGGCCGACTCGGCTTCCTGGCTTGCCCAGTTGTGGCTCGCAACCGATACGATCCCGGGAAAGCCGCCGTCCCCCCGTATGCAGTGCGGCATCATCCGCTACGAAGGTCATCCATGCCCCACAGCCAAACCTCTGCACCTCGCGTCAGCTTCCTTGGTGGACGCCTCGCGCGCGGAGCATCGCCGTGGCTCCTGCCGACCGTCGCCACCGCGGCACTCAGCCTGGCCAGGTCGCGCCGCTCCAAGGGCGCGGCCGCGATCGCCGTGCCCACCACCGCGCTCGCGGCGGGCATGCTGTGGTTCTTCCGCGACCCCGAGCGCGAGATCACCCGGGGCCGGGTCATCTCGCCCGCCGACGGTGTTGTACAGAGCATCATGCCGTGGAAGGACGGGCGCACCCGCGTCGCGATCTTCATGAGCCCTCTGAACGTCCACGTCAACCGCGCGCCGCTGGCCGGCACGGTGACGTCCGTCGAGCACATCCCGGGCGGTTTCGTCCCGGCGTTCAACAAGGAGAGCGAGAACAACGAGCGCGTTGTCTGGCACTTCGACACCGAGCTCGGCGACATCGAGATGATCCAGATCGCGGGCGCCGTCGCCCGGCGCATCGTGCCGTACGTGCCGCAGGGCACGAAGGTGGAGCAGGGCGAGCGCATCGGCCTGATCCGCTTCGGCTCGCGCGTCGACATCTACCTGCCGGAGGGTGTCGAGGTGGACGTCGAGGTGGGGCAGAAGACCGTGGCTGGGGTGACTCGCATTGACCGTGACTGATTCGGAGACACCGGCGGGCTGGGTGCCCGAGGCAGTCGACTCCGCGGTGGACGGGTCCGACGAGGACATGCCGCTCTCACTGCGCCTGTCGATAGCGGACACGCTCACGCTGGGCAACGCCACGTGCGGCTTCATGGCGGTGTACTTCACCACCACCGGCATCCTCATCCCGCACCTCACGGGTGACCAGTCGGGCATGGCGCGCAACAGCGCCGCCACGGCCGTGATCCTGATGCTGTGCGCCGCGGTCTTCGACCTCTTCGACGGCCTCGTGGCCCGCAAGCTGCGGTCGTCGCCGATGGGCGCGGAGCTGGACAACCTCTCCGACCTGATCAGCTTCGGTCTGGCCCCGGCGTACTTCGTGCTCGTGTACGGCGTGGTCGGTGAGGGCGCGCATCAGCGGGTGGCGGCGGTCGGCGCGATCGTGGTGCTGCTGGCGGTGGTGCTGCGGCTTGCGAGATTCTCCTGCGTGACCCTGCGTGACGGGGTGTTCCAGGGCATGCCGTCGCCGTTCGGCGCCCTGACCGTGGTCTCGATCGTGCTCCTGGAGCTGCCCTTCGTGGCCACGCTCCTCGCCATCATCGGCACCGCCTGGCTGATGGTGAGCCGGGTCGAGTACCCCAAGCCGCGCGGACCGCTCGCGGTGGCCATGCTCGCCTGGATCGTCGCCGCGATGGGGCTGCTCGCCGCCTGGGCCTTCGACGCCCCCGGTGGCCAGCTGCTGCTCCAGACCGGCTGCGCGCTGCAGCTGGTGCTCGGCGCGGTGATCCCGCTGTTCGCCACGGCTCGCCGGGTGAACAACTTCCGGGACAACCGGCGCGAGGCGCGGGCGACGCAGTTGCCGTAGCGGCGCTTGAACGGTGCCTGAGGGGGCCTGGACCGGATCGGTCCAGGCCCCCTTTGGCGTGTGGGCAGGGCGGTGGGCGCCCTCAGCCTCCCGGGGTGTACGCCTCGGCCGCCGACGAGGCACCCGGCTCCCGGGCCACCGTCATGCCGCCCGTCGCCGACTTGTCGGGCTTCAGGATGGCGCTCTCCTTGGAGGAGGGGGCCTTGGGGTCCGTGAAGTTCTGGCGGGCGCCGAAGCCCGCGTCGTACGCGTCGATGGTCAGCAGGGCCTTGTCGACGCCCTCGCGGGTGAGGTCCTTGGCGGCGCACGCCTTCTTCAGGGCCTCGCCGAAGACCGAGGCGGCCGTCCAGCCGGCGACGACGCCGTTGTCGAGGGCGTCCTTGGGGTGGGCCTCGCGGTAGTCGGCGACCAGCTTCTTCGCGGCGGGCGTGGCGGCGCCGATGGGCAGGGTGGGCGAGGCGACGTAGTAGTTCTTCGTCAGGGCGGGGCCCGCCTGCGTGCCGAGGAGCTGCGGGGCGAACGCCGAGTTGTTGCCGATGATCGGCACGTCGAGCTTCGTGGCGGCGGCGACGCCCACCAGGGAGGCGGCCTGCCGGGGGCCCGCACTGATCACGACGGCGTCGGCGCCGGCCTTCTTCAGGGCGGCGACCTGCGCCGTCATGTCGTTGTCGGTGGGCTTGATCTTCTGCTCGACGACGCTCAGGCCGGACTTCTCCGCCATGTGCCGCGAGCCCTTGAGCGCGTTCTCCCCGTAGTCGCCCTCGAAGTAGACATGGCCGAGCTTGTCGCCCTTCTTCAGGCCCTTCTCCTTCATCAGGAAGTCGATGGCGTTGATGGTCTCGATGTCGTACGTCGATCCGATGACGCGTACGTAGGGGCTGCCGAGGAGGTTCGCCGACCATGCCTGCGGCAGCACCAGGCCCTTGTCCTGGCCGTCGACGCGGTCCTTGACCGCGGCCACGAACGGGGAGCCGATGAACTGGGCGTAGCCGAGGACGTCCGGTTCCAGTTCGGTGTACGCGGCGACGGCCTTCTGCGGGTCGTAGCCGTGGTCGCGGACCTGGAGCTTCAGGCGGTAGCCGCAGATGCCGCCGGCGGCGTTGACCTGCTTGACGTAGAGCTGCTGGGCCTGGGTGACGCTCTTGCCGAGGGTGGCGTAGACGCCGGTCATGTCGGTGAGGACGCCGAGGGTGATGGTCCTGCCGGAGATGCCGTCGCCCGTCTTCACGCCCTTGGCGTCGCCTCCCCCGTTGTCGCTGTCGTTGTCGGACTTGGCCTTGGAGCTGCAGGCGGTGAGCGCAAGGGCCGCGGCGAGCGCGGTGACGACGGCCGTGGCGCGGGTCATTGGAGTCATGCTTCCTCCCCTGGGGTGGACCGTGGGCGCCGGGCGGCGACGCTGATGAGGCCGCCGGGCAGGAAGAGCACCACCGCGACGACGGCGGCGCCGTACAGGTACCGGGACGCCTCCCCCGGTGCGATGCCGCCGGTGCCGGGCGCGGAGACCAGGGGCAGCGCCTCGCTGTAGCGGGTGAGCAGCTGGGGCAGGAGCGAGACGAGGACGGCGCCAGCGACCGCGCCCGCGACGGAGCCGAGCCCGCCGATGACGATCATGGCGAGGTACTCCAGGGACAGCGTCATGCCGAAGTAGTCGGGCACGGTGCGCTGGAAGACCAGGGCGAGCAGGACACCCGCGAGCCCGGCGTACATCGACGACAGGACGAACACACCGGCCCGGTAGCGGGCGACGGGCACGCCGAGGACGCCGGCGGCGACGCGGTGGTCACGGATGGCGTTGAGGGCGCGGCCGGGCCGCCCGCGCAGCACCCCGCGGGCGAAGAGCCCGCAGCCGAGGAGCAGCACGAGGCCCGCGTACCAGAGCTTCTCGGCGGAGCCGAAGGGCACGGCGGCGACGACGGCTTCGCGGTCGTCGAAGGTGAGCCCGAAGACGCTCAGGGGCGGCACGGCGCGGCCGTTGGAGCCGCCCGTCAGGTCACCGGCGTTGAACAGGACGTGCTGCCCGATGAAGATCAGCGCGAGCGTGGCGATGCCGAGGTAGGCGCCGCGCAGGCGGCCCGCGATGGGGCTGAACAGGCCCCCGGCGACGCCCGCGAGCAGCACGGCGAGGACGGCGGCGAGCCAGGTGGGCAGGCCGAGCCCGGTGAGCCCGTCGCCCTCACCGGCGAACACGCAGTAGCCGTACGCGCCCACGGCGAGGAAGAAGGCGTGCCCCATGGAGAGCTGGCCGGTGGCGCCCGTGAGGAGGTTGATGCCGATGGCGCCGATCGCGGCGGCCATCGCGAACAGGCCCGCCTGGAGCCAGAACCGGTCCAGGTAGAAGGGCAGGGCGAGCAGCAGGACGCTTCCGGCCGCCCAGGCGTACGCGCGGGGGCGCTTGAGGAACGTACGCGCCGTCTGCCCGGGAGGACGCTTCAGGGAGCGGCGGCCGGAGGAGGTACGGGCCTCGGACACGGGGACCTCAGACACGGGCGAGCTCCTTGGTGCCGAAGAGTCCGGCGGGCCGGATGAGCAGGATCGCGGTCATCACGAGGTAGGGGGCGAGGTCGCCGAGGCCGCGGCCGAGGAAGGTGAGGTCGCTCTGGTAGCCGGTGGCGAGGGACTCGGTGACGCCGACGACGAGTCCGCCGACGAGCGCGCCGGTGGTGGAGTCGAGGCCGCCGAGGATCGCCGCCGGGAACGCCTTGAGGGCGGCGAGGGACGTGGCGCGCTCCAGGCCCGGGGTCGGGAAGACGGTGAGGAACAGCGCGGCGACGGCGGCGAGGGCGCCCGCGACGGCCCATGCGCCGAGGGACACGCGGCCCAGGCGCACGCCCATCAGCGCGGCCGTCTCGGGGCTCTCGGCGGCGGCCCGCATGGCGACGCCCCACGAGGTGTAGCGGAACGCGGCCAGGAACAAGCCGATGAGCAGCGCGGCGGTGACGAACGCGGCGACGCGGGTGTGGGCGATGGACACGGAGCCGACGGTGAGGACGGAGTCGCCCCACGGGTCCCCGAGCGGCAGCACGTCCGTGCCGAGGCGGCGGGTGAGTTCGGTGGTGAGCAGGATGTCGACGCCGATGGTGACGATGGCGAGGACGCTGTGGTCCTGGCCGCGGTAGCGCCGCATGACGCAGAACTCCACGGCCGCGCCGACGACGGCGGCGCCCGCGACGCCGACGGCGAGGGCGGGCCAGAAGCCCAGGTCGTCGTGGAGGGAGGCGGTGAGGTAGCCGCCCGCGAGGAGCAGGGAGGCGTGGGCGAAGTTCACGACTTCGGTGGCGCGGAAGATGACGACGAAGCCGAGCGCGATGAGGGCGTAGACGGAGCCCATCGAGAGGCCGTTGAGGAGGAGTTCGGCGAAGGTGCTCATGCTCCGGCGGCCTCCTGCCCCAGGTAGGCGCGGACGACGGCGGGGTCGTTCTGTACGTCGCCGGGGGTGCCGCTCGCGATGCGGCGCCCGAAGTCCAGCACGGTCACCGTGTCGGCGAGCCGCATCACCACCCCCATGTCGTGTTCGACCAGGACGATCGAGATGCCGAGGCCCTCGCGGACGCCCGCGATGACGGCGGCGGTGCGGCGCCGTTCCGCTGCGGTCATCCCGGCGACGGGCTCGTCGAGGAGCAGCAGGCGGGGCTCCATGCACAGGGCGCGGGCCAGTTCGGCGAGTTTCCGCTGTCCGTACGGCAGGGCGCCCGCGGGCAGGCCGAGTTGGTCCTCGATGCCGACGAACGCGGCGATCTCGCGGACGCGTTCGCGGTGGACCCGGTCCTCGCGGGCGGCCGACGGCAGCCGCAGGCCCGCGCCGAGGAAACCGGCCCGGGTGAGCCGGTGGCGGCCCAGGAGCAGGCTGTCGGCGACGGTGGCGCGGGGCGGCAGGGCGAGGTTCTGGAAGATGCGGGCGACGCCGAGTTCCGCGATGCGGTGCGGGCGCATGCCGGTGAGTTCGTGGGGGCCGAAGCGGACGCTGCCGGAGGTGGCGCGGTAGACGCCGGACAGGACGTTGAAGCAGGTGGACTTGCCCGCGCCGTTGGGCCCGATGACGGCGTGCACGGTGCCGGGTTCGACGGTGAGGGAGACCGCGTCGAGGGCGGTGAGACCGGCGAAGCGGACGGTGAGGTCGCGGATCGTCAGGGGCGGTACGTCGCCGGACGCGGGTGGTCGGGTGTCGTCGTGGGGTGCGGGTCGTGGCGTGCCGTCGTCCTCGGGGGGCGGAATCATCGGTCGGCCTCCCAGCGGCGCAGGCTCGGCGGGGTGTCGAGGGCGCGGGTCGCGTCGGCGGCCGCGGTCTCGTCGACCACGCCGAGGTAGCGGCGGCGCACCTCGTCGGACGCGGCGAGTTCGGCCGCGGGGCCCTCCAGGGCGACTTCGCCGACGTCGAGGACGTACGCGTACGAGGCAAGGCGCAGCGCGAGGGCGGCGTTCTGCTCGACGAGGAGGACCGAGGTGCCCTGGGCGTTGATCTCGCGGATCGTGTCGGCGATGCGGGCGGCCATCAGCGGGGCGAGGCCCAGGGACGGCTCGTCGAGCAGGAGCAGCCGGGGTGCGGCCATCAGGGCGCGGGCGACGGCGAGCATCTGCTGTTCGCCGCCGGAGAGCAGCCCCGCGCGCTGGCCCGCGCGGTCGGCGAGGACGGGGAACAGTTCGTGGACGCGGGCGAGGGCGCCGGCCTTGGCGGCGCGGGAGCCGGTGGAGCCGAGGGCGCCGGCGCGCAGGTTGTCGGCGACCGTCATCCGGGCGAACACCCGCCTGCCCTCGGGTACTTGGGAGATCCCGGCGGCCACGACGCGCTCAGGTCTGAGCCCGTCGACGCGGCGGCCCGCGAAGCGGATGGTGCCGGAGGTCAGGGCTCCGCCGTGGAAGGAGAGGGTGCGGGACAGGGCGCGCAGCAGCGTGGACTTGCCGGCGCCGTTGCCGCCGAGCACGGCGACGACGGCGCCTTCGGGCACGTCGAGGGTGACGTGCCGCAGGGCGCGGACGGGGCCGTAGCCGACGCAGGCGTCGCGGACGGAGAGGGCCTGGTGGGTCCGGTCGGCGTGGGGACTCTGGTCGGCGTGGTGGTCGGAATCGGCCATTTCGCACCTCCTTCCGCGGCGTGGCGTTCACTTCAGCACCGTGCGGGGCGGGCGTCCACGGGCGGCGGGCGAAACGCTGCCGGGGCCCAGCGGGGGCGGCCGGGCGTTGTGCACCGGCACAGGACCGCGCGCCGGGGTGCTGCCGTGATGGGCGGCCGGTGGCATCCTCCGCACCAGGCACGCGGCTCACGGCGACGAGCGGGGGAGGCGGGGCATGGGCGGGCGCACACGACGTACCGGACACGACTGGAAACTGCTCAGGGAGGCGTGCGTGGCGCTGCTGCCGCGGATTCCGGAGCTGGTCGACGAGCATCTGCGCCAACTCGCCGAGCACTCCCCCGCGTACGACCGGGTGCTGCCGTACGACCAGCACTGGCGGGAGGCGGAGGAGGCGATCCGGATCGGCATCGAGACGATCACGGCGCCGCGCGAGTCGCCGCGCCGCGACCTGGAGTACGCGCGGGATTCCGGGCGGCGACGGGCCGGGCAGGGGCTGCCGCTGGACCTGTTGGTGCACTCGTACCGGAACGCGGGCTATCTGGTGTGGGACGCGCTGCTCGAAGGGGCGTCGGGCGGCGATCCGGAGCGGCTCGCCGCGCTGATGCGGTCGGCGACGCTGGTGTGGTCGGCGGTGGACGCGCAGGCGGTGACGGCGTCGGACGCCTACCGCGAGACGGAGCTGGAGCTGCGGCGGCGCACCGACGAGCGGGCGCAGGCGCTGCTCGACGCGCTCCTTGAGGGGCAGAGCGCGCCGGGGCTCGCGGCGCGGGCGGCGGCGGGGCTCGATCTGCCGGAGCGGGGGCCGTACGCGGTGGTGGTGCTGCGGGTGGAGCGGCGCGGCGAGCGGGACGCGCCGCACCGGCGGGTGCAGGAGGCGGGGTTCCGGTTCGTGTGGCGGATGCGGACGGACTGCGAGGTGGGGGTGGTGGCGCTCGGGGCGGAGGCGGGGCTCGACGGGCTCGTGGCGCTCCTTGACCGGCTCGGGGTGGGGGCGGGGCCGGGGGCCGGTGGGGTCAGTCCCGTCGTGGACGGCCTGGCCGAGCTGGGGCAGGCGCGGCGGCTCGCGGAGCTGGCGCTGCGGACGTGTCCGGCGGATGCCGGGGGTGTGGTGCGGTTCGACCGGCGGATGCCGACGGCTCTCGTGGTGGGCCAGCCGGAGCTGGCGGGGCGCCTGGTGGCGGACGTGTTCGGGGCGTTGCTGGCCCTGGAGCCCGGGGATCGGGCGGTGCTCCTGGAGACGCTGGACGCGTGGCTGGACTGCGAGGGGTCGGCGGGGCGGGCCGCGGGGCGGCTGTACTGCCACCGGAACACCGTCTTCAACCGGCTGCGGCGGTTGGAGCAGCTCACGTCGCGGTCACTGGCGCGGCCTCGGGATCTGATCGAGATGACGTTGGCCCTCGACGCGTATCGGCTGTCGCCGGGACTTGGCGGGGTGGGGTGACCCCGGGCGGGTGGGTGCCCCTGGGGCTGGGGCGCCGCCGGGCCCCTTGGCGGGGTGCGCCTGACGTGCGGGTGGCCCTGGGACGGGGACGAGGTCGCAGTTGGCGGCGCCGTCGGCCGGGGGCTGTGCCCACCCCTGCGGGACGACTGCCCACAGCGGCAGCGGGGAGCAGTTGCCCCCGTGGGCGACGGCCCGCTCCGACGGGCGTTGCCGTGCGCCCCAGGGCAGTGAGTAAGGG
>NZ_AOPZ01000334.1 GCF_000414115.1 Streptomyces aurantiacus JA 4570
GCCCCGCGCCCCCCGGCCCCGCCCCGCCCGTGCCCGCCAATTCCCCTGCTGCAACGGGTTGTTGAAGGTTCCGGCAGGTCGGACGGGGGATGGCTCCGGCGCCCCGGCGGGATGCGGGCGGCGTGTGAACCCGGCCCGCACGAAGGCGAATTGACAAACCGAGCGCCCTGTTTTTCAATCGCAAGAGAGGCCCGGGGGAACCGCTCTCCCGGCGGCGCCCGGCGCGCGGCATCACCACCGACAGGGGAGACGGCGTGGACATTGACGTACTCGGCGCGTTGGCCGTACGGGAGAACGGGATCTCGATCACACCGAGCGCGCCCAAGCCGCGGCAGGTGCTGGCGCTGCTGGCCTTGAACGCGGACCGGGTGGTGCCGGTGTCGGCGCTGAGCGAGGAACTGTGGGGCGCCAGCCCGCCGCGCAGCGCCCGCACCACCTTGCAGACCTATGTGCTGCAGCTGCGCGAACTCATCGACCGCGCCCTCACCCACGACAGCACCCGGCCCGGCAGCACCCGGCCCGGACCGGCCCCACGCGGCAGCGCCCAGCACGGCAGCGTCCAGCACGGGGGCGTGCAGGGCGGTACGGGGCGGGGCGCCCTGACGGGCGGGCGGTTAACGGAGCCCGCCGCCCAGCCCCCTTCCGCGAAGGAGGTGTT
>NZ_AOPZ01000335.1 GCF_000414115.1 Streptomyces aurantiacus JA 4570
CCGGGGCTCGTCCTCCACCGGGTCGGGCTTCGCCCAGGACGGGCGGCGCCTGGGGTGCGGGGCGGTCCCGCCGGGCCGCCGGGTGGCGAGGCGCAGGCTGAGGGTGTCCTCGCCGGAGGGGCGGGGCGGCAGCGGGATCGGGCCGCTCATGGGGACACCTCGCTTCTGGGGGCGGTCATGGGGCGGTTGGCGGGGGCGGGGGTGCGGCGGCCTCGCCGGGAGGCGGGCGCGGGCCCGGTCATCCGGCTGCCTCGCTCTCCGCGGGAGCGGGCAGGGGAGCGGAGGCCAGGTCCGGGAAGCGGTGCGCGGCGCGGATCCGGGGGTGCGTGCCGCCCTGGGGGCGGGGCAGGGGCTGCGGGGGCCGGGTGGCGTCGTGGGCGTGAGCCGTGTGCTGGACGGAGGCGGGCCGGGGGACTTGGGCCTGGGCGGCCGACGGCTGCGGGCGGGACTCCGTTGCGGCCGGTGTGGGAGCGGCCTGCGTCGGGGCCTGTGCAGAGGCGTGGAGCACGGCGTGGGCGGGGGAAGGGGCCGACGCCTGGGCCTCCACGCGGCCGTGGGGCCACACTTGGGCCGTCGCCGTCGCCGTCGCCGTCGCCGTCGCCGTCGCGTCGCCGTCGCCGTCGCCGTCGCCGTCGCCGTCGCCGTCGCTCTCGCCGACGTCGGCACTGCTGCCGTCGCCGTCATGGAAGCCGTCGCAGCCGCGGCCGCTCCTGCCGTCCTTCCTGCCGCCGCCGGTGCCACTGCCGGTGCCCCCGCCGGAGTGCGGCCCGTGGCGAGCTCCGTGTAGATGTCCCGGAAGGCGTCCACCGTCTGGCGCAGGGTGAACTGGTCGATCACCCGGAGCCGGGCTGCCTCGCCCATCGCCGCGCGGCGGACCGGGTCCTGAAGGAGCTCGACGGCCGCCGCCGCCATGGCCTCCGGGGAGCGCGGCGGCACCACGAGCCCGGTCGGCCCCACCGCCTCGCGTACGCCGCCGACATCCGTGGAGACCGTGGCCCGCCCGCACGACATCGCCTCGATCAGCGTGAACGGGAAGCCCTCGCTGATGCTGGACAGCATCACGACGCTGCCCGCCGCGTAGGCGTCCTTGATGTGCTCGACGCGGCCCTCGAAGACCACGCTCTCGCCGTGGCCGAGCGAGGCGGCCAGGGCCTCGCACCGCTCCCGGTACGCCTCACCCCCGCGCGGCGTACCGCCGAACAGCCGCAGCCGCGCGTCCGGGACCCGTTCCTTCACCAGGGCGAAGGAACGTATCAGCGTCTCCAGGTCCTTGATCGGGTCGACGCGCCCCGCCCAACTGAGCGTCGGCGCCCCGGGTTCGGGGCCCGCGGGCGGGAACGCCTCGGGGTCCACGCCGTTGTAGACGGTGCGGATCAGCGCCGGGTCGGCGCCGCCGCGCTCCTCCCAGAGCCGGTTGTAGCGGTTGCCCGGAGTGATGAGAGCGGCGCGGCGGTACGACTCCTCGGCGAGCAGCCGGAAGAAGCCGAGCAGCACGGCCTTCACGGGCCAGCGGTACGGGCCCGTGCGGTATCCGAGGTAGCGCTCGCGCAGATACACGCCGTGTTCCGTCAACAGCAGCGGAACACCGTGCAGTTGACGCGCCACCAGGCCGGGCAGCGCCGCGATGCCGCCGCTGACCGCGTGGGCCACGCCCTCCTCGGGCGGGCGGACCGCGAGGGGGCGCAGGGCGTGTTCGAGGAGCATCGTCGCGGTGACCGCGTCGTGCAGGGTCGGGCGGGCCCCGGCGACGGGCAGGTGCGGGGCGTTCCAGACGGAGGCGAGCACGCCCACCGCGTGATCGGTGCGCAGCGCGGGCGCGAGAACGCCGTCCCGGGCGTACCGGGCGAGTTCGTAGAGGGCGGGGGCGAAGCCGCTCTCGGCGGCCGGGTCGAGCAGGGCGGTGAGGAACTCCTCGTAGATGCCGAGGAGTTGGCGCCGCGTGCGGCCTCGCGGAGCGCGTCCGGCCGGGGCCGGGCCCCACATGGGCAGACAGACCGGCTCGGTCACGTGCGGCGGCAGTTCCCAGACGAGGGGTTCGCGACCGGTGCCGGTGACCGCGATGACGTCGAAGGTGAGGTCGGGCATGCCGCGGACGAGCTGGTCGCACCAGACGCTGACCCCGCCGTGGCTGTGCGGGTAGGTGCCTTCGGTGAGCAGGGTGACCCGGACGGTGGGGGACGTGCCGGGCGGCGCGCCGGGTAAGGGCACGGATGCGGGCGGGTTGGGCATGGGTGGCTCCCGAGCGAGGTACGTGACAGAGCGGACCGGCGGTGGAGGCGCCCGCGTGTCCGCGGGTCGGCCGCGGCCTCGGCGGATCTCCGTGAGGCCGGGCGGCGGACCGGGTGGCGGGGTGCGTCCGTGGCCGGGATGAGGATGGCTTGGTGCTGGTGCTGGTGCTGGTGCTGGTGCTGGTGCTGGTGCTGGTGCTGGTGCTGGCGTGGCTTGGGTGCGGGTGTTGGCGTGGCTCGGGTGCGGGCGGCCGGGTGGGGCCGGGCGGTCCCGTCGGCCGGTCCTCCGAGGGCTGAGGAGGGCCAGGGGTGACACGCGTCGACCTGCGGCGGATCGGCTGCCCGGCGGGCGTGGCGACGGCCGTGCCCGCCCCTTCCGGGGCAGACGGAACGACTGTCCCCACCCGCCCCCCGACGGGTGGGAGTCCGGCCTTCGCCCCTCACCCGGAGGCGGGCGGGCGGGAGACATCCGCCGCGAAGCAGCGGCGCCGAAAGCGGCAGCCGAGACCGAGAGCCGCGGCTACCGGGCGGCGGGGGGTGCCCCAGCGGCGTCGGGCCCGGGCGGCACATACCGCGCGGCCCCCGCCGGCACAGGCAGCCGCTTCGCCGAAGGCCCGGTGGCGGGAGCCCGCCCCGGACTGCCCGTCGAGAGCGCCGCGGGCAGATCCAGCGTGACCCGGTCCTGCAGCGTCCCCGGCGACACCCAGCCGGAGGCTCTGCCCGCGTAGGCGGAGCCGAACTCCTCACTTCCGACGAGGAGTTGCTGCCGTGTCCCGCTGGGCATCGTCGCGGTCGCGGCGATCCCGGACGGCGCCTGCACGGTGACCTTGTCGCCGACGCGGTAGGCGGTGACCCGTCCCGCGTCGAGTGCCGCGGCCCAGGCCGCGCGGGAGCGCAGCTCCGCGCCCATGTCGGCCATGCGCAGGTTCACCAGCGGCGCGGACGGCGCGAACAGCCCTTCGTACGCGTCCAGTACGCGGTCGAGCACCGGGTACGCGATGCGGTCCTCCGCCAGGTTGGACTGGTGGAGGAAGTGCGGCCGGGGGTCACCGGAGAGGGCGTGCCCGAGGGCGATCGCCGACTCGGCCGGCACGATGCGGTCGGTGTAGCCGGTGGCCGGGTCGAGCGGCTGGTCGAGGCACGTCATCAGCGGGGACGTCTCGCAGATTCCGCTGCCGCCGTCGGACTCACGGGTGTAGATCCAGTTGTACTCGTCGACCAGCTCGCTCGCGCGCCCCACGTTGTAGAAGATGTTCATGGGGTGGCGCGGCGTGGTGAGGGCGGGCCCGACCTGCCGCTGCGCGGGATCGCGGGAGTTGTCCGAGGCGAGCCAGCGCACGCCGTTGTCCTGGAGCGCCCCGCCGAGGTTCGGGTTGTCCTCGGGCTGCTGCGGCAGGACACGCAGGCCGGAGTGCTCGCCGGTCACCAACTCGCCGTTGTTCAAGGGGAGTCCGGCCCGCTGACCCCACTGGCGGTTGCCGGAGACCTGCCCGGAGATCTCGGCGCGCGGCACGTAGCGCGTGCTGCCGTCCGCGTTCTTCGCGCACTTCCACGGCACGGCGGACACGTCCTGGACGCAGCCGAGGAACGTGTGGTCGAAGGTGTGGTTCACCCAGCGGTACGCGGCCTTGTCGGCGATGAGCCTGTCGGCCAGCGGGTCGGCGCCGCCGTTCTGCTTGCGGAACAGCTCGCTGCCGCCGCCGTTGTAGACCATGTCGAGCGTGAGGCCGCGGTTCCGGGACCACTCCTTGGCGTACTCCGCGTCCGCCGTGCCCATCCGGATCTCGTCCCGGGTGCCCTTGCCGGGCCCGCAGTCCCCGCTGCCCGGCGTGCAGTTGAGCTCGGAGTCCCAGCGGCCGTTGGAACCGAACACGTCGTCCACGTGCACCGCGAAATGATTGCGCGACGCGCCGAGGCGCACGCCCTGCGTCATCCAGTCGACGATGCCGCGGGCGAGCAGCTTGAACTGCTGCTGGTGCTGGTTGTAGACGAAGGTCACGACCAGTTCGCGCCGCCCGTCGTGGCGGTACTCGCCCACGAGGGAGCCGCGCTCCTGGCCGCCGGGCACCGGCGCGTCCACGTACGAAGTGAAGTCGGCGCCGGGCGCGGGCTCGGCGAGGTAGCCGTAACTCTCGTCGACGGTGCGCGAGTTGTCCTCGAAGGGCACGGCGTCGTCGAGATAGCCGAACGGCCCGGCCTTGCCCGCCCCGGTGACCTGGGCCCGGGCACCGTCCAGTGAGCCGCTGAACTTCGGTGTTCCCAGGCCCACTTGGGGGCGGGTGTAGGTGTACGCGTCCACCTGCGGTACGGCGTAGGCGCGTTCGTACGCGGCGAGCGCGGCCATCTCGGACGAGCCCGCCCCGAACGGGTTGTCGTTGGGCAGCACGACGGCCTGGAACTTGGCTCGCGGCCGGCCGGACACGGTGTCCGCGAGGAAGGCCGCGTCGATGGTCGGGCGGCTGCCCGACCGCAGGTCGACGGTGGTGAACGGCGTCCCCTGGGCCTTCAGTTCGGCGGCGAGCGCCCCGGTGGCGGGGCCGCCGTCGGTCACCACCAGGACGCGTAAGTCGATGCGGGGCTGCTCCGCCGCCGCGGCCGGCGGGCCGGGCAGGCTGAGCGCGATGAGCAGAGCGCCGGCGCCGAGTGCCGTCGCTCGTGCGGTGCGATTCATTCTGGTTGTGGTCCCCTCCACGGACGGGTCGCGGCGGTGTCGCCACCGCCATACCCGCCCCCCAACGGCACGGCCACCTGTCGCAGTGTGTGTCCGTGCCGCTCTGACGCGTCACATAGTGCGTCCCTCCTGTGGGGCCTGTGCCGATTCCGTGAAAAGTGGCGGAAAAGAACTGGCAACCACAGGGAGATGTGTCAAGAGGCTTGTGGGGGTGATGGGGAGCGCTACGGCGCCGCCGCCCGCCCCGCGGAAGCGAGGGCGTGCCCGCTCAATGGGGTTCCGGTTGCCTCGCCGTCGTAGTGCGTGGCGTATGCACGGGTGGGGCGTGCGCCCGGCGCGTTCGGCTTTCGCCAGTGGACCGGACCAATGGAGGGAATCAGCCACGCCCCAGGACTTGCCGTACGCCCCACCGGAATGCCGGAAAGCGCGTTCTGACCTGCGCGGCAGAGGGGTTCCGGCGGGGCCGGGTGCAGTGGAGATCAGGCCCCGTCGGCCGTGGCGCCCGCCCCTGGGCCCCAGCGGGGCGGCTGTCCCGTTCGGGTGGGACGGCTCCCGCTGATCGCGCTGCGCGCTCGTCCTCAAACTCCCCCAAGCTCTTAATGAGCAGGGGGACCCCCTCGACGGGCTGATGGCGCCCCGGCGAGAGTCTCAGGCCCCGCCCGCCCGCACCGCCGTCACCGCCTTGCGGGCCGCCACCAGGACCGGGTCCCAGACGGGGGAGAACGGCGGGGCGTAGCCGAGGTCCAGGGCCGTCATCTGCTCGACCGTCATGCGTGCCGTCAGCGCGACCGCCGCGACGTCGACCCGCTTGCCCGCGCCCTCGCGGCCCACGATCTGGGTGCCGAGCAGCCGGCCCGTGCGGCGCTCGGCGAGCATCTTCACCGTCATCAGGGCCGCCCCGGGGTAGTACCCGGCGCGGCTGGTCGACTCGATGGTCACCGCCACGTACTGCAGCCCCGCCGCCCGCGCGTCCTTCTCGCGCAGGCCCGTGCGCGCGATCTCCAGATCGCAGACCTTGCTCACCGCGGTGCCGACGACGCCCGGGAACGTCGCGTACCCGCCGCCCACGTTCGAGCCGATGACCTGCCCGTGCTTATTGGCGTGGGTGCCGAGCGCGATGTGCCGGTGGCGGCCGGAGACCAGGTCGAGGACCTCCACGCAGTCGCCGCCCGCCCAGATCGCCCCGTCCGCGACCGGCCCGCGCACCCGCATCCCGAGGTCGGTGAGCAGCCCGCCGTGCTCCCCGACCGGCAGCCCCGCGTCGCGGGCGAGAGCCGTCTCGGGACGTACGCCGATCCCGAGAACCACCACGTCGGCCGGGAACTCGCGGTCGTCGGTGGCCACGGCACGGGCCCGGCCGTCCTCGCCGGTGAGGATCTTGGTGACCTCGGCGTCGTTCACCATCGTGATGCCCATGCCGGTCATCGCCTCGTGCACGAGGCGGCCCATGTCCGGGTCGAGCGTGGACATGGGCTCCTGGGCGCGGTTGACGACCGTGACCTCGTAGCCGCGGTGCAGCAGCGCCTCCGCCATCTCCACGCCGATGTAGCCCGCGCCGATGACGACCGCGCGGCGGCCCTTCGTCTTCGTGAGCGTGTCGAGCAGCGCCTGGCCGTCGTCCAGGGTCTGCACGCCGTGCACGCCCGGCGCGTCGATGCCCGGCAGGTCCGGGCGCAGCGGCCGGGCACCGGTGGCGATCACGAGTTTGTCGTACGCGGTCCACTCCTCGGCGCCCGAGGCGAGGTCCCGCGAGCGCACCCGCCGCTCCCGCGCGTCGATCTCGACGACTTCGGTTCGCATCCGCACATCGATGGCGCGTTCCCGGTGTGCCTCGGGGCTCCGCGCGATCAGGTCGTCCCGCTCCTCGACGTCGCCGCCCACCCAGTACGGGATGCCGCACGCCGAGAAGGAGGTGAAGTGGCCGCGCTCGAAGGCGACGATCTCCAGTTCCCCGGGCTTCTTCAGCCTGCGCGCCTGCGACGCCGCCGACATCCCGGCCGCGTCCCCTCCGATGACCACCAGTCGTTCGCTCATGCGGACACGCTACGGGGCGGGGGCAGTTCGGGCCTGTCCGACGGGGTCCCGGGTCCCGGTGCCGCCCCCGGCACGGCACCGGGACCCGGTCCTGCCACCGCCCCGGCTCACGAGCCGTCCGGCTCCCGCGGGGTGCCCGGCTCCTTCGGGGTGGGCGGCGTCTTCGGGGTGGGCGGCGTCTTCGGGGTGGGCGGAACGACGGCGGTCGTACCGCTCGCGGGCGCCGCCCCGGCCCCGGCCACCGCCACCGTCCGCCGGGCCGCCCGCGGCCGTACCACCCGCAGCCACACGAGCACCAGCAGCGCCGCGATCGCCGCGAATGGCAGGACCGCCGCCAGCGCCACCGCCACCCACCGCAGCATCGTCACGAACGCGTCCCAGCCGCCGGACAGCGCGTCCGCGAACGTCGGGTCGTCGTCACCGCCGTCGCCCGCCGGGCGCTGCGGCGACTCGGTGAGCGTGAGCGTGATGGTGGCCATCGTCGTCCGGTCCTTCAGCGAGGTCTGCTGCGCGAGCAGCGACTCCAGGTCCGACTGACGGCTGCTCAACTCGCCCTCCAGCGACACGATGTCGCTGATCTTCGTGGCCTTGTCCATCAGCGCCCGTACCCGCGCCACGCTCGCCCGCTGCGTCTTGATCCGGCTCTCTACGTCCACCACCTGCTCGGTGACGTCCTCGGCCTTGGCGGTGCGGCTGATGAGCCTGCCGGTGCCCGCGAGGTCGGAGAGCACCTGCCCGTAGCGGTCCTGCGGGACGCGCAGGACGACGCGGGAGCGGTCGTGGCCGCGCCGGTCGCGGTCGGTGGACTCGTCGCCGATCAGGCCGCCCGCGCCCTCGGCCGTCGTGCGTGCCTGCTCCAGAGCCTTCGGTACGTCCTTGACGCGCACCGTCAGCGACGCGGTGCGGATGATGTGGGTGTCCGTCGGCCGTGACGGCCCGACCGGCTTGCGGGACTTGCCGTTCGCGCGGCCCTTGCCGTCGGCCCGGGAGCCGCCCCCGGCCTTGTCGGCCTGCCCGCCGCCGTCGGTGAGTTCGGCGTCGTCGCGCCCCGCCTCCGGTCCGGCCGCCGCCTCCTTCCCGGCACCGGACCCGCCGTCGTTGTCGTCGCCGCCCGCGCCGCACCCGGCGAGCGCGAGCGCCACCGTGAGGAGCACGGCCGCGAGCGCGGTGACCGGTGTGCGCCGCCGGGCCCGTCCGCGCCGTGCGCTCGTACCCCCTGGCCCTGACGTGCTTGACGCGTGCATCGGCGTACCCCCGAGAGTCGTGGTGAGTGTGCTCCTACGACGCCGGAACCGGCCCTGGTGTTCGGTGCCGGTGGTTCCGATGCGGTCCCGGCACGGTCACGGAGGGGACTCGTCCGGACGGCGTTCGGGGCTTTGATCTGGGTCTGAGACAGTGGGGATATGCGCGCAGCGGACACACGTACGGGTACGGATTCGGGCGGCCTCGGGCACGTCGTCGTCATCGGCGGGGGCATCGCGGGGCTGGCCGCCGCGCACCGACTGCTCGGCGCCGGAGCGCGGGTCACTGTCCTGGAGTCCTCCGACCGGCTCGGCGGGAAGCTGCACGCCGGTGAGATCGCCGGGGTGCGCGTCGACCTCGGCGCCGAGTCGATGCTGGCCCGCAGGCCGGAGGCGGTCGCCCTTGCCCGTGAGGTGGGGCTCGCCGAGCGGCTGCAGCCGCCCGCCACCGCGAGCGCCGCGATCTGGACCCGGGGGGCGTTGCGCGCCATGCCCAAGGGGCACGTCATGGGTGTGCCCGGGGACGCGTCCGCCCTCGCCGGGGTCCTCTCCGAGGAGGGGCTTCGGCGCGTCGAGCTCGACCGGGAGCTGCCGCCCATCGAGGTCGGTGACGACGTCGCCGTCGGGGAGTACGTCGCCGCCCGGCTCGGCCGGGAGGTGGTCGACCGCATGGTGGAACCGCTGCTCGGCGGGGTGTACGCGGGGGACGCGTACCGCATCTCCATGCGGTCGGCGGTGCCGCAGCTCTTTGAGGTCGCGCGGTCGTACGGGTCCCTCACGGAGGGGGTGCGGGCGCTGCAGGCGCGGGCCTCGCAGAATGTGGCCGCCGGGCCCGTCTTCATGGGCATCGAGGGCGGGGTCGGCCAACTGCCGTTGGCGGTGGCCGAGTCGGTACGCGCCCGGGGCGGCGTGATTCTTACGGGGGCGCCTGTTGCCGAACTGCGGCGGTACCTTCCTGACGCCGATGTAACGGTCCCGTCGGACGGGGGCTGTGCCCACCCTTCCCCAAGCTCTCGGCTTCGCTCGAGCAGGGGAGGCCCCACTCGCCCTGCGGGACGACTGCCCACAGCGGTAGCGGGAGCGGCGCCGTCGCCCCGAGCCCCGCGCTGGCGCGTCGTGACCGAAGGGCAGGTCCTCGACGCCGATGCCGTCGTCGTCGCCCTGCCCGCCGCGCCCGCGGCCCGGCTCCTCGCAGAGGAAGCCCCAGGTGCCGCCGCCGAGCTGCGTACCGTCGAGTACGCCTCCATGGCGCTGATCACGCTCGCCTACCGCCGGGCCGACGTGGGGGCGCTGCCCGACGGGAGTGGGTTTCTCGTGCCGCCCGTGGACGGGCGGACCATCAAGGCGTCCACGTTCGCGAGCCAGAAGTGGGGGTGGATCGCGGACCAGGACCCGGAGCTGTTCGTGCTGCGCGCCTCCGTGGGGCGGTACGGCGACGAGAAGGACCTCGGCCGCCCGGACGACGAGCTGGCCGGCATCGCGCGGCGGGACCTGCGCGCGGCCACCGGCCTGGACGCCGCCCCGGTCGCCTCGGCCGTCACCCGCTGGGACGGGGGCCTGCCCCAGTACCCCGTCGGCCACCACGCGCGCGTGGCCCGCGTCCGCGAGCACGTGGCGCGGGTGCCGGGCCTGGCGGTCTGCGGGGCGGCGTACGACGGAGTGGGCATCCCGGCCTGTGTCGCCAGCGCGTGCGCGGCCGTCGACCAGCTCACCGGGGACCTGACCCGGGTGCGCGAGCTCACCGCCCACCCGGTGCAGAGCCTCCACGGCGGCGCGGGAGAATAGCCACATGAGTGACGACGCTTCCGCCAAGATCCCGAACGCCGGCAAGAAGGCCAAGGACCTCAACGAGGTCATCCGCTACACGCTGTGGTCCGTCTTCAAGCTGCGCGACGTCCTGCCCGAGGACCGCGCCGGGTACGCGGACGAGGTCCAGGAGCTGTTCGACAAGCTCGCCGCCCGGGACATCACCGTCCGCGGCACCTACAACGTGTCCGGCCTGCGCGCCGACGCCGACCTCATGATCTGGTGGCACGCCGAGACCGCCGACGAGCTGCAGGAGGCGTACAACCTCTTCCGCCGCACGAAGCTCGGCCGCGCCCTGGAGCCGGTCTGGTCGAACATGGCGCTGCACCGCCCCGCCGAGTTCAACAAGTCGCACATCCCGGCCTTCCTCGCCGACGAGACGCCCCGCAACTACGTCTCGGTGTACCCCTTCGTGCGCTCCTACGACTGGTACCTGCTGCCCGACGAGGACCGCCGCCGCATGCTCGCCGACCACGGCAAGATGGCCCGCGGCTACCCCGACGTGCGCGCCAACACGGTCGCCTCGTTCTCCCTCGGCGACTACGAATGGCTGCTCGCCTTCGAGGCGGACGAGCTCTACCGCATCGTCGACCTGATGCGGCACCTGCGCGCCTCCGAGGCCCGCATGCACGTCCGCGAAGAGGTCCCGTTCTACACCGGCCGCCGCAAGTCCGTGGCGGACCTGGTGGCCGATCTGGCCTGAGGTTTATTCGGTTGCCGCGCCCGTCCGGAAGGGGTTCCATCGAGAGGTCGAACCCCTAGACGGAAAGCCGGTGGTGTATGCCCAGGGCCCTGCGGAATCTCGCGAGTTCATCCCATTCCGCATCGCTCAGGAGTCCTCTCTCCCATGTCACGCAACACCTCCCGGCGGGCGCGCACTGAAGCCCGCGCCCAGTCCTTCCGCTGCCTCCAGTGCGGCCTCGACGTACCGATGACCGCACCCGGCACCGACCACCGCAACCACTGCCCCAACTGCCTGTGGAGCCGTCACCTCGACGACACCCCGGGCGACCGGGCGGCGGACTGCGGCGCCCGGATGGAACCCCTCGCCATATTCGTACGCGGCGACGGCGAGTGGGTCCTCGTCCACCGCTGCACCCATTGCGACGTCCTGCACGCGAATCGCTCCGCGGGTGACGACAATGCGCTGCCGCTGACGCGGCTAGCGGTTCGGCCGCTGGCGCAGCCGCCCTTTCCGCTGGAGAGGCTCGGCACGCTCTGAGTCGCCTGCGGGTCCGTTGTGGCTGGTCGCGCAGTTCCCCGCGCCCCTTACGGGGCGCTCTCAGCGCACCTTGGGAAGATCCGCCACCCGCGCCCCCGACAGCGGTTCCGGCTCCCGGTGCGGCGCGCACGCCGCGCGTCGCACCGGGAGCCTGCCCTTCAGGAGATACGCGTCCAGGTGGCCGTTGACGCAGGCGTTCGGCCCGCCGCCGATGCCGTGCGTGCCCGCGGCCTCCTCCGTCACCAGGACCGACCCGGCGAGCCTGCTGTGCAGCTCCAGGGCGCCCTCGTACGGCGTCGCCGCGTCCCGCTCGGCGGCCAGGATCAGGGTCGGCGGCAGGGCGCCCCGGGAGGTGCGCACGTCCACGGGGCGCTGCCGCGGCGCGGGCCAGTACGCGCACGGCAGGTTCATCCAGGCGTTGTCCCAGGTCTCGAACGGCGCGACACGCGCGAGCCGGGAGTTGTCGCGGTCCCAGGTGCGGAAGTCCGTGGGCCAGGGGGCGTCGTTGCACTGGACGGCGGTGTAGACGGCGTTGCCGTTCTCCTCCTCGGCGGCCGCCATCGGCTGCGGCGCGGCCTGCTCGACCAGGGGCCTCGGGTTGCCCTTCAGATACTGCGACAGGGCCGTCGCGCGCATCGGCCAGTAGTCGTCGTAGTACGCCGCCTTCAGGAACGCCGACTGCAGCTGCGTCGTGCCGACCTTGCCGCCCGCCGGCCGGTGGGTGAGCTGCGCGCGGACCGTCTCGTACGAACGCTGCACGGCCGCGGGCGTCGCGCCCAGGCCGTACGTCTTGTGGTGCTTGGCGACCCAGGCGCGGAAGTCCGCCCAGCGCCGCTCGAACGCGAAGGACTGGTCGAGGTTGTTGGCGTACCAGATCCGGTCCGGCGCCGGGTTGACCGCCGAGTCGAAGACCATGCGGCGTACGTGGGAGGGGAACAGCGTCGCGTACACGGCACCGAAGTAGGTGCCGTACGAGGCACCCATGAACGTCAGCTTCCGCTCGCCGAGCGCCGCGCGCAGCACGTCCAGGTCACGGGCGTTGTTGAGGGTGGTGTAGTGGCGCAGGTCCGCCCCGGCGTGCCGGGCGCAGCCGCGCGCGTACGCCTGGGCCCGCGCGACACGCTCCGCCTTGTACGAGGCGTCGGGCCGGCTCGGCGAGTGTGTGGGCGCCTTGGTGAACTGCTCCGGGTCCTGGCAGGTGAGCGGCGCGGAGCGGCCGACGCCGCGCGGGGCGTAGCCGACGAGGTCGTACGCCGCCGCGACGCGCCGCCACTCCGGCATCGGGCCGACCATCGGGAAGTACATGCCGGACGCCCCGGGACCGCCCGGGTTGAACACCAGCGCGCCCTGCCGCGCCACCTTCTTGCCGCCCGCCTCCCGCGTGGCCCCGACGCGGCTGACGGTGAGCCGGATCTGCTTGCCGTCCGGGCGGGCGTAGTCGAGCGGGACGGTGACCGTGCCGCACCTCACGGCCGGCGGCAGGTTCTCCGTCTCGGGGCAGGCGGCGAAGCGGATGCCGGCGATCTGGGCGCGCTGGGCGGCGAGGGCCGTGCCGAGGGTTTCGGGGGTGGGGGCGGTGCCCGCCGCGGGCGCGACGGCGAGGGCGGTCAGGACTAGGGATCCGACGGTTCCGACGGCTCCGTACCGGGCGGCGGCTGCTGAGGCTCTGGGTCTCATCGCTGTTCTGGGTCCCTTTCGCGTGCGCACGGCTCAGGCCAAGCGGTTCCGGCGATGTGCGTAAATCACACAAATCGCGATGAAAGGGATACTCAGTTCGAAGATCGGCAAAGTAAAGGACCGGCCCGCCGGTGTCGGATCAATGACCCCGTTGGCGCGCCTCGCGGTAGCCGTCGAGGTTCGGGTCCCGGTGCGAGAGCGCGGCGCGCAGCGCCGGGTCGTCCAGGGCGCGGAGTCCGCGTACGGCCACCGAGGTCAGGTCGTCGCGGGACGGCAGCGCGCCGAGCAGCCGCTGCCCCGCCGGGGACGCCCAGCGCGTCGCCGGAACCTCGAACCGGGCGATGCCCAGACAGCTCACGGTGAGGAAGAACGGCAGCGCGAACCACACCGCGACCGGCAACTCCCCCTCGCCGCCGCTTCCCTGCCCCGGAAGCAGCGTCGCGCACACCCCCAGCGCCGCCACCGCGACGGCGGCCGCCCGCACCTGCCGGGCCGCGCCCGCGATCCCCGACCAGGCCCCGTCCGGCACGGCGAGCCCCGCCGCGACCAGGCGGTCCGCCAGCGCCCGCACACAGTCCGCGGCCGCCGTGGCCCGGCGCACCGGCGCTATCCGTGACTGCCCGGCGGGCCCGATCGCCCCCAGCACCGAACGCTCCACGTCGTCCCCGGCGACGGGGTCCACCACGGTCGCCCAGCCGGTGTGCGCGAGCAGCAGCCGCCGCCCGCGTGCCATCGACAGCAGCGCCACGTCCGCGACCCGCCCCGGCCCGCCGGACAGGAACGCGGCTTCGTAGAGCGTCAGTTGCCGCGCCGCGTGCTGCCCCCGTGCCTCACCGGCCGCGGCCTGCATGGCGGCCAGACACAGCCGGCCGCAGGACAGCGCGGCGAGAGCACAGGCGAGCATGAGCAGCGGTACCCAGAACATGCCGGATTTCTATGTGAAGGCGGTGTGACCGCGCTACGGGATTCTCACGATGTGGACGGGGGCCGGGAGACGGCCGGCGGCAGGGAGAACGTGGGCATGGGGGACGCCCCGGACGCCGGGGGCGCGGTCGGCGGCGCGTCCTGGGGGCCGGGCGGGGCGGGGGAGCGGGCCGGGGGCGGCGGGGTGGCGGCGTCGCGGGCCAGGCCGTCGAAGTCGACCAGGCCCGTGGCCTCCAGGACCTGGATGTGGTCGAGGACCGTGGTGTTCGCGTCGTCGGCGAGGGACCGTACGAGCGAGTTGCGGGTGGTGGCGCGGACCTCGGCGACGAGCGAGAAGACCTTGCCGTGGGCGCGCCGCAGGATGTTCGCGAACTTCTCGTCGTACGCCGCGCCGCGCGCCGCGCTCAGCTCGTCCAGCCAGCGGCGCTGCTGGGCGCTCGGCTGGCTGGGCAGCTCCAGGCGCAGCGCGGCGGCGACCTCGCGCACCCGCGCGTCCAGGAAGGTGTGCCCCTCGACCAGGTGCTTGCCCGCCGTGTGCACGGCCCGCGAGGTGCCGCGCTCCCCGGCCTGCTGGCCCGCGGGCAGCTCCCACAGGCCCGCGAGGCGCACCTTGGTGATGAAGTCGCGGTCGAGCGCGGACAGCGGCCCGAACCGCGTCGACACGCTCTGCGCGGTGAGCGCGTCGAGGCCGGTGCCGGAGCGGTCCTCGTACGACCAGATCGGATAGATCAGCGCCGCCAGGGTGGCGAGGAGCCCCGTCAGTACGAGACCGCTGCCGCTGATGATTCGGGATCGCATCACGCCTCCTGTACCGCCACCGCACGCTAGTGCGCGGCACGGGGGAGACGGCGGGCTTATCGGGCGGAGTACGGCGGAGTACGTCGGCGTAGGTACGGAACCGGCGGGACCGGTTACGTCGCCGGGGCGGGGTCGGCGTCCACATCCGTGTGGCCGGGGGTCCGCCGCCGCGCCCTGCGCAGCGCGAGGCGGGCGGTCCGCGTCCGCAGCCAGCGCCTGAGGGGCCGGCCGTCGAGCGGTGCCGGGCCCGAGCGCTCCAGCCACCAGGCCGTCAGCTCGCCGCGCGCCTCGGGGTCCTCGGGGCGCCCCGCGAGCAGCAGGTGTTCGGCGAAGTCCAGCGCGTCCTTGCGGTAGCCGCCCGTCATGGGGCGGGTGCGGGCGTAGTCGAGGAACGCGGGGCGGTAGCCGTCGCCGATGATCCCCGGCAGCTCCGGGGCGACCTTCGCCACGACGTCGGCCCGCTTGGCGGCCAGCGCCCGGCTCTGCACCTTCAGCCGCGCGCCGTCGAAGCCCTCGGGCGCGGGGGTTCCGGCGACGAGGGCGGAGAGGAGGGCGGCCTGGGAGAGGGCCACGCGCTGGCGGGCCGCGGGGGCGAAGGGGGCACCGGAGGCATCGGTCGTCCTCTTGGTGGCGGTGGGCGTGCCGGTCGCTCGGGCCGACGCCACCGTCTCCCTGATCGCGTCCAACTCCCGCTCCAGCTCGCCCGCTTCGGGGAAGTTCTCGTCCCGCTCCAGGAGCACGCCCGGCGGCCGGGTGCGCGATGCGAGGTCGGCCAGGATGTCCAGGACGGGCGGCGGCACCGGGTGCGCGTGGCTGTCGTGCCAGACGCCGTCCCGCTCGAAGCCGCCCGCCACGTGGACGTACGCGATGGCCTCGACCGGCAGCTCGTCCAGGGCGCGGGCCGGGTCCTCGCCCCGGTTGACGTGGTTGGTGTGCAGATTGGCGACGTCGATGAGCAGCCGTACGCCGGTCCGCTCCACCAGCTCGTACAGGAACTGCCCCTCCGTCAGCTCCTCGCCCGGCCAGGAGATGAGCGCGGCGATGTTCTCGACGGCCAGCGGCACCGGCAGCGCGTCCTGCGCGATCCGGACGTTCTCGCACAGCACGGCGAGGGCGTCGCGGGTGCGCGGCACCGGAAGGAGGTGCCCGGCCTCAAGGAGCTGGGAGGCGGTGAGCGCGCCCCCGGCCCGTACGAAGGCGATGTGCTCGGTGACGAGCGGCGAGCCGAGCGCCTCGGCCCGCTCGGCAAGCGCGGTCAGCCGGGCCTCGTCCGGGCGGTCCGCGCCGCCGAGTCCGAGCGAGACGCCGTGCGGCACCACCGTCACGCCGCGCTCGCGCAGCCGCGTCAGCGAGTCCGGGAGGTGTCCCGGGCACACGTTCTCCGCGACGGCCTCGACCCAGTCGATGCCGGGCATGCGCTCCACGGCGTCCGCGATTTCCGGCCGCCAGCCGATCCCCGTGCCGAGCCGTGCCGCCGTTCCCCGTGCGTCGTTCCCCCGTGCAGTCATGTCCCGTCCCCCTGATCGCCGTCCGTGAGGCTCCTGCCGCCCGTGACGTCCTTGTCGCCGGCCCTCCCGCCTGTTCCACGTACCGGGAGTCATGACCGCGCGAGACCGGGGCGAACCTCCTGATCAGCGGGTTCAGAGCTACATTTGAGGTTCGGGCCGGTCCGTGTTGACGGCTCCGGGCGGCGCGGGGGAGGGCCGTGAGGTGCCCGAGACGTCGCCGGTGGGCCCTGCGGGATCGGGCTGCGAGGGCGCGCCGCCGCCGGGCGGCGGGGGGCCGGTGGGGCTCGCGGTCGCGCTCCCGGCGGCGTCGTTCGCGATGCCGTCGTAGTCGACGAAGCCGGTGCCTTCGAGCATGGTGATGTGGTCGAGGACGGTCTGGTTGGCGTCGGTCGCCAGTTGCCGTACGAGAGAGTTGCGGGTGGTGTGCCGCACCTGGGCGACGAGGCTGAAGACCTTGCCGTGCGCGACGCGCAGCAGATTCGCGAACTTGCGCTGGTACGTCTCGCCGGTCGCCTCCGTCAACTCCCGCAGCCAGCCCTGCTGCTGGTCGTTCGGCTGGTTCGGCAGCTCGACGCCGAGCTGCGAGGCGACGCCGCGCACCCGCTGGTCGAGGTCGGTGTGGCCGACGATGAGATGGTCGCCCGCGTCCTTGACGGCCTTGGTCGGCGCGCGCTCCACGGCCTGCTGGCCCGCGGGTATCTCCCACAGCCCGGCGAGCCGCACCTTCACCAGGAAGTCCCGGTCGGTGGCCGACAGCGGCCCCCAACGCGTGGACACGCTCCCGGCGTTGAGGTTGGCCTCGCCCGTGCCGGAGCGGTCGGCGTAGGACCACACCGGGAAGGCGAGGGCCCCGACGGTGACGACGAGGGCCGCGATGATCAGGGCCGTGCCGTTGACGCGCCCCATGTGCCTGATGCGCTGCAAAGTGCCTCCCGAGCCGCAACCCGGCCGTGGGCCGAGCCACTTGGTGGTACGGGAAGGTACGGGAGGGCCGGGGGTGATGTTCAGCGGCGTGAAGGTTCTGTGACCGGGGTCACGTGGCGTGGTGTGCGGGCCGTGCGCGCGGGCGGTCGCCCGGATCGTGCCCCCGGCCGGGAGCCGACCGCGGAACCCCGCCACTGTCAGTGGCGTCAACTAGGGTCCGAAGGACACGGAAGACGGAAGCAAGACGGAAGCAAGCACGCCGACGCGAGCCGTGCAGGGGCACGACCGCGCGCCGTGCACACGGGGAACTGGGAGGGGCCATGGCGTCCGATGAGCCGATCGACCTGATCCGCCTGGAGGGCGAGGACAACAGCGTGATCGTCCGGATCACCGGAAAGCGTCCCGCGCCGGGGCGCTCCGGCGCCGACGAACTGGTCGGCGAGATCCTCGTCGACACCGCCTTCGTGCGGGGATCCCTCGCCACGTCGGTGTCCCCGGAGGACCTCACCGAGTGGCGCGAGACCCTCGACGTCCTGGACGGCGGCGAGGACACCACCTGGCGCGAGGGCCGTCGGGCCCCGGAACTGTCCGTGGAACTCGACCCGGACGGCGAGCACGCCTACGTCACCGTCGCCGACCACGCCATGTCCCAGACCACCGTCACGGCGACGGTCCTGCTCACGGACGAGTGGTTCGACGAGGCGTACGACAGGCTGGACGCGACGCTGCGGACGTGGCCGATGGAAGGGGCGCTGCGGGGCTGAGGGCCCCGCGTGGGGCGGCACCGGCCGCCCTGCTCCCGCCTGGTGGCTCTCAGGCCCCCGGGGCCGGTCGCAGGGCCGGATGGTCCGCGACCACCGTGCAGGAGCCCGGGGCGATCTCCGTGAAACCCGCGTCCCTGACCAACGGCAGTCCGCCGGCGGTCAGTTCGGGCCAGCGGGACGCGGAGGCGGTGCGGACGGACAGGGGGAACCCGGCGTCGCGCCAGGCCGTGCGCTCCGGAACGGACAGGTCCCACCAGGCGAGTTGGGCGCCGTGGCCCGCCTGGGCCATCGCCTTGCCCGCCGACATGGTGATCTCCGGGTTCAGCCAGAGGACGGGCGTGCCCGGGTCCGGGTCCAGCGGGGGCTCCGGGTCGTCCAGGTCCGTGCCGGAGACCTGGAGGCGGGCCAGGTCCTTGGGCCAGCCGTCCAGGGGGACCGGCGGATAGACGCGGACCTCGGCCGACTTGCCCGTCACCGTGATGCCCGGCAGCGCCTCCGCGCGACGCCACTCCGCGCCCCGCGCCCTGCGCACCACCTTGCGGATGCGGGCGTCCTGCCAGTCCCGCATCGCCTGCGCCCACGGGCCGTCGCCGAGCGCCCGCTCGTCGCTCAGGATCGCCAGGACCGCGCGGGCCGCGGTCTCCAGCGCGTCCGTACGGGCCGGGGGCGCGGCGCGCTCGATCCGGGCCACGAGGGGGAGGACGAACTGCGGGGCCTCGTCGCGCCGGGTGCGGTCGGGGCGGAAGGGGTGCGGTTGCGGGGCGGTGCCCGGCTGCTCCCGCGGGATGTCCGCGGTGCTCTCCGGGCGGGGCTCGTTGCTGGTCACCCACCCAGTCTGCCAGGGGGGCGGGTGCGGGATCCCGGCGGTGGGCCGGTGCTCCACGGCAGCCCGGCAGGTGTGCCGAATCGTCGCTCCCGGCCGGATCACTCCGGCACGGGCAGGCACTCGGTGAGGAGGCCGACGACGTCGTGCCAGGCTCGCCGCGCGTGGAGCGGGTGGTGGCCGATGCCGGGGAGCACGGTCTGGTCGACTGGCGGGTGGTGGAAGGCGTGCAGGGCGCCGCCGTAGACGGTGAGGCGCCAGTCGACGCCCGCGGCCTGCATCTCGGCGGCGAACGCGTCCCGTTGCGCGGGCGGCATGATCGGGTCCTCCGACCCGACCCCGGCCCACACCGGGCAGCGAATGCGCGCCGCCTCGCCCGGCCGGCCCGTGGTCAGCGCGTTGACTGTCCCGATCGCGCGCAGGTCGACGCCGTCGCGCCCGAGTTCCAGCGCGATCGCGCCGCCGGTGCCGTAGCCGACGGCGGCGATGCGGTCGGGGTCGGTGCGCGGTTCGGCGCGCAGCACGTCGAGCGCCGCGTGGCCGATGTCCCGCATCCGGCCGGGGTCGGCGAGCAGCGGGGTCACGCGCGCCAGCATCTCCTGGGGGTCGGTGAACCAGCGCCCGCCGTGGATGTCGAAGGCCAGCGCCACGTACCCCAGTTCGGCGAGGGCGTCGGCCCGCCGGCGCTGGAAGTCGTTCAGGCCCGTCCCCTCGGGCCCGACCAGGACCGCGGGCCGGTGGCCGGCACCGGCGGGGAGCGCGAGGTGCCCGACCATCGTCAGGCCGTCGGCCGGGTACTCGACCGTGCGTGTGGTGATCGTCGTCATCGTCGTCATGAGACTGGACGGTAGTGATCGTCGGGCCCCGGTCGGACCGGGTTTAACTGTCGGCAGAACAGGACCTGCCGGGGCCCGTCGCGGGACGGAGGGTGCCGATGCCGCCGGGCGCGGCGGCCGGGGCGCCGGGCGGGCCCGGG
>NZ_AOPZ01000336.1 GCF_000414115.1 Streptomyces aurantiacus JA 4570
CCGCTGCTCGATCCCGTCGCGCAGCGCCTCATCGGCGGCGGCATCGGCGGGGGCGCACTGTCCGCCGGGCTCGGCTACGGCATCGGCCAGGTCGTCAGCGCCGCCGCCGGTTTCACCTCCGGCGCCGGGCTGTGGCTCGTGCTGCTCTTCCTCGTCCTGCGCGCCCCCGTGCCCTCCGCTGTCTCGGACGGCGGGAGCACGGTCAACATCCGCAAGGCCGTCATCAAGCGCAGCCACTTCTACGGCTGAACCGCAGGAGGGAATCCGATGGCCTACCGCGGACGGATGCCGACCGCCCTTCTTGCCGCCGGGCGGATCCAGCCGACCGAGTACCGGCAGTGGCGCGACGCCCGCAGCTACTTCGCCCGGCGCGCCAAGGACCGGGCCAAGGTCGAAGCGCTGAAGGAATCCATCGCCCGACAGGGGCTGGCAGAGCCCATCGTCCTTGGCGTCGATGACCGCTACCTGGACGTGTACGTGGGCGACGGACACCACCGGGCCGTGGCCCTGATGGACCTCGGCATCCGCACCTTCCCGTTCCGCTGGTACTGGATCAA
>NZ_AOPZ01000337.1 GCF_000414115.1 Streptomyces aurantiacus JA 4570
GCCCGCGCCGGCCGGTCGCGGGCGGGACGGCCTGCCGGATCGGCGCCCTTGCGCCGGACGGTGCCCATGTAGTCCGCTGAGCCGCATGGGGAAAAGGAGCATCGCCGCAATCACCGCCGCCCTCGTCGCGGGGGCACTTCTGACGGGCTTACCGAATACGGGTGCGCGCGCCGCCGACAACGCGTCGCCGCCGACCGGGTCACCTCTCGCGCCAGGGGTCGACCTCGACACCGTGACGATCCCGGAGTTGCAGGCGCACATGGCGGACGGTTCGCTGACGTCGTCTGAGCTCACCCGGGCCTACCTCCGGCGGATCAAGAACGTGGACCCCAAGATCCACTCGGTCCTTCGCACCAGCCCGACGGCGCTGCGGCAAGCGGCCGCCAGCGACGCCAGGCACCGGCGCGGAGCCACCCTCGGACCGCTGGACGGCATCCCCGTCCTGCTCAAGGACAATGTGGACACCCATGACATGCCGACGACGGCCGGGTCGCTCGCGCTCGCCGGGAGCCCGCCGGACGCCGACGCCACACTGGTGACCCGGCTGCGTGAGGCGGGGGCGGTGATCCTCGGCAAGACCAACCTGTCCGAGTGGGCCAACTTCCGCGCGACGAAGCCGACATCGGGATGGTCGGCGGTGGGCGGGCAGACGCACAACCCCTACGTCCTCGACCGGAATCCGTGCGGATCGTCCTCCGGCTCGGCCGCCGCGCTCGCCGCGTCGCTGTCGCAGGTGGCGATCGGCACCGAGACGGACGGCTCCATCGTGTGCCCCGCCGGGATGAACGGCGTCGTCGGCCACAAGCCCAGCCTTGGCCTGGTCAGCCAGTCGGGCGTGGTGCCGATCTCCGCCGAGCAGGACACGGCCGGACCCATGGCGCGCAACGTCATCGACACCGCGCTCACGTTTTCGGTGCTCAGCGAGGGCCGCGGGCCCGGGCCCGCCCCGGGGGCGGCGGACCGCGGCACCGGCCTTCGCGGCAAGCGGATCGGCCTGTGGCGCCTGCCCTCACTCGGACCCGACGTGGACGCGGTGATGACCCGTACGGCGAAGAAGCTGCGCAAGGCCGGAGCCGTGGTCGTCGAGGTGACGCCCCCGTACCAGGCGCGCCTCGCCGAACTCGAATTCCCGGCGCTGCTCAGCGAGTTCCACCGGGACGTCGACGCCTACCTCGGTACGCGCGAGGGGCCCCGGAACCTCGCCGAGCTGATCGAGTTCAACCGCGCCCACCCCGAGGAACAGGCATGCTTCGCCGGCCAGGAGCTGTTCGAGCAGGCCCTGGCCGCGCCGCCCACCACCGATCCCAAGTACCGGGCGATGCGCGCCGAGTTGAAGGACCTCTCCCGGCGTTCCCTCGACGAGACCATGGCGGCCCACCGGCTGGACGCCATCGCCGCGCCCACGAACCCGCCCGCCTGGACGACCGACTGCGCGCGCGGCGACAACGACGTCATCCCGTCCTCCACCCCCGCGGCCGTCGCCGGGTATCCGTCCCTGTCGGTGCCCGCCGGGTCCGTGGACGAACTGCCGGTCGGCCTGCTCCTGATGGCCGGTGACCGCCAGGACGGCAAGCTGCTGTCGCTGGGGGCCGCGGTGGAGCACCGGCTCAAGGCATGGCGGGCACCGCGCTACCTGGCGACGGTGGGATCCGGCGCACCACGGTGAACACGGGCTGTTGAGCAGGGGCTGTTGAACGCGGTCGGTTGAACGCGGCCCGTTGCACACGGGCCGGTGAACAAAGGCGTCCCCCGGGGAACCGGGGGGCGCCTTCGTCGTCGGGATGATCGGGACGATCCGGGCGGGGCAGGTCCAGACTCTTGCGCGGTTGACGCGCCCATGCCATTTTCCTTGCTCGGTACGTCCCACGCGTACTGCGGTACGTCACGCGTCACCGTCAAAGGAGCCCCCCACATGAGACGCACGACCTGTGCGCGTCTGGGCCTGTCGGCCCTCCTCGTCACCGGATCACTCGCCCTGGGCGTCACGCCCGCCGGCGCGCAGAGCGAACCCGCCTCTTCGCCCTCCTCCTCGCCGTCCCGCGTCAACGCCCTCAACGCTCAGGTCGAGCGGCAACTGGGCGACGACAGCGCGGGCACCTACCTCGACCGGAAGACCGGAAAGCTGGTCGTCACCGTCACCAGCGACGCCGCCGCCGAACGCGTCCGCGCCACCGGGGCCACCCCCGAGCGGGTGCAGCGCGACGCGGCCCAACTCGACGCCGCGATGGGCACGTTGGAGTCCCGCGCGCAGATAACCGGCACGTCGTGGGGCGTCGACCCCCGGACCAACCAGATAGCCGTCCAGGCCGACCAGTCGGTCTCGGCCCGTGAACTCGCCCGGCTGCGCGCCGTAGCCGACTCGCTCGACGGCGCCGTACGCGTCAGCCGCGTGCCCGGCACCTTCAAGCGCGAGGTCGCGGGCGGCGACGCCATCTACGGCGGCGGCTCACGCTGCTCGGTCGCCTTCAACGTCTCCAAGGGCACCACCAAGTACTTCGTCACGGCCGGGCACTGCACCAACATCAGCGCCAACTGGTCCGCCACGTCCGGCGGCGCGGCCGTCGGCGTGCGCGAGGGAAGCAGCTTCCCGACCAACGACTACGGCATCGTCCGCTACACCAACGGCTCGTCTCCCGCCGGTAACGTCAACCTCTACAACGGCAGTTACCAGGAGATCTCCTCCGCGGCCAACGCGGTCGTGGGCCAGGCCATCAAGAAGAGCGGCTCCACCACCAAGGTGACGAGCGGCTCCGTGACCGCCGTCAACGTCACGGTCAACTACAGCGACGGCCCCGTCCACGGCATGGTCCGCACCACCGCCTGCTCCGCCGGCGGCGACAGCGGCGGCGCCCACTTCGCGGGCACGGTCGCCCTCGGCATCCACTCCGGCAGCTCCGGCTGCACGGGCACCAACGGCTCCGCCATCCACCAGCCGGTGCGCGAGGCCCTGTCCGCGTACGGCGTCAGCGTGTACTGACCCGCGCGGCACGGCAGTCGGTCCCTCCCCGGCCCTGCCGACCGCCGGACAGGCACAGGGCGGGCCCGGAACCGGCACGGTTCCGGGCCCGCCCGCTCACGTACGAGGCGCCGCCCGGGCCTTCGCCCCCGACCGCCCCGTCCACGCGAGCAGTTCGTCCGCGCTCCACGTGGTGACGACCCGCTCCGCGGGCACCCCGCACTCCTCGGCGCGGGCGCAGCCGATGATCTGCCAGTCGAGCTGGCCGGGCGCGTGGGCGTCGGTGTCGATCGAGAAGAGGACGCCCGCGTCGACGGCGCGGCGCAGCAGGCGGCGTGGCGGGTCCTTGCGCTCGGGTCTGCTGTTGATCTCCACGGCGGTGCCGGACTCGGCGCAGGCGGCGAAGACCGCGTCGGCGTCGAAGGTGGACTCGGGCCGCCCCCGCCCGGTGACGAGACGTCCGGTGCAGTGGCCGAGGATGTCCGCGTGCGGGTTGCGTACGGCCGCCACCATGCGGCGCGTCATCGTGTCCGCGTCCATGCGCAGCTTGGAGTGGACCGAGACCACCACGACATCGAGTTGCGCGAGCAGTTCGGGCTCCTGGTCCAGGCCCCCGTCCAGCAGGATGTCGCACTCGATGCCGGTGAGCAGCCGGAACGGCGCCCAGGTCGCGTTGAGTTCGGCCACCACGCGCAACTGCTCGCGCAGCCGGTCCGGCGAGAGGCCACGGGCGATCGTCAGCCGGGGCGAGTGATCGGTGAGCACGGCCCACTCGTGGCCGAGCGCGGCGGCGGCCCGGCCCATCTCCTCGATGGGGCTGCCGCCGTCGGACCAGTCGGAGTGCAGATGGCAGTCCCCGCGCAGCAGGGAGCGCAGCCGCGCGCCGCCGGATGCCAGCGGGCCCTTGGACTCCTCCTCCAAGTGGGCCAGATAGCCGGGCACTTCACCGTCGAGCGCCTCGCGCACCACCTGGCCCGTCTTGGGGCCGATGCCCTTGATCGCCTCAAGCGTGCCCGTCCGCACCCGCTCGGCCAGCTCGTCCGGGGACAGCGCGGCGACGGCGGCCGCGGCGGTACGGAAGGCCCGCACCCGGTACGTGGGCTCCTGGGCGCGCTCCAGCAGGAAGGCGATGCGGTTCAGCGCCTCGACGGGCTCCATGCGTGCCACCTTCCGCACCCGGGGACGTTCACGCCCCGTGCCACACGGTGGTCACGGCGCAGAACTCCTTGATGCCGTGGCCGGACAGCTCACGGCCGTATCCGGAGCGCTTGACCCCACCGAAGGGAAACGCCGGATGTGAAGCCGTCATCCCGTTGAAGTAGACGCCGCCCGCCTGCAGATCACGTACGAAACGCTCCTGCTCGGCCGCGTCCGTGGTCCACACATTGGAACTCAGCCCGAACGACGTGTCGTTGGCGACGGCGATCGCCTCGTCCAGATCCGCCACCCGGTAGACCGTGGCCACCGGGCCGAAGGTCTCCTCACGGTGGATGCGCATCGCGCGGGTGATGCCGGTCAGGACGGTCGGCTCGTAGAAGAAGCCCCGCTCAAGACCCTTGGGCCGCTGCCCGCCGCACACCGTGGTCGCGCCCTGGCGCACGGCGTCGTCGACGAGTTCCTCCAGGTCCTCGCGGCCCTGCTCGCTGGAGAGCGGGCCCACATCGGTGCCCTCGTCCATCGGATCGCCGACGGTCAGCTCCCGCATGCCCGCGGCGAACCGCGCCAGGAAGGCGTCGTACACCTCGCCGTGCACGATGAACCGCTTGGCGGCGATGCAGGACTGGCCCGCGTTCTGCACCCGCGCCGTGACGGCGGTACGCGCCGCCGCCTCCACGTCCGCGGACGGCATCACCACGAACGGGTCGCTGCCGCCCAGCTCCAGGACGGTCTTCTTGATCTCGTCACCCGCGATCGCGGCCACCGACCGGCCCGCGCCCTCGCTGCCGGTGAGCGTGGCGGCGGCGACCCGGGGGTCCCGCAGGATGCCCTCGATGGCGCCGGAGCCCACGAGCAGCGTCTGGAAGCAGCCCTCGTCGAAACCCGCGCGGCGGAAGAGATCCTCCAGGTACAGGGCGGTCTGCGGCACGTTCGACGCGTGCTTGAGCAGCCCGACATTGCCCGCCATCAGCGCGGGCGCGGCGAACCGCACCACCTGCCAGAGCGGGAAGTTCCACGGCATGACGGCGAGGACGACGCCGACCGGGCGGTAGCGGACGAAGGCACGGCTCGCACCGGAGTCGCGCACGTCGCCCTCGTCGGGATGCTCGTCGGCGAGCAGCCCCTCCGCGTGGTCGGCGTACCAGCGCATCGTCTTGGCGCACTTGCCGGCCTCCGCGCGGGCGGCCGCCAACGGCTTGCCCATCTCGGTCGTGATGGTGCGGGCGACGTCGGCCGCGTCCTCGTCGAGGAGGTCGGCCGCGCGGCGCAGCCGGGCGGCGCGCTCGGCGAAGGGTGTGGTGCGGTAGCGGTCGAAGGCCGCGGTGGCGCGAGCGAGCCGCGCTTCGATCTCCTGCGGGCCGAGCGCCTCGAAGGTCCGCTCCGTCTCGCCGGTCGCCGGGTTCACGGTTGCGATGGGCATGCCTGTGGCCTCCCTCTGCGCGTCCATCGACGTATGCCTCCATCGACCTTGTCGCGCCGTTCGCCGCGGCGCAACGCGGAAAGCTGCCGCGTGCGGGGCGCACGCCCGTGGTAGCTTCCGTATACAAGGTGTATGCGGGTATCGATGCAAGGTGTACGCGGGTCTCAGGGGGTTGCCGTGGTGTCCGGTCGGGAGAAGGCGTACGCGTATCTCAAGGACACGGTGCTGACGGATCCGGCGATGCAGGGCGAGTATCTGTCCGAGCAGGACATCGCCAACCGGATCGGGGTCTCGCGCACGCCGATCCGGGAGGCCCTGCTGCTGCTCGCGGCCGAGGAGCTGGTCGAGCTGGTGCCCAAGCGCGGGGCGCGGGTGGCGCCGCTCATGGGCCGCGAGATCGCCGAGCTGATGGAGCTGCGCGGCATCGTCGAGCGGTACGCGGCGCAGCAGGTCGTCGCGGCGGACCGGACCCCGGTGCGGGAACTGAGGGAGCTGCTCGACCAGCAGCGCGGCCTCGGCGGCCCCGACCAGGCCAAGGAGTTCATCGCCGTGGACCACCTCTTCCACAAGACGCTGGTCTCCGCCGTCGGCAACGCCCTGCTCGACCGGCACTACGACGGCCTGCGCAGCCGCCAGGTCCGGGCGGGCGTCGTGGCGCTGTTCAACGCGGAGGGGCGGCAGTCCGCGGTGATCGAGGAACACCGGGCGATCCTGGACGCCCTCTCCGCGGGCGACGCCGAGGCGGCCTGCGAGGCGATCGACCATCACCTGGAGTCGACGCTGAAGGTGCTGCTCGCGGGCTAGCGGCTTTCGTACGAGGACTGGGTGTACGAGGACGGGGACTGCCACAGCTCCGGCCGCCGGTTGGCCAGCACCGACGTCTTCGCGCGGACGTGCGCGACCTCGTCGGTGTCCAGGTCGGCGACCAACAGGCCCGGTTCCGAGTCGAGTCGGTGGCGTACGGTCCCGTCCGGGCCGCCCCGTCCGTGACCCCGGCCCTGTACCCCGTGTCCCCGTACCTCGCCCAGCAGACCGACCGCGTCGCCGCGCAGCACGGCCGCACCTCCGGTGAGGCGGAGTGGGCGCTGGTCGTGGCCGCCGACGGGGAACTGCTGCTCACCGCCGCCTGCGACCACACCGACCGGGACCTGGAGGTGCACGGCGTGGCCTGGAGCAAGAACGCGGGTCCCGACGTGCTGGCCCGCCGTGCCTGGCGGCTCGCCGACGTGGAGGCGCGCCTCGACGAGCACCCACGAGGGCACGGAGACGGAGATCCAGAGCGGGACGCTCGCCGAACTGCTCACCCCGGGCTACTGGGTCGACGTGCTGCGGTCACGGGAGGCCCTGGTCCCGGGCACGGTCCTCATCTCCGGGACCATCCCCATGACGGAAGGCGTCGACCAGTTCGCCGAGGGGTGGCGCGTGGAACTGTCCGACCCCGCCACCGATGACACCATCCGCCTCGCCTACGAGGTCCGGCCGATGCCCGAGCCCATCGGCTGACTCGGCCCGGCCCGGGTCCGATCCTCGCTGTTCGGCCGCTGCGCCATGGTGCGTAAAGTGGCCGTCGCCGTAGCGGAACAGAGCAGATGGGGGCAGATTGATGGGCCGGATGGGGCGTACGGGCGTCGTCGCTGAATCGTGGGACGAGTTCGTCGCCCGGCTCGCGGACGGTCCGGCGGGGGGTTCCGGCTCGCTGACGCCGTCGTGGCTCGCCCAGGTCGCCGCCGCGCTGTACTGCGGGCAGGGCGGAGACGCGGCCAATGCCTGGGCGCGGCGGATGTACGACGGGCTGGAGCGGCTCGGCGGGCAGGTGCCCTTCGACGTGGTCCACGACTGGCTTGCGCGTACGGTCTCCCCGATGCTGGCGGAGACGAGCGCGCCGCGCGGCTCGGACGGCGCCGCGCAGGAAGCGGTACGGCACCTGCACGAGAAGGAGCTGGCGGGGGAGCGCGTCGAGGAGGGGGAGTGGGTCGAGGCCCTCGGCCCCGCGCTCGGCGAGCTCTACCGGCACGCGTACGCGTACGCCGACGCCTACACCACGGCCTCCGTCAACGCGCGCGCCTACGCCATGGACAACGACTACGGCGAGGAGAAGGCCGCCGAATTCGCCGCCATGTACGCCAAGCTCAACACCGACGCGAACGCCCGCTCCTACGCGGACGCCAACGCCCTGGCGAACGCCCGGGCTCTGGCGGCCGCGTTCGCCAAGGCCGACGAGCAGGCATTCGCCGAGGCGTATCCGTTCGCGTACGCCCATGCCTGCGCGCTCGCCCACGCACAGCGGGGCGAGGACGGACAGGACAAGGACGCCCAGGAGACCAGGGGCGACGCGGAGGTCCGCGCCGAGCGGTACCGCGCGGCGTGCGGACGGCTCGGACAAGGGCTTGCCGAGAGCGTGGGCCGGGCCGCGGGCCAGGAGCCGACCCTGGACGGCCCCTAGGGGCCGGCCTCGGCCGGAGGCGCGCTCCGGCCGAGGCCGGCCGCGGCGGCTCAGGCCGTGGGCCGGTGACCCGCGATGGCGACGCGCTGGCCGTAGCGCGAGTGCGGGAAGTAGTCCCAGATCGCGTGGTGCTGGACGCAGCGGTTGTCCCAGAACACCAGGGTGTTGGGCGTCCAGCGGACGCGGCAGTGCAGCAGGGCCGTGTTGGTGATGTGCTTGACCAGCATGTCGATGATCGCCCGGCTCTCGCCCTTCGACAACTGCTCGATGTGCGAGACGTAGACGCCGTTGATGTAGAGGAGCTTGCGGCCCGTGTCGGGGTGGCGGGCGATCACCGGGTGCGCGTGCACGGGCACGTCGTACTCCGGCGGCGGGGTCTTGCCCTCCCAGGCGAGCAGGCCGTCGTGGACCGCGGTCATCGGGTCCAGGAGTTCCTTCATCGCGGGCGAGAGCATCTCGTAGGCCAGATGCATGTTGGCGAACATGGTGTCGCCGCCGCAGCCGGGCTCCGGGGTGCGGGTGATGTACAGCATCGAGCCGAGCGACGGCCTCAGGTCGGCGGTGCCGTCGGCGTGCCAGCCGTGTCCGGCGACCGCCCGCGAGTTGCTGTCGGCGCTGATGTCCAGGATGTACGGGTCGGAACCCTCGACGGGCAGTGTCACCGGGTGCAGCTCGCCGAAGCAGCCGGCGACCCGCTTGTGGTCCTCGCCGGTCAGCGTCTGGTCGCGGAAGACCAGCACGTGGTGGCGGAGGAAGGCGCGCTTGACCTCGGCCACCTGGTCGTCGGTGAGCTCCTTGGAAAGGTCGAGGCCGGACACCTCGGCGCCGATGACCGGGGTCAGCGGCTCCACGGCGATGGTGTCGTAGACCTCCGGCGGCCTCGTGGTCACCTGCTCGATCGCGTCCAGCGCGAACTGTTCCATTCCATCCTCCTGGCAATCATGACGGTAAGCGGCGGGTAGTGGGGAGAAGCCTTGGAAATGTGCGGTGTTCAGTGCTCTTCGGGGATCACAGCCCCAGGGCCAGGAGCTCGGCCAGGATCAGGCGGCCGAAGGCCAGGTTGCCGTGGATCGTGTCGGTGGCCTCGCTGAACTCGGGGCGCTGGAAACCCTCCCCGTCGGTGACCCGGGCGCGCAGGTCCACGACGTCCACGCCGAGTTCGAGCAGGGCGCGGCGCGTCACGTCCTGCGCCGCCATGAACACCACGGGGTCGGACATGCCCGGCACCCGCTGCGGCGGCATCGCCGAGACCACCCGCAGGCCCAGCGCCCGGGCGTGCCCGTAGAACGCCAGGGCGTCGCGGACCGTCGCCCGGACGAGACCGTCGAACAGGCGGCTGTCGAGGAAACCGGGCGCGAAGCCGCCGCCGGGCACCCGGTAGATGTCCCAGTTCGCCGTCGTGGCGACGAAGTGCGAGCTGAAGCCGAACGTGCACACCAGGGGTGCGGCGAGCCCGGCCAGGCCGTCGATGCCCAGTTCGCCGAGGAACCCGCGGTAGAGGGCGTCCGTCTCCGGCTTGCGGAACACGACGTCGTTCTCGCGTACGTCGAAGAACTCGGCGTTGAACTCGCGCCCGGCACCGACCGGGCCCCCGGAGAACGGGATTCCGGCCGCCTTCGCCGCCCGGCCGATCGGACCCGCGTGCGAGTCGCCGAGCAGCAGGAACCGTGCCGCGGCCGATCCGGCAGCGGGGTCAGCGGGGGCTGTAGTAGTCGAGTACGGCGTCATCGCACCAGAAGTCCTCTCCAGCGGTGGGCTCTGCGGGGCGGGCGGTGTCCGGGTGCGACGCGGCCGGGCGACCGGCGAGGGCGTCGAAGAACTGGCCCATGACGAAGTCGACGCCCTCCGGCGAGACCGTGCGCAGGTTCGGCTCGAAGAACTCCGCCTTGAAGGGGAAGCCGGTGACGATCTCGTACGCCGGGAAATAGTCGACGTGGTCCAGCTCCTGCGCCAACTGCCCGGCCACCGCCCGCAGGACCGACTTCGAGTACGTGGTGGCGGTGAGCACATGGTCGCCGGTGGCCGTCGCGGTGAGCGGCACCGGCGAGACGGTCAGCAGCACCCGCAGGCCCGGGTTGGCGGACCGCGCGAGCTCGATGGCGGCCGACAGGTCGCGGTACACCTCGGCGAAGGTGAAGTTGTGGAACGCGTGCCGCTCGGCGTCGTACGTGCCGCGCACCGTCCCGGGGCACGCCGGGTAGACCGCCCCGTGCGCGCGGCCTTGCCAGGCTTCGGTCAGGCCGAGGGTGAACACGAGGCAGCTCGCCTCGGCGACGGCACCGCGGACCGCCGCCAGCGTCACCTCGCGCGCCTGTGCCACGCCCTCGGCAGACGCGTGGCCGTCGGGTTCGACGGACGGACGGAACGGGTCGAACCAGCGGCCGTCCTCGCTCCACACCTCCTCGGGCGGACTGCTCTCACCCGACGCCCAGGACAGCCACTGCCGCAGGGCCGCCGCCGTGTAGACGTTGCCGGTGCGGAACGAGAACACGCCGTAGTGCCGGGCCCGCCGCTCGGCCTCGGTCAGGCCCGGCGGGGCCGGTTCGGCGTCGCGCCAGTTCATGCCGCGCTCCAGCAGGGCCCGGCCGATGTGGCGGGCGAAGCACGATCCGGCGGTCAGGATCACGTCGTCCTGCCCGACGGCGAACTTGGGGGTCCACAGGCCGCCGATGGCCCGCAGGTCGGGTTCGGCCACCGCGGTGCGCCAGAAGGCGCGCGGCGGCAGCGACTGATAGGGGGTCATGCGGGGCCTCGGCTCGTCGTGCGTAGGGGCGGGGGAACGGGAAGGGACTCGGCGTTGACGGCGTCGGCCACCGCCCGCACCTGTGGCTGCCGGACGATGCCGTAGTGCGTGGTGTCGAGCACGTCACAGGACTGGAGATCCGGCAACTGTGCCTGCCACAGGCGGTGTTGGGCGTCCGGCGGGCCCAGTGGCGGCAGCCCGGCGACCGGCGACCGGGACGCCCGGGAGCCACACCCGCGTGGGAGTGCCGCTGAGCCCGGGCAGCTCGTGCTGTGCCATGCCCGCCACGTTGGCCCGGCAGCAGCGGGCGAGGCGCTCGGCGTACGCCTGCGCCTCCGCGCTCGCCGGTGCCCCGCCGCCGCCCTGGCTCAACTCGTGCGCGAACACCGCCTCGAACTGCGTCTCGTCGTACGCCTGGAAGTGCCGCGAGGCGTCCGGAGACGGCGGGTCGAGCAGATACAGGCCGTCGGCGGGGCGGCCGGACGCCTCGGCCTCGGCGGCCATGGCGTGCGCCACCCAGGCGCCGAACGACCAGCCCGCGAGACGCCATCGCCACTCGGCGCCCGGGAAGCGGGCCTCCAGCGCCGCGTGGTAGTGCCGGGCCCGCTCCGTGATCGACCAGGCGGGCAGGTCGGCCCGCCGCAGCGCGGGGTCGGCGATCAGGCAGACCGTCAGACGCGGGTCGAGGGCGGTCACCAGGGCGCGGTACGCCTGGATGTCGCCGCCGACCGGGTGGACCAGACACACCAGGTCCCGGCCCGTGCCCTCCTGCCAGACCTCCAGGGTGAGCGGCCCCTCGGAGGGGGTGACCCCTGGCGAGGCGTCCCTGATGTGCGCCACGACCTCGCGCACGCTCACCTGGTGGCTCAGCCGGGACAGGTCCAGGGCGACACCGAAGTGCTCCTCCACCGTGGCGATCAGGTCGAGGAGGGTCAGGGAGTCGGCGCCGTGGTCGTACAGCGACGCCTCCGGGTCGAGTTCGTCGAGGCCCAGCAGGCCGCACAGGACGCCGGTGAGCCGGGAGGCGACCGCGGCCGTCGGGGTGGCGCCGTGTTCGTCCTGCGAGGTGCCGCTCGGGCCCTGCGCCGGGCCTGCCGGTGCCGTGTAGAACGCGCGCGCCCGCTCGATGTCCGTGGTGGAGACCAGGAGGTGGGGCAACTGGAGCCGCAGCGCCCGCGCGAACAGCCGCTGTCCTTCCTTCTCCGCCAGGCCGACCGCCAGATGGGCCTGGTGGCGCGCGTCCGACCGGAGGGCGTCGCGGGCCATGCCGACCTCGCTCCAGATGTCCCAGCCGATGCCGATGCGCGCCGTGGTCTCGGCCGCCCCCGCCCGGTGCCGGGCGAAGGCGTCGAGCAGCCCGCCCGCGGCGGCGTAGTCGAACTGGCCGATGCCGCCGAACAGCGCCGACATCGACGAGCAGTACGCCGCGAAGTCCGGCCGGAACCGTTCGATCAGCAGCTCCGTGAGCAGCGCGCCGCGCACCTTGGCCGCCATCGCCCGCCGCATCGCGGCACCGTCCCGGCGGGTGATCAGAGCGCCGCCCGCCTCGCCCGCGGCGTGCACGACGCCGTCGACCCGCCCCGTGTGCCGCTCGATCCGGGACAGGATCTCCTCGGGCGGCTCCGCGGACAGGTCGGCCTCGATCAGCTCGACGCGGTCCGTCCACTGCGCGAGGTCCGCCGGCAGCCGTGGGCGGCGGGCCAGCAGGACGACCCGGCAGTCGGACTGCGCGAGCAGCCAGGCCGCGAGGGCGCAGCCGATGCCGCCGGTGCCGCCGAGGATCACATGGGTGCCGGGCTCGTCCGCCACCCCGCCGGGCAGCGGTACGCCGGGTTCCATCACCTCGGGCGCGGGAACCGGAAGCAGCGCCTGCCGCCACCAGAAGCCCTGCCGCAGCGCGAGGCGCCGGGGGAGTGCCGCCGAGGCGTCGGCCTCGGCCAGCAGGCCCACGAGGGCGGCGGCCCAGTCGACCGGCTCCCCGGTGGGCAGGTCCAGCCAGTGGCCGTCGACGGCGCACTCCTGCGGCACCACCTCGGCCGCGCCCGCGAGCAGCCCCAACTCCGGCCGCCGCACCTCGCCTTCGACCGGTTGGGCGCCGTACGACAGCCACCACGGTCGCAGTCGTACCGATGGGGGCAGGACGTCGGCCGCCCGCATCAGGGCGGCCGGAGTGTCCAGACAGGCCCAGCGCGCGTGGTCGAGGGAGCGCTCACCGACCGGACCGGCGACCGCGAGCGGCAGCGCGTGCAGCCAGTCGATGCCCGCCCGGCCCGCGTCGGCCAGCGCGCCCAGGAGCTGCCGCAGCGAGTCCGGGTCGGCAGGATCCACCTCGTAGACGTCCTCGGCGAGCCGGGCGAAGGCCGCGGCGGCGCCGACCCGCACCACCCGCTCGTACCTCGCTTCGAGGACGCGCAGCGCCTCGGGCGACAACGGCGTGGCGGTCATGGCCACCAGCAGTCCGGGCGTGTGCGGCCCGGGAGAGGTGCGGGCGCGGCTCAGCCGTACCCAGTGCGGCTGGTGCAGCCAGTCGGCCTCGGGGAGCCGTTGCGGCCAGTCGGCCTCCGGCAGCCCCTGTGGCCTCGTGGGCGCGGCGCGCCGGAAGTCGTGCTCGGTGAGGTCGAACGCCGGCGGCGGGAAGTCCCAGGGTGCGGGAGCCGGTCCCGGCGGCCAGTGAATCGCCAGCCCGCGCAGCCAGGCGTCGGCCAGCTCGGCGGGCGTGTGGTCCTCGGCGGCGCAGGTGTCGTCGTGGGGCGCCACCTCGGTGCCCGACACGGTACGCAGCCACGTCACAGCGGCCTCGACGTCCGCGTGGACCGCCGCCGCCCGCCAGCGGCGCGCAGGCCGTCCGGCCTGCAGATGGCGCAGGACGCGGCCGTACGACTCGGGCCGGGCGGCCAGGTGGTCGGCGATGCGGGCGGCGTCCGCGCGCAGTCCCGCGGCGCTGCTGCTGGACAGCAACAGGCAGGGGGCGAAGGGGAGTTGACGGCCGGGTTCCGGAGAGTCCTCCGGCTCGTCCGCCGCGTACGTCTCGGCTGCTTCGAGCACCAGATGGGCGTTCGTGCCGCCGATCCCGAAGCTGCTGACGGCAGCCACGCGGGGGCCCGCGCCGGGCCAGGGGTGCGCCTCGGCCGGGACGTAGAACGGCGATACATCGGCGCCGAGTTGAGGGTTGAACCGGCGGAAGTCGACGTTGGGCGGGATCACGCCGTGGTGCACCGCGAGGGCGGCCCGGACGAGACCGACCACGCCCGCGGCGGCGCCCAGGTGGCCGATCTGGCTCTTCACCGACGACAGCGCGCACCGCCCGGAGCCGCCCGGGCCGAGGCCCGCGCCGCCGGGGCCGGAGCCGCCAGTACCGGAGTCGGACCCGTCAACGCCGAACGCCTGCCGCAGCGCCCCGACCTCGACCGGGTCCCCGAGCCGCGTACCGGTCCCGTGCGCCTCGACGTACCCGAGATCGGCACCGGTGCGCCCGCTGCGGCGCAGCGCGGCACGGATCACCTCGCGCTGCCCGGCCAGCGAGGGCGCGCTGTAACTGAGCTTCCCGGAGCCGTCGTTGTTGAGGGCCGAGCCAGTGATCACCGCGTACACGGTGTCGCCGTCCCGCCGCGCACGCGACAGGGGCTTGAGGACGACCACGCCGACGCCGCTCGCGCCGATGGTGCCGTCGGCGTCGTTGCTGAAGGGGCGGCAGTGACCGTCCTTGGAGAAGATGTGCTGCGGACGGTAGGCGTAACCGTCGGTCAGCAGCGTGTCGACGAGCACACCGCCCGCCAGCATCACGTCGGCGTCGCCCTGGCGCAGCAGACCGGCCGCGACGTGCACGGACACCAGCGAACTCGCGCACGCCGCCTGCACGGTGAAGGCCGGGCCCGACAGGTCGAGGTGGTAGGCCACCTTCGTGGTGAGGAAGTCCTTGTCGTGGTGGAGCGCCATCTGGAAGCTGTCGGGCAGCTCCGCCCGGTCGGCCTCACCGAGCAGGGACTGGAAGTAGGTGTTCTCGCCGCATCCGGCGACGAGGCCGACGCGTTGGGCGGACGGATCGGCGATGCCGGCGTGGGCCAGCGCCTGCACCGAGCTCATCAGCAGATGCCGCTGCTGCGGGTCCATCAGACGGGCTTCCTGGCGGCTGATGCCGAAGTGCTCCGGGTCGAAGGACAGGAGCCCCGACATCTGGCTGCGGGCGCCGACGAGGCCGTCGGGCGCGTCGAAGTACTCGATGCCCCGGGCGCCGGTGCGTATCAGCTCCCAGAACGCGGCGAGGTCGTCGGCGCCGGGCAGGCGCACGGCCATGCCGATGACGGCGATGGGCCCGTCGGCGGGGGCGAGGGGGAGCCGGGTGTCCGCTTCGGGCGTGTCCGGCTGCCGTCCGGCGTCCAGGAACGCGGCGAGCCGCCGCACGGTCACGTGCTCGAACAAGTCGGGGATGGTGAACAGCAGATCGGGCTCGGCGGCGCAGCGCAGATGGAAGCGCATCAGGTCCAGGCTGGACGCACCGGCGTCGAAGAAACGCTGCTCGGGGTCGATGGGACGTCCGACCACCTGCTCGAAGAGTTCGCTGAGCCGGGTCTCGCGGTCGGTCAGGGCCGGCCCGGCGGTCCTGCGCGACGGCAGCAGCTCCTCGCCGGCCGCGGTGAGCGCCGCCCGGCGGTCCAGCTTCCCGCTCGGCGTGAGCGGCAGCCTCTCCAGGCACCGGAAGCGGTCGATCCGTACGTACGGCGGCAGCAGCGGCGCCAGATGACGGGCCAGGTCCTCCGCCAGGTCCTCCGGGGCGAGCCGCGCCGCGAGGGCGTGCGCCGGCGCCACGGCTGAACCCGCCGCCGGTCCTGCGACCCCGTCACGGAGCTGTACGCAGGCGACCAGCCGTCCACCGTCCTGTGCGGCCACCGCGTTGACGACGTCAGGATGCCGCAGCAGCGCCGACTCGACCTGGCCTAGCTCCAGGCGGTGGCCGCTCAGCTTGATCTGCTGGTCGTCGCGGCCCAGGTAGTGCAGCAGGCCGTCCTGGTCGAAGCGGGCCACGTCGCCGCTGCGGTAGAAGGTGCCGAGGCCGGGCAGATCGACGAAGCGTTCCTCGTTGAGCGCCGTGTCGCCCAGGTAGCAGGGCGCCGCCATCGGCCCGCCGATGAGCAGCCGGCCGGGGCACCCCGGTGGCACGGCCTCGTCGGCGTCGTCGACGACCCGCAGCCAGGCGCCCGCGACCGGTCGGCCGATGGCTGGACGCTCCGGCCAGGCCACCGGGTCGCCCTCCAGGCAGAGGGCGCTGACCACATGCGTCTCGGTCGGCCCGTAGTGGTTGAACAGGCGCGCCCCCGGCATCCCGGCGAACCAGCGCCGGATGGCGTCCGTGCACAGCAACTGCTCGCCCGCCGTGACCACTTCACGCAGCCGCGAAGGGTGGCGGCCGAGGCGGACGCCGTGCTCGGCGAGGACCTGCAGGGCCACGTACGGAAGGAAGAGGCGCTCGATGCCGGCCGTTTCGAGCCGGTCGAGGAGCGCCGGAGCGTCCTGCCGCAGTCCCGGGCGCACGAGATGCAGCAGACCGCCCCCGCACAGCGTGCCGAAGATCTCCTGGAAGGAGACGTCGAAGGACAGCATGGAGAACTGCTGGGTGGCTGCGGGCGCCGCGAGACCACCGGACTCGCGCTGCCACTGGAGCAGATTGCACAGCGTGCGGTCGGGTACCCGCACGCCTTTGGGGGTGCCGGTCGAGCCGGACGTGAACAGGGTGTACAGCGGCCGCCGTACATCGTGCGGCGGCACCGGGGTGTCGTCCTCCGGAGCCGTGGGCGGGTCGGCGGCGAGCGTGACGGAATGGCGCGGCAGCGTCTTCGCGTCCGGGGCGAACGCGTCGAGCGCGTCCGCGTCGTCCGGCGTGACCAGGACGCACAACGGCTCGACCTGGTCCAGGATCTGCCGCAGCAGGGCGGGCGGGTAGGACGGGTCGAGGGGCACGATGGTCAGGTTCAGCCTGGCCAGCGCGAGCAGCGCCACCACGTGCTCGGCCGAGGGCTGGAAGTACAGGGCGACGTGGCCGGAGTGGCTGTCGTCCGGCGGCAGCGGATGGTCGCGGCGCAGCTCGGCCGCCAACGCGGCGGCGTACGCGTCGAGTTCGGCGTAGGTCAGCGCCCGGTCCTCGACCGCCAGCGCCGGGGCGCCCGGGGTGCGGCGGACCTGACGGGCGAAGCCCTCGGCGACGGTGGTGAAGTCCAGCGGCGCGATGGCGGCGCGGCCGGGCTCGGGCAGCGAGCGGCGGTAGGGCGCCACCAGCTCGGCCAGGGTGGGATCGGCGCCGTCGGCCAGCAGGTCGAGACCACGGCGGAACAGGTCGTCCAGCGCTGCCGCCTCGCCGGCGCCGACATATCGCGCGTCGTACTCCCACAGGCAGTCGACGCCCGCGCCGTGCTCCACCACCGACAGGGTCAGCGGACACTTCGCCTCGGCCGGCGCCGGCCACTCGGGCCGGGCCTCGCAGCGGGGCAGCGCGAGCGCGCCGAAGTCGGTGTTCTCCAGGACGAAGAGGAAGTCGAACGGTGCCGGACCGGCCCCCGACCCCCGGTCGGCCAGGACATCGGCGAGGGCCACGTCCTGCCGGTCGAGCACCGCCTGCGCGGCCGCGGCGTGCTGCCGCAGTTGGGTACGCAGCCCTTCCTGCGGCGACATCTCCAGCGGCAGCAGCACCGTGTTCGCGAACATGCCCACGCTGGCCTCGAATTCCTGCACCGGCCGGCCCGCGACCGGCCCGGCGATCCGCGGCCGGGTGCGCCCGGTCACGCCGTACAGGCTCCAGGCGTAGACGCCCAGCAGGAGCTGGAAACGGGTGAGGCCGAGGTCGGCGCAGAGCCGGTCGAGCGCGGCACGGCGGCCCGCGTCGAGCGAGGTGCGCAGCAACCGGCCGTCAGCCTGGGTCGCGGGGCGTACGGGCTCCAGCGGAGCGGTGTCCTCCGGCAACGAGCCGTAGTGCTCGTGCAGTTGAGCCCGTTGATTCCGATACGTGTCGCTGCTGAGCCACGCGGCCTGCCAGGCCGCGTAGTCGAGCGGAGTCGGAACCGAGGGGGACGCGGATTCCTCCTCCCGGCCGCTGCCCGCCGCGGCCTCTCCCCGGCGTGCGCGGTCCACCGCGGCCGCGTACTCCGCCGACAGCTCACCGAACAGCACGTTCAGTGACCAGCCGTCGACGGCGATGTGGTGCAGAAGCAGCAGGAGTTCGCCGCCGCCGGGGCGCGGCAGCCAGCACGCCCGGAAGAGCCGGGGCGAGGCCAGGTCGAAGGGGGCGGCGAAGAACTCCCCGGTGAACGCGCGGCGGCCGTCCTCGTCGCGCAGTGCGGCTTCCGCGGGCGTGACCCACGGGTCGTACGCGTCGCCGACCCTCTGCCGCAGTCCCTCAGGCGTGGCCTCGAAGGCGGTGCGCAGCGCCGGGTACCGCACCACGAGGCGGCACAAGGCGTGCCGCAGCGCGGTGGTGTCGACCTCACCGTCCAGACGGAAGACCAACGGGACGTTGTACGCGCGCGAGTCCGGGTGCCGCTGCTGGAGCAGCCACAGCCGCTGCTGCTCGGACGTGGCCGGCGCGGAGCGCGCGCCGGTGGGGGCGGCCACCGGCGGGTAGGGCACATCGTCCTGGGCGGCGCCCGCCTCGATCGCGGCGGCCAGCTCGGCGAAGTCCCCCCGCAGGATCAGGGCTTGGGGGAGCTCGCGGTGCCAGCGCCGCCGGATCTCGAAGCGCAGCCGCAGCGCCTTGAGCGAGTCGCCGCCGTTCGCCACCCATCGGTCGCCGAGACGGAGGTCGGTGACGCCCAGGATCCGGCCCGCCAGATCGAGCACCTGGCGCTGCCACGCGGTGACGGACCCGGCCTGCGGGCCTTCGGTGCCGGTGCGGGTCCAGGGGGCGTCGTCGCGGCCAAGGAGAGCCGACTTGTCGACCTTGCCGTTGGCGTTGAGCGGCAGCTCCGCCACCCGGTAGGTGCGATGGGGCCGCATGTACGCGGGCAGAGCGGTGGTCAGGTGCCGGTCGAAGTCCTCGTACGACAGCTCGGCGCCGGGCACCAGATAGGCCAGGAGTTCGTTGACACCGTTGTCGTCGCGGCGCGTGCAGACGTAAGCCTGGCGCACCGCGGGGTGGGCCGCGATCTGCCGTTCCAGCTCGCCCGGTTCGACACGGAAGCCGCGGACCTTGACCTGGCGGTCGGCGCGCTCGACGTACTCCACGCGGCCTTCGGCGTCGACGCGCACCAGGTCGCCGGTGCGGTAGTGGCGGCCCTGCCCGCCGTCGTGCCAGGGGAGGGTGACGAAGCGGCGCTCGGTCTCGGCGCGCAGGTTGCGGTAACCGGCCGCCAACGCCTCGCCCGACAAGTACAGTTCGGCCACTTCGCCGGGTGCGGCCAGGCGGTTCCCGTCGACGACCGGCAGCGCACCGGTGCCCGGCAGCGGGCGTCCGATCGGGATCACGTCGCCGTCGAAGTCGCGGGCGATGGGGTGGCAGAGGGCGAAGGTGGTGGCCTCGGTGGGGCCGTAGACGTTGTGGAGACGGGTGGGGCTGTCGGGGTTGGCCCGGTACCACCGGCGGATCAGACGGGCGTTGAGCTGCTCGCCGCCCACCAGGACCTGGCCGATGCCGGAGAAGCAGTGCGGCACCTTGTCGACGATGGCGTTGAACAGCGCCACCGTGATGAACAGGACGTCGACGCGCAGGCGTTCCAGCTCGGCGGCCAGGACGTCGGGGGTCTGCGCCGTCTCGTCGTCGAGGATCACACAGCGGCCGCCGGTCAGGAGCGGCACCCACACCTCGAAGCTGATCGCGTCGAACGCGGGGTTGGACAGGCAGGCGAAGCGGGCGCCTTCGCTCAGCCGGAGGTAGCCGGGGCGCGCCAGGCGCAGGATTCCGGCGTCCCGCACCTCGACGCCCTTGGGGCGGCCGGTGCTGCCCGAGGTGTAGAAGACGAAGGAGACGTCCTGGCCGTTCGGCGCGGCGGGTTCCTGGGCGCCCTCGCCGCCGTCCGCGGAGAGCAGCGCGGCCACGGCGAGCGGCCGAACTCCCTCGGGCAGGCCGCCGGGTGCCGCCGCCCCGTGCACCACGGCGACACTGGCCGAGTCCGTGAGGATGTGGTCCCGGCGCTCGGGCGGACTCTGGGCGTCGAGCGGCACCACCACCGCGCCGAGGCGCAGGACGCCGAGCATGGCGCAGACGAGCTGCCAGGAGCGCGGCAGACCGACCGCGACCGCCTGGCCGGGGCGTACGCCGTGACGGCGCAGGGCCCCTGCGACGGCCGCGCTCGCGGTGTCGAGGTCGGCGTACGTGAGGGTGTGCTCGCCGTCGACGACGGCGATGGCGGCGGGGTGGCGGCGGGCCCGGGCCAGTACGGCTCGGGCGAGGCCGGTCCCGGCGAGGGGGCTGTGGTCGGGGTGGTCCGGGTGCCGGGGCGGGACCGGCGGCTGTGGTGCGGCGTTCATCACGACTCCGGCGTCGGTACGATCTCCGCCTGCGGCGCGGAGTTCTGCGGGGGGCAGGAGTCGGTGAGCGGGTGGGATCCCGGGAGCGGGCCGCACCGGGCGAGGCGGTCCAGCTCGGACTCGATCGTCGCGGCGACCCGCGGCACCGCCGCGGCTTCCAGCATCTCCCAGTGGTCGCAGTCGACGGGCTCCACCAGGAAGTCGCCGTCGGCGCGGCGGCGCCAGAAGTCCCGTACCTCTTGCAGGAGTTCGTCCGGCACGTCCTTGAGGGCCTGCATGAACACCGTCCGGGCGGGCGACGGCCGGGGCACGTGGTCGCGCGTGGTGCTCCGGTTGTGGTTGTAGAGGTGGAAGTACTGCTCGATCTGCCGGTCGTCGATGCCGGGGTACATGCCGTTGAACTTCACGAGCTTGTCGCGGAACTCGGCCATGTCCGCCGGCGCGACGCTCGCACGCCGTTCGGCGTCGTCCGTGCCCGGCGTGTCGAGCAGCACCACACTCACGTCGGTGCGCCCGGCCAGCGCCAGGCGGCGGCCCATCTCGTGGGCGACCAGGCCGCCGTAGGAGAGGCCGGTGAGGATCAGCGGGGCGTCGGGCAGCGGCTCGATGAGTTCCAGATACGCGGCGGCCATGGCCTCGACCGTGGGCAGGAACGACTCGCCGGGGTTGACGCCGGGGGACTGGATCCCGTGGACGCCCACGGACTCCGGCAGCGCCTTGGCCAGCGCCAGGTAGCAGAAGGCGGTGCCACCCGCCGGGTGCACGCACACCACCTGGGCGCGGCCGTCGCCCGCGCGCAGCTCGAGCAGGTTGCTCGGCGGGGCTCCCGAGTCGCCGCGGCGCAGCCGTCCGCCCAGCTCCTCGATGGTCGGGTGGCGCACGATGTCACGGATCGGCAGGGTCTCACCGAACGCCTCACGGACGGCGTGGGCCAGCTTGATGGCGGAGATCGAGGTGCCGCCGATGTCGAAGAAGCTGTCGCGGATGCCGATCTCGGACCGGACGAGCAGCCGCTGCCATATCTGGTAGAGGGTCAGCTCGATGTGGTCGCGCGGGCTGGTCAGGTTGACCTGGACGGGACGGTCCGCGCGGGCCCGCTCGAGGAGCGCCGCGCGGTCGAGCTTGCCGTTGGACGTCTGCGGCAGCTGCGGCAGTTCGACGAACAGGGCCGGGATCATATGGGCCGGAAGCCGCCGCGCGAGGGCGGCACGCCACTCGGCCACCGGCCTCGGCGCCGCGTCGCCCACGGCCACGGCGGCGACCAGCTGTGGTTCACCGGCGCCGTCGTGGTCGGCGACGACCGCGGCCTCCGTCACACCGGGCTGGTCGAGCAGCGTCGCCTCGATCTCGCCCAGCTCGATGCGGAACCCGCGCAGCTTGACCTGGTGGTCGCGGCGGCCGACGTACAGCAGATCGCCGCTCGGCAGCCAGCGGGCCACGTCACCGCTGCGGTACATCCGGCCGCCGGGGACGAAGGGGTCGGCGACAAACCGCTCGGCGGTCAGGCCAGGGCGGCCCAGATAGCCGCGCGCCAGCCCGGCACCCGCGAGATACAGCTCGCCCGCCACACCGACGGGTACCGGCTGGAGCCGCTCGTCGAGCACGTAGGCCCGCGTGTCGGCCACCGGCGGGCCGATCGGCGCCTGGCGCGCCAGCGGACGCGGGTCGAGGTACGCGGTGCAGTACAGCGCCGTCTCGGTGGGGCCGTAGCCGTTGAGGATCCGCAGGCCCGGCAGCGCCTGCTCAAGGCGGTGCAGGCCGTCCTCCGGCAGCGGTTCGAGACCCGTGATGATGTACCTCAACGACAGCCCGGCCAGGCGCTCCTCGGGGGCCTCGCAGATCCATTTGACGTACGCGGGCGGCAGCAGCACCTCCACGATGCGGTGCTCGCGCAGCCAGGCGATCAGCGCCTCGGGGTCGTCACGCACGTCCCCCGGCACCAATCGCAGAATGCCGCCGCTGGTCAGAGGCAGCATCAGCTCCTGGAGCGAGGCGTCGAAGGCGAAGCTCGGCCACATCGCCGACGCCTGCCCGGGTGTCGCCTCGAACTGCGACAGCCAGAAGTCGAGGAGGTTCAGGATGCCGCGGTGGGTGGCGGCCACGCCCTTGGGGCGGCCGGTCGAGCCCGAGGTGTAGATCACGTACGCCAGGCCGTTCGGACGGAAACCGACGGCGGGCGGGTCCTCGCGCAGACCCTCGGCCTCGACGCCGGTCAGCGGCAGCCAGCCGTCGTCCGGGGGCGCGGTGTCGTTGCTCAGCACCAGCACGGCGCCGGCGTCCGCCGCCATGCCCGTCAGCCGCTCCGCGGGCAGTGCGGGATCGAGCGGGAGGTAGGCCGCGCCCGCCTTGAGGACGCCGAGGATGCCCACGACCAGATCCACGGACAGGTGGGTGTGCAGACCCACCACCTGCTCGGCGCCCACACCGCGGGAGAGCAGGGCGTGCGCGAGGCGGTTGGCGCGCCGGTCCAGGGCGGCGTAGTCGAGCTGTTCGCCCTCGTGGACGACGGCGGTCTGGCCGGGCCGCTCCCGCACCTGGGCCTCGAAGCGCTCGACGAGACCGGCAGGGGACGTGGCGTCCGAGGCGGTGAGGGGGGTGGCCGGGGCGGGGCGCTCCGGGGCGTTGAACTCCACGAGCACCTGCCGGCGCTCCCGCTCGTCGAGCAGCGTCAGCTCTGCCACCGGGCGGTCGTCCGCCTGGACCATCTGCTCCAGTACATGACGCAGCCGCCGGCCGTACCGCTCGGCCGTACCGGCGTCGAAGAGGGCCGTGGCGTAGTCCAGGCTGCCGGTGATGCGGCCCTCCTCCTCCGCAAGGGACAGGGCCAGGTCGAACTTGGCGACGGAGTGCGCCGGTTCCAGCGGCGTCGCCTCGACCCCCGGCAGCGCCACCTCGCCCTCCTCGCTGCCCTGCCAGGTGAACAACACCTGGAACAGCGGCGTGTGCGCGAGGCCCCGGGCGGGCTTGAGCAGGTCGACGACCTGCTCGAAGGGCAGGTCCTGGTGCAGCAGCGCGGACTGTGTCACCCCGCGCACACGCTGGAGCAGCTCGGCCACCGTCGGGCCCTCGGAGAAGTCGATCCGCAGCGCAAGGGTGTTGACGAAGCACCCGATCAGACGCTCGAGTTCGGCTCGGCGGCGATGTTCCGCGGGCGTGCCGATCACCACGTCCGACTGCTCCGCCAGCCGCGCGAGAACCAGCGCCCACCCGGCGAGGACGGTCATGAACAAGGAGCAGTCGTTGCGCCTGCCTAGGTCCCGCAGCGCGGCGGTCAGCTCCTCGTCGAGGCAGAGCGGTATCCGCCCGCCGCGATAGTCCTGCTCGGCCGGGCGGGGCCGGTCCGTCGGCAGTTCGAGGACCGCCGGGGCGCCCGCCAGGGCCTCCTGCCAGTACGCGCGCTGCTCGTCCGCGGCCCCTTCGGACAGCCACCGGTGCTGCCAGGCCGCGTAGTCGGCGTACTGCGCGGGCAGCGGGAGGAGCGGGTCGGGCGCACCGTCGCGGAAGGCCGCGTACAGGGCACCGAGCTCCCGCGTGAGAACCCCCATCGACCATCCGTCCGACACGATGTGATGCATCGTCAGCAGGAAGACGTGCCGGTCGGCGCCGAGCCTCACCAGGCGGCCGCGCACCAACGGGCCGCGCGCCAGGTCGAACGGCGCGGTGGCCTCCTCGCGCCGCAGCAGCGCGAGCCGGCCTTCGGCGTCGGGGCTGGCCGTCAGATCCTCCAGGGTGAGGGCGAAGCCGACGTCGGCCGGATCGATCTCCTGGAACGCCGCGCCCGCCACGGCGACAAGGCGCGTCCGCAGCGCCTCGTGGCGGGCGACCAGGGCGTCGAGCGCCCGGCGCAACGCCGTGTGGTCGAGAGTGCCGCGCAGCTCCACGGCCAGGTGCAGGTGGTACGCGTCGCTCGCTCCCCGCATGTGCGACAGGAACCACAGTCGCTGCTGGCCGTGGGACGCCTCCAGGGGGGCGGTGCGGTCCGCGCGCGGGATGGCGGTCTGCTTCCGCGTCGCGCTCGGTCGCCGCTCGGAGGGAGAACGATGGGCACCTTGGTTCGCGGACAAAGCTGACTCTTCCACTCTCGGGGCTAATTCACAGTGGTGACTGGAATGGGTCGCGGGATTTCGCTCAGCGGGGTCGGCCGAGTCCCGGAGAAGTTCCGAAATGCAATCGATGAGCTGGTAACTCGAGCGGGGGCGTATCGAGCGGGGCCGCAAGGATCCAAGGCGCGCGCACCAGGGCGTATGCACCCTGCACGGAAGTGGCTGATTCGTCGACGTGAGGGCTCGGCATGCCGTGTGACCTGCTGTAGAGCGTGAATACCTCCGAGTAGTGCATGAATACGTCCACACAGCCGGGGAGTCATCGCCGCTCTGTGAACGCAAAGTGACAGCCGCATCGTCGACCGATGGCGACTGTCAGAGGTGATGATTGATCAGGCCGTCCGAGTCTGTCAATGCCGGGTTGATCGCGCTCTCTGGGGCCGCGCCGTGAACTCGCTGATCCGGCGCCGACTTCATGAAGTAGTTATGGGGAACGTCATAAAACCAACCACGGTGACAGGGCCAGCACTTCGCGAGCCTAAGCTTGCGTGGGGTCCCGCGTTGATCGCCGAGTCGGCTGTTTGAGACGCTTCGTGTCATGCCCCAGGCGATCTTGCGTACCGAGCGGACCCAGCTGGTCCCGCTGTCCGATGAGCACCTTCAGTATCAGGTCGAGCTCGATGCCGACCCCGAGGTGATGCGTTACCTGGGCGGCGTCCGTACCCGTGAACAGGTGGAGAAGAAGCACCGCGAGACCCTCGCGGAAGCAAACCGGGTCGCGGGCCTCGGGTACTGGGCGGGCTTCGTCGAGGGTGAGTTCGTCGGCTACTGGATTCTGCGGGCGCCGGACTCCGACGGCCAGGAGCCATCTGACGGCCAGGAGCCAGTGGAGGGCCAGGAGTCAGTGGAGGGCCAGGAGTCGGTGGAGGGGCAGGCCGAGCTGGGGTTCCGGTTGCTGCGGCGCCACTGGCGCAAGGGCTTCGCCGGTGAGGGTTCGCGTGAGCTGATACGGCACGGGCTCGAAGACCTCGGGCTGACCCGGATCTTCGCCCAGGCGTCGGCGGCCAACGTCGCCTCCCGGGCGACGATGGCCGCTCTCGGGCTGCACTGCGTCCGTGAATTCCACGCGGACCCCAGTTGGTTCCCGCCGGGCACCGATCTTCGGGCGGTCGAGTACGCGATCACCCGGGAGCAGTGGAGTGCCCGCCGCTGAGGGGGCGGGACCGGCGCGGGAGTGACCCTTCGCTGGCACTGGAGTGATGATCGAAAGCCCTAATTCCGACATGTAGGAAAATAGCGCACTTACGGTGTTACGGTCCGTTGCGATTCGGCCATGCAGGGCCACGGGTGCGACGCGTGCGACGCACGAGTCACACACGCAACGGGTAGAAGCCAGCGGAACCGTGTAGGGGTGCGCGTGAAGGTCGTCTGTGTCGGAGGCGGGCCCGCCGGCCTGTATCTCTCCATCCTGCTGAAGCGGCAGGACCCGTCCACCGAGATCACTGTGTACGAACGCAATCCCGAGGGCTCGACGTACGGCTGGGGCGTCACGTACTGGCGCGGGCTGCTGGACAAGCTGCGCGCGCACGACCCCGAGTCGGCGCGCGCCGTCGAGGAGCATTCGGTCCGCTGGAGCGACGGCGTCGCCCATGTGCGCGACGGCGCCCGGAACCTGACGACGCGCCACCACGGCGACGAGGGATTCGGCATCGGCCGCCACCGGCTCCTGAAGATCCTCGCGGCCCGGGCCAGGGACCTCGGCGTACGGCTGGAGTTCGCCCACGAGATGGCCCCGGGCGCGCTGCCCGGCGACGCCGATCTGGTGGTGGCGGGCGACGGACTGCACAGCGGCCTGCGCACCCGCGACGCCGACCACTTCGGCACCGACGTCACGGCCGGGCGCAACCACTACGCCTGGCTCGGCACCACGAAGGTCTTCGACGCCTTCACCTTCTCCTTCGTGGAGACCGACCACGGCTGGATCTGGTGCTACGCGTACGGCTACGGCGCCGAGGGCAGCACCTGCGTGATCGAGTGCGCGCCCGAGACCTGGGCCGGCCTCGGGCTCGACCGTGCCGACGAGGCGGAGGGGCTCGACCTGCTGGAGCAGCTCTTCGCCGACCTGCTCGACGGCCACCGCCTCATCGGCCGCTCCGCCGGCGACGGCAGGCCCCAGTGGCTGACCTTCCGCACCCTCACCAACCAGCGCTGGTACCGCGACAACGTCGTCCTGCTCGGCGACGCCGCCCACACCACGCACTACTCGATCGGGGCCGGTACGACGCTCGCCCTGGAGGACGCCATGGCGCTCGCCGGAGCGCTGCGCGGGCACGCGTCCCTGCCGGGCGCCCTCGCCGCGTACGAACAGGAGCGCAAGTCCGCCCTCCTGTCGATCCAGAGCGCGGCCCGCTACAGCGCCCAGTGGTACGAGCACCTGCCCCGCTACATCCACCTCCCCCCGCACCGCATGTTCGCCCTCCTCGGCCAGCGCCACTCACCCCTGCTGCCGCACGTCCCGCCCCACCTCTACTACGGCCTCGACAAGGCCGTCGGCCGCCTCAAGGCCCTGCGCCGCCTCAAGCGCTGGCTGGGCCCGAAGATCGCCCGCGCGGCCCACGCCCGGGCGCTGGCCCCTCGGTAGAGGAGGGCCCATTGCGCCGCGTGCCGACGCGACACAATGGGCCCGGCCCCCCCCGTGTGGTGGTGGCCCCGAGTCAGCAGCGAGCGTCGACGGCGCTCAACCGGTCGTTCTGGTGGGCGGCGAGATTGCCCTGACCCCACCCGCCCCATGAGCCCATGTAGCTGCCGCTGTTGTAGTTGCGGTCCTTGTACATCCAGATGGTCGTGGGCGTCCGGTTCCATACCGAGCTGGCCCTGTCCTCGAACGCGCGCGGCACGAGGTGCCGGCCGCAACTGGGCACGACCCACATGCGGGCGGTGGGATCCTCCTCGTTGCCGTAGGAGTGCTGGAAGAAGCATGTGCCCCCGTTGCACTGCTGCCACGCCGCAGCGAGATGGTCCCCTCCGCGGAACTCGTAGAGCCCTTCCACCCCGGGGACCTTGGTGACCCGGGTCTCCTCCGCGTTCACCGCGCTCGCCGTAGTCGGTGCGGCGAGCGCGAGGGCGGCTGTGCCGGCCGTGAGCAGGGCGGCGAACCTCTTGCGCATGTGTGCTTCCCCTCTTCCCCTGAAGGCACCCGGACGGTGCGGCTTCACTGGGCTTCACTGTGGCCCGGCGCGGACTGCCCGGTCTTCAGCAGGGAGCGCACACATCCTTCGCATCCAGCGCATGCGTGAGCCAGCGGCGGCGCGGGTCGACCGGCGCGCGCACACCTGGCGCGGAACGCACCGCGAAGCTGACCGGCAAGCTGCTCGCCGTCGCCCTCGGGTCGGCCGACCATGAGCATGCGGACCCGGCGCCCGGCCGGGGCCGGCGGCCCCGGGGGTGTGCGATGGCGGATACGGACGTGGAGCCGGAGTTGTCCGTCTCCGTCTCCACCAGCAGCGTGAGCGAGCGGGACGGCTTCGCGTGGTTCAGCGCGATGGTCGGCGAGGCGGTCATGCCACTGTCGATCACCAGTGCGTACACCGACAACTTCCGTGGGACGGCGACGTCGCTTCACCTGCCGCAGACCGGGGTCTCCTCGTTCTCCTTCTCACCGGGATCGGCCAGACGAACGCCCGCGCACATCCGGCTCGGCGATCCGGAATGCTATTTCCTCCTCCTCGTGCACGGCAGCCCCATCGGCCTTGAGCAGGGCCGCAACAGCGCTCTGCTCAACGCCGGAGACATGACCCTGTTCGACACGTCCCATCCGCTGGTCTGCGAGTTCGAGGATCACCACCGGCTGTCACGGGTCACCCTGCTCCGGCTCCCCAGGACCACCCTGCCGCTCCCGGCGAACCGGACCGACGGGCTGCTGGGCACCCGGTTGTCGTCCCGGAGCGGAGTGGGCGCTCTGCTCGCCGGATTCCTCGGCGGGCTCAGGGAGAACGCCGAGCGGTGCGACGCGGAAGAGCTCCGGCGCCTGGACGGCGTCGGGGCCGCGCTGGCCGCCACCTTCCTCGCCGGACAGCTGACCGGCCCGCCCGTCGTCCCGGCCGAGACCCGCCGCCAGGCGCTGCTCGCCCGGATCCAGGCGTTCATCGAGCACAACCTCTCCGACCCCGAGCTGGGCCCGACGACCATCGCGGCGCACCACCACATCTCCGTACGCCTGCTGCACCAGCTCTTCCAGAAGCATCCGGAGACCGTGAGCGCCACGATCCGCCGGCTCCGCCTGGAACGCGGGCGCGCCGATCTCGCCGACCGCAGGCTCGGCCACCGCAGCATCGGCGAGACGGCCGCCCGGTGGGGCTTCCGCCACCAGGCGGACTTCGCCCGCGCCTTCCGGCTCGCCTACGGGATGTCTCCCAGCGCGTTCCGCCAGGAGCGGAGGGCGTCGGCGCCGGAACGCGCTCCTGCGTGACGCTGGTGGCACATGCGGCGGGCCGGTGACCGGCCCGCCGCGCCGGCCGTGGCCCCGGTCAGGCAGCCCCGACGCCCCCGGTGCAGGCCGCCCCGGGCTCGGGTGTCTGTGCGCCCTGGACGTACTTGTCCAGGAACTGTTCCACCCGGGGGTCGGACGCCTTGGTGACGTCGAGCTGGCGTCCCCGCGGTGAGCGTGATGGAGCCACGCTGTTCCTTGACCGGGCTCATCAGCGTGTAGGGCGTTCCGCTGACCTTGCCGCTCAGCCGCTCTATGTCACCGGCCGACGCCTTGTCGTTGTACGTGATCCAGACGGCGCCGTGTTCGAGGGAGTGCACGGCGTTCTCCTTGCCGACCGGCTTGTCGTACACGTTGCCCTGGCAGTTCACCCACGCCTGCGCGTGATCGCCGCCGACCGCGGGGGTCATCGGGTAGTCGACCGTCTTGTCCACGTGATTGCGGCCTAGCTTCTTGGCGTCCCAGGTCTTCTCACCCCGGACCGGAGCCGAGGCCGCGGCGTCCTGCTTCTCCTGCTTGTCGTCGTACGACACCAGTGCGTACGAGCCGAACCCGACAAGCCCCGCGACCACGGCGACGCTCGCCGTGATGGTGAAGACGCGATTGCGGCGCTCCCGCGCCTGCTCGGCGCGGCGCATCTCCGCGATACGGGCCTTGCGCTCGGCGGCGGTCGCGGCGCTCCTGCCCTTCTTGGAGGGGCTGTTGGAGGACTTGGACGGCTTGGACGGCCTGGAGGGTCTGGAGGGTCTGGAGGACTTCGAAGTGCTCATGGTTGTGGATGTCCTTGTCCCCGCTGCGCTCGGGCACAGCGGTGGTCGCGGGGTGAGGGAAGGCGGAACGCGCGCCGGTTCTCGTACGCGCGCGGGGCACCCTCAGGTCCGCTGCACCTGAAGGACGTGGAGGTCGGGGGCATGCCGACGCGTGGGGCCCCGGGGCGCCGGCTGGGCGGTGGGGGAGTGCCGGGGCTGTCCGGCGTACTCGTCGGTGACGGGGGCCGGGGGCTCGGGAGCCGGAAGCGTGAGCGCCGCGTGGTGCGTGGCGGCGGCGCAGCGTTCACTGGGCGGGCAGTCGTGGCTGAGAGCTGGTGCCGCTGCCGCTGTTGGTGCCGCTGCTGGTGCTGGTGCTGGTGCCGGGGCTGTTGGCTGTGCGTCGGCGGAGCTCGTGAGGCCCGTCATGGACAGCGCCGGCCCGCGGGCACCCCCGTCCTCGTGGTGCGCCAGGGACCCGAAGCACACGCACAGGACGGCCAGGACCGAGGCCAGGGCACAGGCGAGCACGGCACATCGGCGGACGGCCCGCCCCGCGCCACCCCTCGTGTCCCGCATGCCTAGGGCCATGGCCGCAGATAGTACGTCCACCCCGTCACCGCCCGCCCCGCCGACCCTCGTCCGGCTAAGCGCCGGACCGGTACCGAACCTTCCCGAACGGCCAGTCGGATGCCAGCCAGGCCGCCACGGCCGTACGGAGTGGACCGTCCAGTTCGGCACGGTCCGCACGCACCCACGAGCGGACGTCCGTCACGCCCGCGTCCGCGCGCGACGGGTAGATGTAGACACAGCCGAAGACCTCTCCGGCGTCGTCGAGGACCGCGTACGTGTAGCCGGTCCGCGCCTCGAAGTCGCTTGCGTGGCTCTTCAGGTCACCCAGGTTCTCGGCCAGGGTCATTCCAGCGGCGGGCGGCCAGCTGCGCTCGCGGAAGTCGGGGGTCGCGCGGATGTGGTCGATGCTCGACATCCAGGCGGCGTGGTCGGCGTCGTTGTGCTCCGGGCCGAGGGGCTCCAGGCGGAACCCGTCGGCGGCGAGGGCCCGTGGAACGACAAAGCTATCGGGGACGAATGGCTGCTCAGACATGCCGCGAAGGCTATCGAGCGGGTTGTGCGGCAGGGCAGCGGATTTCGGAGCCGGGCCCGTGCGGGATGCACCTCATCCGCTCCCAGGCGTTCTCCAACCTCTGGATGAAGGCGTACAAGGCACACGACGAGGGCCTCACGGTCGTCCGCGCGATGGGCACCGACGAACTGCACGTCATCGGCGACTGGCGGGCCGTTTTCCCAGAAGGCCGAGGGGTGACCGAGGTGAAGGTCAAGGACACCTACGCGGTCGGCGGCCCCCGCACCGCGGAGGCCGGGGGCAGCGGCTGAGGGCCGCGCGGAGCATGCCTCCGCGCGGCCCTCGAGTTCGGGCGCCCTCAGACGTCCTCGGGCTTGATCCGGCCGCGCCAGGCCCCCGACTCCCGCGCGCGGCGCTCGATGTAGTCCTTGAACCGCTGCATGTCGCCCTTCACCCGGCGGTCGATGATGCCCATGGAGTCGGCGGCCTTCTCGGCCATCCCGCCGGCTTCGACATCCATCACCAGCTCCACCCGCGTGCGGGACTCGTCCAGCGGCTGGAAGCGGACCATGCCCATCTGGCGGATGTCGCCGCTGATGGTGCGCCAGGCGATGCGCTCGTCCGGGAGCTGGTCCACGATCTCGGTGTCGAACTCCCTGCGGACACCGGCGATCTTCGTGGTCCAGTGGTTGCGCCGGTCGTCGAGCTGGACGACTTCCTCCACACCCTCCATGAAGTGCGGGAACTCCTCGAACTGCGTCCACTGGTTGTAGGCAGTGCGAGCGGGAACCTCGACGTCCACCGTCTCCGTGACCGTGCTCATCAGCGTGCCTCCTCTTGGTCCGCGGACGCGGACCTGATCTGTTCTTCGTGCTCGATCGTGTTTGATCGCGTCGTGCCGCACCGGCGATCCCGCGCGGCACAGAGCCCGGGTACCCGAGAACGCGGGAAACGCACCCCGTCCGGAACCCGATCAGCCGAAGGCGTCCCGCAGCGCGGGCAGCAGCGTCTTCTCCGACCACTCCAGGTACGCGTGCTGGGTGTCGCCCCCGACCTGCACCAGGGCGACCTCCGTGAAGCCGGCCTCGACGTAGGGCCGGACGGCGGCGACGAAGGCGTCGGGGTCGTCCCCGCAGGGGATCGACTCGGCGACGTCCTCGCGCGTCACGAACTGGGTGGCGCCGGCGAAGGAGTCCGGATGGGGCAGTTCGGCGTTCACCTTCCAGCCGCCGGCGAACCAGCGGAACTGGTCGTGCGCCCGCGCGACGGCCGCGTCGCGGTCGGTGTCGTAGCAGATGGGCAGCTGTCCGACCCGCGGTTTCCCGGAGCCGCCGTGGCGGTCGAACGCGCTGATCAGTTCCTGCTTGGGCTCGGTGGCGATCACCAGGTCGCCCAGGCGTCCGGCGAGCGCGCAGGACTGTTCGCCGGACACCGCGATGCCGATGGGCGGCGGGTCGTCGGGCAGGTCCCACAGGTGCGCCGAGTCCACGTCGTAGTGCTTGCCGTGGTGCGTGACGTGCCCGCCGTCGAAGAGCGCCCGGATGATGCTTACGGCCTCCTCGAACATCTCGTGGCGTACGTCCACGGCGGGCCAGCCGCGGCCCACCACGTGTTCGTTGAGGTTCTCGCCCGACCCGAGGCCGAGCCGGAACCTGCCCTCGGCGAGGAGCTGGAGCGTCGCGGCCTTCTGGGCCACCACCGCCGGGTGGTAGCGGAAGGTCGGACAGGTCACGTACGTCATCAGCGGGATGCGCGAGGTGGCCTGCGCCGCGGCGCCCAGGACGCTCCAGGCGTACGGGGAGTGGCCCTGCGAGCGCAGCCAGGGAAAGTAGTGGTCGCTGGTCACCGAGAAGTCGAACCCGGCCGCCTCGGCGCCGACCACATGCTCGACGAGCTCCCGGGGCCCGGCCTGCTCGGTCATCATCGTGTATCCGATTTGCACCATGTTGATCGCGTCCCCTGTGTCCGCCGGGACAAACAGGACCTTCGGCCGGATGCCGTAACGCACGCTCCGCCCCGCAGCAGGCAGCGCGATGGGGAGGACGGCCGTGCCGTCCTCCCCACCGTGTCGAACCGACCGCACGTCGAGGCGGGCTCACCACCCGTCGCGTGGGGCCGACTCTCCCGTCAGCCGGGCCACGTGCCCGTCATCCTGCGGGTCGCGGCCGCCCCGCCGCGGTCGACCGCCGCCTTCACCGCGGCGAAGATCGCACCCTGGAGCGTGGCGGCCAGCAGCACTTCACCCCAGGTGCGGTCCTCGTCCGTGGCGTCGGGTGCGTCCTCCTCGTGCCCGAGCCCCTTCCACGCCTGCCGGAACAGCGCGCCGGCCAGCATGCCGCTGACGGCTCCCAGCGCCAGGCCGACCGGCTTGTACGCGATCTTCGCCGCACGCAAGGCTCACTTCTCCTTGCGCCGGAGCACCAGCCACAGCGCGGTCGCGCCGGCGGCGGTGACCAGCAGCAGCATGCGGTTGTTGCGCGCCGCCTCGGCGCCCTGACCCGCCTTCTGCCTCAGCAGTTCGGGCGTCTGCTCCTGGAGTATGTCCCCGGCCTGACTCGCCATCGCCTTGGCCTGGTCCGTGGTGTGGGCGGCCTTGGCCTTCACGTCGGTCGTCGCGGCCGCCAGCGCGTCGACCGTCCGGCCGAGTCCCTGCTTGGTCTCCTCGGCCTGCTTGCGCAGGCCCTCGGGAATGGCCGGGCTCTTCGAGTGGTGCGTCCGCTGGGTCATGGATCTGTACTCCTTCGATCTCGGCCACGTCGGCCGGTGAAACGCTTCGATTCGCTCGGGTGCGTCACCCGGGGTGCATCACCAGCGGTACCAACGACCCCTGCGCCCGCCGTGTCCGGCCGGGCGGACGACGAAGCCGAGCAGCCACGCCACGATGAGGACGGCTGCGACCAGCCACAGGAACTTGACGGCGAAACCCGCGCCGAAGAGCACGAGCGCGAGCAGCAGAACAATCAGCAAAGGAACCATGTCTTGTCCACCTCCGCCGTCCCGAGTGCCCCCGAGCGGCGGTTTCACACGCGGCGCGTACGTCAGCCGGGCGACGGCGAGGTGCGAACGGCCCGGGTGGCTTTCGCGAGCCGGGCCCAGGCGTCCTGGTCGTAGGGGCACCGGGGGCGCAGATTGACGCGTTCGCTCAGGAGCGTGCGGGCGAGGTCGTGGCGGCCGGCGTGCAGTGCCGACTCGACCAGGGTCTTCTGTACGGCGTCCCGCTGGGCGTGGCTGCCGCCGAAGGTGTGGAGACGGTGCCGCAGCGGAAGCAGCAGGTCGACCGCGTCGGCGTGGCGCCGCTGCCCGTAGGCCACCAGGGCCCGGCACACCGGGAGCCCGATCTCGGCGGTCATCGGTACGTTGGAGAGCCCCGGGCGGCCGGAACCGGCGTCCCGCAGCCATGCCTCCCTGTCGCGGATGAGCCGTTCGGCGTCGGACACGCGGCCGGCCCCGACGTGGGCCATGACGGCGTGGACGTCGTTGAAGGCGTAGTAGGCACCGTCGCTCCGCCGGGCCCAGGCGTCGGCGAGGTCGGCCCAGCGATCGCCGGTGTCGGTGCCCGCGAGGTGGAGCCGCCAGAGCAGGGAAGCGGCGTCCAGGAGTTCCATGGCGGCGTCGGCCGAGCCGTCGTGGCGCACGGCGGTGTCGTAGACCGCGAGGACCTTGTCCGTGCGGCCGGTCTCCATGACGTACAGGGCGTAGTGCCACCAGTTGTGCACGTGCAGGTAGTTGTCCGTCGACCAGTCGTCCGCGCGGGCGTCGAGAAAGCGGATGCCGTCCTCGTACCGCCCCTGCATCTCGTAGGCGTGGACGACGGCGTGGATGCCCCAGACGTCGCGCGCGTTGCGTTCGACGGAGGCCAGGCCCGCGTGCTCGGCCGGCGTGTAGTGACCGGCCTCTTCCAGGCCGAACGCGTACATGCCCTGGAGCAGGCCGTAGTGCGGATCGTCCGTGTCCCAGGCGGACAGGGCGCCGCCGATGCGGTCGCGCAGCAGCACGGCGTTGCCGGTGAAGAAGTCGATCTGATGGCCGACGGCGAGGGCGAGAGCGTCTTTGGGGTGGGCCACGACGAGCTCGGCGAGGACGCGGCCCGCCGCGTGCATGTCGCCGTCGAGCCAGCGCGACGCGGCCTCGACGTGCATGCGCTCACGCGGGGTCAGCTCGGCCGCGTGCACGTCCGCGCGGTACGCCTCGAACGCCGTGGCCGCCTCGGCTGCGTCCCGCTCCTCCGTGCCCAACAGGCCGAGGTAGGCCCCGAAGACGTGCCCCATGGCGGAGCGGGGCGAGGCGTCGAGCACCGCTCGGGCCTCCGCCGCGACCTCCTCGCGGAAGAACAGCAGATGGTCGAGCGCGTTCTCGTAGTGCCGGGCGCCGTCGGCGTCGGTGTACGTCATCGTGTGCGCGTGCCGGTCCGTGACCACTGTGTCCTCCCGACGGGTCGCCCTCGTGCCGCAGTGATCTCTGCCCCGCGGCGGGAGGACGGACACCACGGCGCGGCGAACACCGCCCCGCCGCCGCACCGCGGGGACTCAACGGTCCCGTACGTAAAGAAGCAGGAACGAACAGATCCCCGCGCAGCCCGCGACGATGCACACCACCCCGGTGACATCCGTGCCGAACAGCTCCATCAGATGCCGGTCGCCCGCCGCGAGGGCCACGATCTGCCCGGCCACGACGGTCAGGCCCCCGAGGAGGAAGGCGACGAGAAGGACGCGGGTCGCGCCCAGCAGGAACGTACGCAGGAAAGTGGGCACGACGTTGTGCATGGCGGTTCTCCGTTTCCGGACGGGTTCTGTCTCGGGTTCTGTCTCGGGTTCTGTCTCGAGTTCTGTCTCGAGTTCTGTCTCCGGGCGAAACTTCCACTTCCAGGGGGGACGGCCGCCCCGCTCAGCCGGGGATCCACAGCACCCCCACCGCGATCAGGACGCCGAACAGATAGGTCGGCAGCAGGTAATAGAGGGCTACGGGCAGGAAGATGCGGGCCGGGTTGATGTCGGCGATGCCGGCGGCCACGTACAGCGGGGCGGCGCCCGGGGGCGAGCACCCCTCCGAGGAGGCCCACACGATGACCGCCGCGAAGGCCACGTGCGCGGGGATGCCCGAGGCGGTGAGCGCGGCGAACGCGACGGGCCCGACCGCCGCGAGCGTCGAGGTGGTGTTGAGGGGGCCGGCCACGATGACGAGGATCAGGCCCACGACCAGGGCCGCCACCAGGGGCGGCACGCCCTGCAGGTCCTTCAGGTACGGCGCCAGCTGTTCGCCGAGGCCGAGCCGGGCCAGGACCTCGGAGGCCGCGAACGCGGACACCATCGTCACGCCCACCAGACCCAGCTTCGGCCCGATCTCGCCGAGCGTCCGCCACCAGTCGCCCCCGCCGTGCGGCAGCGCCCGCCGTTCCACCAGGAGCCCGGCGATCAGCATCACCACCGGGAGCCACACCAGCAGGGGTACGGCGTCCGTGGCGTCGAGGCCGTCGAGCCGGTCGGTCGCCCAGTCGCTGCCCGGGCCCGTCGTCAGCAGGACCGGTACGGCGACGGCGGCGAGGACGAGCAGCGACGTCCAGCCCGCGCCGAACGACTGCCGCAGGGGCCGGATGTCGTCGGCCGCCATCGTGCCCACGCCCCGCCACCGCACGATCCCGTACGCGACGACGAGCCGCATCGCCACCATCCACGCGCCGGTGACGAACAGCGTGCCGACGACGTCGTGCGACGAGAGCACGGGCACCACCGTCGGCGCGGCGAGCAGCACGAAGAACGCCCCGCTGAACGGGAAGGTCGCGCCGACCCCGGCGTTTCCGGACAGGACGAGCGCGGCCGTCTCGCCGCTGGCCCGCGACCGCTTCATCCACGGAATGGCCAGCGAACCCACGGTGGCGACGATCGCCGCGCCGTTGTGCGCGACGGCGCCGAACAGGCCGGAGGCGACCGTCGCCGCGTACGCGGAGCCGCCCTTGCGGCGGCCGAGGAGCGAGCTGAGGATGTCGATCATCCGGTGCACGAGCCCCGTACGGGTGAGCAGTTCGCTCACGAAGACGAACGCGAGCGCCGCGAACGTGATCTCCGACTTCATGCCCTCGACGAGGCTCTCCCAGGCCACGCGCGGCGCGTCCGTGCCGCCGAAGGCCGCGCTCGCCAGGAACCCCAGGATCATGGCCTCGCCGATGTTCCGCTTGAACGCCACGTTCCACACGATGATGACCCCGATGAACGCCACCAGGGCGAGGATCGCGCTCATCGGCGTGGGTCTTCCAGACCGGCCACGCGGTACGCCTCGCGCGCGGGAGCGGCGGTGAGGTGCCGCAGGAGCGCGGTGGCCTCGGGGTCGCGCGCGGCGTGCGCGCCCAGGGCGACCGACAGGTCCGTGTAGTGCTGGACCTCTTCGGGGAACGGCCCGACCACCCGGGCCTCGGGCACGAAGCGCAGCTCGCTCAGCTGCTGCACGGCCAGGTCCGCCCGGCCGTCCGTCACCGCGAGCGCGGTGAACCCCTTCTCGACCACCGTGGCCCGGGAGTTGACCTCCTCCGCGATGCCGAGCCGCTCCAGGAGCGCCGCGAACGCGACACCGCTCGCCCCCGTACGCGAGTACGCCACCGAGCGCGCGGACGTCAGCGCCCGCACCAGCGCGCGGGTACTGGAGAGGTCCACTGCGGGGGCGCCCGGCGGCACGGCCACGCCGATCCCGACGCGCGCGAGCGGCCGCAGCGAGGAGGCGTCGAGCACGCCGGATGCGGCCAGCTTCTCCAGGCCGCCCGTCACCCCGACCATGACGTCGGGCCGCGCGCCGCCCGCGATCTGCTCAAGGAGGACGTTCGTGGGTTCGTAGACGCCCTCGACGCCGATGCCGGTGGTGCTGGTGAACGCCTCCAGAACCACGTCGTCCAACGCCTTCTTGATGGCGAGCGCGCTGAACAGAGCGACAGCGCCGGGGAGTTGGGGCGCGAGGGCCGCGCGCCGGTCCTCGGTCAGAGGGGTGTGGTCCGTGCCGCGCAGCAGCAGGAAGATCCGCGCTGTCTGCTCCAGCTCCTCGACGGCGTCCAGCGCCGCGTCGAGGCCGGGCGCCGCCACGACCGGCCCGTGGTGCCGCAGCAGCAGCGCCGCGTGCGTACGGGCCTTCTCCTCGGCGACATCGGCCAGTTGGGCGTCTCCGGGCGCGAAGTACGGCAGCAGCGGGAGCCGTCCGACGCGCATCGCGTAGTAGGCGGTGAGCGCGGGCAGCGCGTCGTCCGCGTCGAGGCCGTCGAGACACGACACGGCGGCCGCGTGCGTCGAGTGCGTGTGCACGACGGCCCGGGCGTCGGGGCGTGCGCGCAACACGGCCGCGTGCAGGAACGCCTCCTTCGACGGCGGCGGCCCGTCGAGGTGCGCCCCGTCGGCGTCGATGACGGACAGGTCCTGGGGGAGCACCGTCGCGAGATCGGCGCCGGTGGGGGTGATGAGGACGCTGCCATCGCCGGTGCGCAGCGAGACGTTGCCGGTACGGCCGTGCACGAGGGCACGGGCGGCCAGGGCCCGGGCGCTGGTGACGACGGCTGCGCGGGCGGCCGGGTGGGAGGCGGCAGCGCTCGCGCGTTCTTCTGCCGAGTGGGTCGCGGTCATGAGCGGGCTCCTTGGGTTCGTCCGTGCGGGGAGGGGGAGCGGTCCGGGGGAGGGGCGGAGGCGGTCGCGAGGAAGTCGGCGCCGCCGAAGTTCCCGGACTTGAGCAGGAGGGCGACGCGGGGGGATCGAGGGCACGCCGGGCGCGGCGGCCCGGCCGATCCAGCCGCCGGTGACCCCGAGCGCGGCCACCACGGCGCCCGACGTCTCGCCGCCCGCGGCGATCACGCGCCGGGCGCCGCGTGCCACGAGTCCCGCGGCGATGCGGCCGGTGGCTTCCTCCAGCACGGCAGCGGCACGCTCGGAACCCAACGCCCGCTGAACGGCCCGCAGTTCGTCGGGCGGAACGGAGGAGTGGATCACGGGTGCCCCGTGCGGTGCCTCGGGCGGCAGCGCGTCGTACCAGTCGAGGGCGCGCCCGGCCAGCGCCGCCGGGTCCGGCTCGTCGACGGGGTCGAGCCGGTGCAGCGGACGGCCCAGGGCGCGCAGGGCGTCCAACTGCTCCAGCGTGCGCGCCGAGCAGCTCCCGCACAGGACGGCGGCGGGCCAGGCGTCCAGCGGATCGTCATCGTCGTACGCGTCCGGGGCGCCGCCCGGAACGGCGCGGGCGAGCCCTCCGGCAAGGCCGGCCGCACCCGCGGTCAGCGGCGCGTCGGCGGTGGCGCGGCCGAGGGTGCGCAGGTCGTCCTCGTCGAGCGCGTCGGCCAGCAGATAGCGGACTCCGCGGGCCGTGGCGTCGGCGAGGGCCGCGCGGACCGCGTCGGCGCCCGCGCGCACGGTGTCCCACTCCACGAGCCCGACCGGCCGCTCCGTCTGCGCCCGCAGCAGCCGGGGCAGCGACGAGTCCGTCATCGGCGTCACCGGATGGTGCCGCATGGGCGACTCGGCCAACGGCACGCCGTCGACGAAGAGATGACCCGCGTACTGGGTCCGGCCGTGCTGCGGTGAGCTGGGCGTCAGGAGCACGGCAGGCGCGTCCAGGGCGTCGGCGAGCGCGTCCAGGACCGGGCCGATGTTCCCGTCGGCGGTGGAGTCGAAGGTCGAGCAGAACTTGAAGTAGACCTGCCGCACCCCGTGTCCGCGCAGCCGCCGCAGCGCCTCCAGGGACTGCGCCACCGCGTCGGCGGGGGTGGCCATCCGGCTCTTGAGCGCGACGACCACCGCCTCGTGCGCGCCCGGCGGTTCCACGTCCTCGCCGGGCACACCGAAGTAAAGGACGGTCCGCAGTCCGCTCTTCCGCAGGGCCAGGGCCACATCGGTCGCCCCGGTCACATCGTCGGCGATCACTCCGAGCACGGTGCGCCTCCTTCGGCCGCGGCACCTTGCGACGCCGGTCCCCGGGCGTCTCCCACGGCGGCGCGCAGCACGCGAGCCGCCGCGAGCGGTCCCGCGTGGACGGGCAGCCCCAGGGCCGCGGACAGCGCGTCGGCGTGGGGCGCGAGCGAGTACTGGGCGAGGAGCACGCCGTCCGCGTCGCCGGGATCCGGAGGGACGTCCCCCGGGGCGATCACCCGGCCGACGGCCTCCACCGAGGAGCCCGCGGCCCGTGCGGCGGCGCGGAAGCGCTCCAGCGAATCGCTCAACGCCGCCTCGAAGGAGGCGAGCACGAGAACCCGCCGGTGACCGCCCGCCAGTGCCGCGGCGAAGGCGGCGGAATCGGCCGCCAGGACCGGGACGCCGACGTCCGCGTCGGCACCCTCCACCACCGGCCCGTACAGCGAGCACGTGAGCAACACGCCCCGCGCGCCGCCCTCGACGGCGTACGCGATGAGCCGCCGCATCCGCTCGGCGAGGCCCGGGGTGAGCCCGCCTCGCGCGTCGGCGTCGGTGAGCAGGGCGTCGTCCAGCAGATTCCACGGCTCGGCGTCCGGGAAGGCGTCGGCGAGCCCGGCGACGGCGGGGCCGATCGCCGCCGGGGTGGCGCTGATCAGCGCGACGCGGGGGCGCGGCGGGGCGGTGTTCATGCCGTCACCTCCGCGACCCAGCCGAGCCCGGCCACCGTGCCGCGCGCCGGCCGGTACTCGCACCCGATCCAGCCCTCGTACCCGGCATCGCGCAGGGCGCCGAGGACACGCGGCCAGCGGATCTCGCCGGTGCCCGGCTCGGTGCGGTCGGGCGGATCGGCGATCTGCAGGTGCAGGGCGTACGGCAGGCAGGAGCGCAGGGTCCGGACGAGATCGCCCTCGGTGACCTGGGCGTGGTACAGGTCCAGGAGCAGCCCGGCGCGGTCGCGGCCGACCGCCTCCACGACGGCCGTCGCCCGGGCCTGGGTGCGCAGGAAGTACCCGGGCGCGTCCCGCTCGTTCTGTGCCTCGACGACGATGCGTACGCCGGTGCCGTGCGCGCGGTCGACGGCCCAGGCGATGTTGGTGACGTACGTCGCGAAGGCGCGCTCGGCGCTCACGTCCGGGGGCGTGATCCCGGCCAGCACGTGCAGGAGCCCGGCGCCCAGCTCGGTCGCGTATTCGAGGCCGCGCTCGATCCCGGCGCGGAAGTCCGCGGCTCGCCCCGGATGGCAGGCGAGCCCCGCGCGCTCCGGCGAACCCGGCTGCCCGGCGGGCGAGTTGATGAGCACCTGCCGCAGCCCCGCGGCCCGCAGCAGCGTCCGCAGCCGCGCCGGGGCGTACGGATAGGGATCCGCGTACTCGACACCGGCGAAGCCCGCCTCGGCCGCGGCGTCGAAGCGCCGCTCGAAGTCCAGCTCCGTGAAGAGCCACTTGAGGTTGGCCGCGAGGAGCGGCCCGCCCGGGACCCGCAGCGCGCCCACCGGCGCGGCCCGCGGGGCGCTCACCGGTGCGGCGGACGGTGCGGGCACGCCGTGCCCGCCACGGTCGGTCCCGGCCCCCATCACCGCACCTCCACGCGCGCGGCCGCCCACCCCGGATCGACGAGATGCCCGGGTGCCCGCCCGGACAGGACGTCGACGACCTGGCGGGCCGCCGCCAGACTGGAGCGCGACCTGGCCTCCGCCGTCGCACCGGCGATGTGCCCGGTCACCAGCACGTTGGCGAACGCCCGCAGCCGGGAGTCGGCCGGCAGCGGCTCACGCTCCGTCACATCCAGGGCGGCGCCCGCGAGTTCGCCCGCGGCGATCACGTCCGCGAGGGCCTCCTCGTCGACGATGCCGCCCCGCGCGGTGTTGATCAGATACGCGCCGGGCCGCATCCGGCGCAGCGCGGCCGCGTCGATCAGGTGCCGGGTCGACGCGTCGAGGGCGAGGTGCAGCGTCACGAAGTCGGCCTCGCCGAGCACCCCCTCCAGCGGCAGCGCGGTGACTCCGGTCTCGTCGAGGAACTCTGTGTCCAGGTGCGGATCGTGCCCGACCACGCGCATGCCGAGGGCGAGTCCGAGGCGGGCGACGGTCCGTCCGATCGAGCCGAGCCCGACGACTCCGAGGGTCGCCCCCGCCAACTCCCGCCCGCTGGGCTGCGACCAGCCACCCGCGCGTACGTCGGCGACGCTCTGCGGAATGCCCCGGGCGCAGCTCACCATCAGCCCGAGCACGTGCTCGGCGACCGACTGCCGGTTGGCGCCGGGGGTGTGGGTGACGGCGACGCCGCGCCGGGTGGCGGCCGCGACGTCGACGTTGTCGTATCCGGCGCCGCAGCGGGCTATCACCCGCAGGGCGGGGGATGCCTCGATCACCTCGGCCGTGAACGGGTCGGTCCCCGCCACGATGCCCGCGGCCCCCGCGTCGCCGACGGCCGCGGCCAGGGACCGCTCCGTCGCGCGCCGGTCCGAGGGCCGCGCGAAGACCGTACGGAAACCGGCCTCCCGCAGCAGCCGGTCGACCTCGCCGCCGGGGTCGAGATAGGCCGTGGTCACGAGCACCACGCGCGAGCTGTCATCACGCATCGGGATCCTCCTTGATCCATCGCTATACTATAGCGATGAGCAAAATAGTATAGGATTCGGCCGTGATCAAGAGGGGGGGAACACGTGATCAAGAGAGGGCAGCGGCTGCGCTAGGGTCGGGCACCGAAGGAGGCATGATGGCTACGACGCGCCCGTCCGCCCGGCAACCCCTGGCCGACAAGATGTACGAGGTACTCCTCGGCCAGTTCATGGACGGTCTGTGGTCACCGGGTCAGTCCCTCAACATCGGGGCCCTCTCCCGCGAGCTGGACGTCAGCCAGACCCCGCTCCGCGAGGCCCTGGCCCGCCTCGAACACACGGGCCTGGTCCGCCGCGAGGCACTCAAGGGCTACCGGGTCGCGCCGCTCTTCACCGAGCGCGAGCTGATCAAGCTGATGGACGCGCGCCTCGTCCTGGAACCGGCCGTCGTCCACGAGGCGGCCCGCCGCACCACGCCGGAGTTCCTGGACGAGCTCAAGGAGAGCATCGAGGAGCTCAAGCGCTGTGCGGCCGCGCCGCGCTCGGCATCGGTGCGCCCGTACTGGGCCGCCGACGAGCGCTTCCACCTGCGCATCGCCGCCCAGTGCGACAACCCGTTCCTGGAGACGGCGTACCGCTCCCTCGGCGGTCACGTCCAGCGCTTCCGCCTGTTCACCGAACTCGGCGCCTCCGAGGCCGAGTCCCCGGCGCGGGAGCACACCGCCGTGTACGAGGCGATGGCGTCGGGAGACGCGGAGGGTGCCGCGAAGAAGATGCGGCGGCACATCGAGAACGCGAAGGCCCGGGCGTTGACGGACCGCCAGGCGGTGGACGGGGGCTGACCCTCCGGGCGGCAGTGGCAGTGGCAGTGGCAGTGGTAGCCCCCGGCCCCGTCCGGGGCCGGGGGCTACCTCGTCATGGCAGGGGCGCGGGCGTCGGGACCTCGACGACCTGGTCCCCGTCGGGTACGTCCTTCACGGTCACCGTGTTTCCCGGCACTCCGAGTCCCTGTGCCACGGCGGACGTCAGGCCGGCGAAGTCCCGGCCCTCGGGCACGGGGACCTGCTCGCCCTCGCCGTAGCTCTCGATCGCCTTGGTGAAGTAGCTCGGATGCCAGGCCCCGACCGCGCCCCTGACGTCCACGGACGTCACCGAGCGCCGGCCCACCAGGCTTTTGATCCGCCCCAGGATCTGGTCGGAGCGCAGTTCGCCCGGCACTTGGAAGAGGCTCGCGTGCGCGCCCACCGCTCCGCCGCCCGAGCGCAGATGCACGGTCACGGTCAGGCAGCTGGTGACGCTGGGGTAGCGGATGACACCGCCGGGCCCCGCTTCCTTGACCTGCCCCTCCGTCACCACGGTCTCGGTCGCGGCGGGTCCCTGGGACGCGGTCGGGAGGGCGGCGGTGGCGGGGCCGGCGCCCTCGGCCGCGTGGGCCGTGACGGGAACCGCGAGGCAGGCCATGAGGGCCACCCCGGCCGTCAGGGTCGTCACCACGGACGGCGTCGGACGCGCACGCATGGACAAGACACGTATGGACAAGTCACGTACGGACAAGAAGAGCTCCTGGCTGAGAGGTCGGGGGCAATATCGGGGGCAATAGGTGCCAAAGGGAGCCACTCTATGACGTGCTCCGCCCTCACGCCGCGCCCCGCCGGGTGGCCGGACCGGCCAGGCCGAGCAGCCCGAACTTGATTCGGAGCCCGCCGAACTCGCCGCCCGGGAAACCGAGTTCGACGTCCCAACCCCTTGCGTGGGCAACTACTCCTCTGCCACATTCGCCCCAGCCGAATATGGCATGCACGCGCCAGGGTTCAACCCGCCCGACGCGCGCGCGTTCCGACCGCACACCCATGCGATCCGCATACCCGTGCGATGCCTGGCGGCCAAGTCCTCATCCAGGACGCTCCAACCCCCACACAATGGAGACGACCGTGCGAATATCCAGATCCAGACTCGTCCCCGCGCTCGCGGCCACCGCCATCGCCGTCCTGGGGCTCGCCCCCACGGCAGCGGCCCAGACGGCGCCCAGCGCGAACGCCCCGGCTGCCGCGAACGGCACCTCGGCCCAGCCGATCATCGGCGGCGGCTACGCCAGCAACGCCCCCTGGGCGGCCCGGCTCTTCTCCAACGGCCGGCAGACCTGCAGCGCCACGATCATCGCCCCGACCTGGATCCTCACCGCGAAGCACTGCGTCAGCGGCGGCGGGCTCTCGTTCCGCATCGGCAGCCTCGACCAGACCACGGGCGGCACCACGGCCAACGGCGTCAGCGTCCACAACCACGCGTCCTCCGACCTCTCCCTGGTCAGGCTCGACCGCTCCGTGTCGGCCACCTACTCGCGCCTCGGCTCGCCGGGTTCCGTGTCGGTGGGCCAGACCGTGCAGGTGTACGGCTGGGGCGCGACGTCCCAGTGCGGTTCCGAGATCAACTGCCAGTCCCGGCTCCTGAAGGTCGCCGACGTCGTCGTGACCGGCGGCTGCAGTGACGCCTACGGCGGTCGCGCCATCTGCGCCCGGCGCGGCAACGGCATCACCGCGGGCGGCGACTCGGGCGGCCCGATGATGGCGGGCGGCGTCCAGGTCGGCGTCGCGTCCACCAGCGACCGCCAGACCACGACCGCTTACACGAACGTGACGGCGTACCGCTCCTGGATCCAGAGCGTGGCCGGAGTCTGAGCCCGAGTCTCAGCCTTGGTCCGAAGACTGAGTGACGCCGGGCCCGCGTGCGTTGACGGCGCGGGCCCGGCCACCGACCCGCAGCACCCCACAGACCGGAGCCCTTCACGTTGCGTCCCCGCCCGCGTCTCCTGACCGCCGTAGCCCTCGCCCTGACCATGGCCGTCGGCTTCGCTCCCGCCGCCGACGCGCGGCCACCGGACGGGGACGCGAACGGCAACCTTTCCTCGTACGCAACCGGCACCCCCTCCTCGTACGCCGACGTCCTCGACCTCCAAGGCGTGCCGGCGTCCGCGCAGCCCGGCGAGTTCAACCCGGTCAACGTCTTCGCCGACCGCGGCGCCTGGCACGCCTACGCGCTGCCGTCGGCGGGCGACCCGTCGACGTACGGGGGCTTCACCGGCCCGCTCCACATCGCCCAGGAATACCCGTGGTGGCTGAGCAAGTCGTTCAGCCGGATCCGGCTCACCGAAGCGGGCAAGGCGCTCGACCTCGCCGCCCGGGGCACCCCGCGCCTCACCTCGCTGCCCGGGCTGCTGCGCCAGACGTACCGGCTCGACGGCCTCCGCCTCACCCTGGAACTGCGCTTCGCCACCGACCGCACCGCACTCGTGAGGGCCCGGATCCACAACACCGGCCACGCGCCGCGCACCCTCGCCGCCGACTGGTCCGGCACGTTGTTGCGCCCCGAGGCGGCACCCGAGCGCGACGCGCCCGCGCTGAGGGCCACGCCCCGCGGCGTCGCCGTCGGCTTCGCCCGGGTCCGTGAGAAGTGGGACTACCTCACCGCCGGCACCGAGCGTTTCCAGGTCACCCACCGCGCCCCGGTCCGCACGACCGTCACGGGCGACACCTACCGCACCGACCTCGCCGCTCCTCTCTCCCTCGCACCCGGCGCGGCCCGCACCCTGGACTGGACCGAGAGCTACACCTTCACCGCGGCCGAGCGTGCCCGCGAAGCCGCCTCCGTGCGCCGCGCCCTCACCCGCCCCGCTGCCATCGCGGCGTCCGGGGACGCGCGCTGGCGCGGCTACGTCGCCTCGGTCACCCGTGGCGTCCCGGCCGACCGGCGCCGCCTTGCCGTGAAGTCGCTCGAAACCCTGGTCACCAACTGGCGTTCCGCCGCGGGCCGGATCCGGCACGACGCGATCAGCCCCTCCCTCTCGTACAAGTGGTTCGCGGGCGGCGTCTGGGCCTGGGACACCTGGAAACAGGCCGTGGGCACGGCCCGCTTCGCCCCTCGGCTCGCGCAGTCCCAGATCCGCGCCATGTTCGACCACCAGATCCGGCCCACCTCGGCGACCCGCCCCCAGGACGCCGGCATGATCCCCGACGCCGTCTTCTACAACAACCCGGCCGACGGCGGCGGCAACTGGAACGAACGCAACAGCAAACCGCCGCTGGCCGCGTGGGCGGTGTGGGAGGTCTACCGGCACAGCGGCGACCGGGCCTTCCTGCGCGAGATGTACCCGAAGCTCGCCGCGTACCAGTCCTGGTGGTACCGCAATCGCGATCACGATCGCGACGGGCTCGCGGAGTACGGAGCGACGGTCGACCCGGCCAACGACAGCGCGGAGCAGCGCAGGCTCGCCGCCGCCTGGGAGAGCGGCATGGACAACGCGCCGCGCTTCGACGCCGGCCTCGGCACCTCCGTCGTCGCCAACCGCGACGCCTCCGGCACGGTGACCGGCTACTCGCTCACCCAGGAGTCCGTCGACCTCAACGCCTACCTCGCCGCCGACCAGGGCCATCTCGCCGACGTCGCGGGTGCGTTGGGGGACACGGCGGGGGAGCGGCGCTGGCGGGGCAGGGCCGCGGCGACGCACCGGGCCGTGCGCGAGCGGATGTACGCCGCGGAGGACGGCTGGTTCCACGACACGGCGCTCGACAGCGGCGAGCGGCTCACCGCGCGGGGCCGGGGCATCGAGGGCGCGATCCCCCTGTGGACCGGCACGGCATCGCCCGCGCAGGCCGCCGCCGTACGCGACAAGCTCACGGACCCCGGCGAGTTCGCCACCCCCGTCCCCTTCCCGACCGTCGCCCGGAGCTCGCCCCACTTCGCCCCGCAGCGCTACTGGCGCGGCCCGGTCTGGCTCGACCAGGCGTACTTCGCCCAGGCGGGACTACGGCGGTACGGCTACACGGCACAGGCCAGGACGCTGACGGACCGGCTCCTGACCACCGCACACGGGCTGTCGGCCCGGAGCCCGGTGATGGAGAACTACGACCCCTTGACCGGCGCGCCCCTGAACTCGCCCAACTTCAGCTGGTCGGCGGCGGTGCTGCTGCCGATGCTGGCTCAGGACTGAGGGCCGCGTAGCCGCTGAACCGCAGACAGGAACCGGAGCATGGCGCTCCGGATCTCACGGGCTCCAGCCGTGCGAGTACCCCTCCCGCAAGGGCCCGCCGAGCAGAGCCAGCACCTCCTCGACCGCGCTCGCCAACGGAGCGGGCTCGGCCCGCTCGGCCACGGCCCGATGGCCGTCCAGCAGTGCCTTTCCCCGTACCGGGTCGGCGTCGAGCAGCCTGCGCGGCAGCCACTTGCCGATGCCTGTCCAGGCGTGATGATGCGCGGTGAGCAGGTGGGCGGCCTTCCCCACCACCTGGTCGGCCAGTGACAATTGCTCGTAGCGGTCGGCCGGCGGCGTGTCGACCAGGTCGTCCATGAAGCAGGTGAGGACATAACGGCCGTGCTCCCGCTCCGCCACGGTGAGCGGGGGAGGCCCGGAGGCGAGCACCTCCTGGGCCAGCCGCCGCGTGCGGGCCACATGACCGTACGGGTCGGCGAGGGACACGCCCTGGTCGTACAGGAAGAGGACGGTGCCGCGGCGGCGGTTCCTGTCCCACGCGAAGAACTCCGGTATGTCCGCGAGGGTGTTGAGGAACAGCTCGGCGAGGCGGCCATCGTGGCGGACCACCTCCCGCCGGCTGGTGTCCGAGTCCGGCAGGAGGATGGCCACGTCGAGATCGCTCGTCGGGGTGGCCCGCCCATGGGCCGCGGAGCCGCCGAGCAGGGCGCCCAGTGCGTGCGGGAAGCGCGCCTCGACCAGCCGCGCGGCCTCGGCGTGCAACGTCTCGTGATCGTTCATGGACGCTCATCGTGCCAGCGCCGGTTCAGCGAGCTTCATACGGGCTTGCTGAGCCGGCGTGGCCCGGTCGGGCCCTGCGCCGATCAGCCCGCCGTCTCGAACAACGTCTCCGCGTCGGTGATCGCGCGTGCCACGGCGTCGGGTTCCGGCCGCAGCTCCGCCATCACGGCGTCGACATCGCGCAACCCCGCCTGCCGCAGGAGGCGCTTCTCGTTGGTGACCCATTCGCCGCGGGCGGCCAGCACGGCGTGCGCGGTCTCCAGGGCGGCGGTGGCGATGGCGCCCGCGGCCTCGGTGGCCTGACCGCGAGGTGCGTACGAGGACTTGGCGTACTGCATCGTCATGGCCGCGCGGCCGCGCCACACGGGCGGAGCGGCCTCGCGCAGTGCTTGGGGGTACTCGGGCCGGGGCAGGCTGCCGCGCAGCACTTGGTTGACGGCCAGTTCGCCCACGACCAGGTAGCTGGGGATGCCCGCGAGGTGGAACATCAACGGCTCCCAGCGGAAGCGGCCCTGCCGGGCTTCGGCGAGTTCGTGTTCGACCACGTCGAGGTCGCGATAGTGCACGTCGACGCTCCGGCCGTCGATGGAGAACCAGCCGCCACCGTTGAAGACGCCGCCGCCCCAGCCGCCGATCTCGGAGACTTCGCCACCCCAGCCGAGCGCACGCAGGTCGTCCGGGTCGAACGTGCCCCGGTAGTAGAGGGCCAAGTCCCAGTCGCTGTCGGGAGTGTGGGTGCCCTGGGCGCGCGAGCCGCCGAGGGTGACGGCGTGCACGGCGGGCAGGGCGGCGAGGTGGTCGGCGACATGGTCGAGGAACAGGTCGTCGGTCATTGACGGGTCCGATCGTTCTGAAGCGGATGATGAGTTGCTGCCCCGGGCACATTCGCCCGTTGCTGCCGCGGACACACTCGCCCGGACGCCGGAGCACGGGCTCGGACGGCGTCAGGGCGAGGAGTGTGCCTGGATCATCGCTTCATGGGGTCGACTCTACCGTCCGGCCCCGCCGAGTGGCTCAGCGCGCCTGACTGACGCAGAACGGCTGTCCCGACGGGTCGAGCAGTACGGTCCAGTGCTCCCCGCCGGGCTGGAACTCCGGCTTGGTCGCGCCCAGTTCGAGCAGGCGGTCCACCGCCGTCGCGACGTCCCCGAAGGCCAGATCCAAGTGGAAGGGCAGCTCCTGCGCCGGCCAGTCCGGGGCCACGTACGACTTGGCGGTGTAGAAGAAGTACGTCGCCTCGCCCACCGGAACCGGGAAAGCGACCTCGTTGCCGTCCTCGTCGGGGTAGCCGTCCCCGACTTCGGCACCCAGGGCCGCGGCATAGAACTCGGCCAGCCTCCGCCCGTCCGGCGCCCAGATGGCGGGGCCGCCGATGGTGCCGACCAGGGTGTTGCGGGTGGCGCCGGAGCGGGCGCTGTTGTCAGCCATGACCATCCTTCTCTCGCTGTGGGACGGCGCGTGTCCCGCCGTCCGCAGCACCGTAGGCATCGATTAGGTCAGCCCGGGTCCTAGATGCGCGGGTGGTGCCCGCCCCGCCCCCAGGGAGTCACCAGGTGAACACCTTGCGTGCCGGGATGCCCGCTGTTGACATGCAAGTAAATGCTTGCCTTAAATGGAGGGGTGAACGAAGACATGGACCAGGTCTTCAAGGCCCTGTCCGACGCGACCCGCAGGCTCCTGCTGGACCGCCTGCGGGAGGACAACGGCCAGAGCCTGGGCCGGCTCTGCGACGGGCTGGGCATGTCCCGCCAAGCGGCCACCCAGCACCTGGGGCTGCTGGAAGCCGCGAACCTCGTCAGCACCGTCAAGCGGGGCCGGGAAAAGCTCCACTACCTCAACCCCGTTCCGATCCATGAGATCCAGGAACGGTGGATCGGAAAATTCGACCGCCCGCGCCTTGAGGCGTTGGGCGCAGTGAAACGGAAAGCGGAAAGCGCCATGGACGCCTCACCCGTCACCAAGCCCGAATTCGTCTACACCACCTACATCGAGGCCACCCTGGAAAGGGTCTGGGAGGCCCTGACCGACGCCGACATCACGGCCGGCTACTGGGGACACAGCAACATCTCGGACTGGCAGCCCGGCTCCCCCTGGGAGCACCGCCGTACCGACGGCAGCGGCCTCGCCGACGTGGTCGGCACCGTCGTCGAGGCCGCACCGCCCAACCGCCTGGTCGTCACCTGGGCGGGGCCGGACGACGAGCGACCCGAGGGACCCTCGACGGTCACGTTCGACCTGAAGCCGTACGGCGGCACCGTCCAGCTCACCGTCACCCACGAGAACCTGCGCGACGAGGCCGAACGGCGCCTGGCCGCGGGCGGCTGGTCCGCGGTGCTGGCCAACCTCAAGACGTACCTGGAGACCGGCGGGCTGCTGCCCCTGCCCGCCTGGTCCTGATCGCCGAACCGCCCCGCCGGGCGACGGCTCAGTGCTGGTAGCTGGTGTGTGTGGTGTATCCGGTGAGGCCGCCCTGGTACCACGTGTCGGGGTCGCTGGTGTGCAGCGGCAATCCCGTGCGGAAGCGTTCGACGAGGTCGGGGTTGGCGAGGTAGGCGCGGCCGTAGCTGATGAGGTCGGCGCCCTGGGCGAGCCAGTGCTCGCCCAGGGCCCGGTCGCCCTCCTGCGGGCCGATCTGGCCGCCGGGGTTGATGATGAAGGCGCCCGGCCACGCCTTGCGCAGCGCGACGAGGGTGTCCTCCTCGGTGGTGACGAGGACGTGGAGGTAGGCGAGCCCGAGGGGCGCCAGGGCCTCGACGAGGGCCGTGTAGTGCTGGGGGACGTCGTCCTCGGCGATGTCCCAGACGTGGCCGCCGGGGGACAGGCGCAGGCCGACGCGATCGGCTCCGATGGCGTCGGCGGCCGCCTCCGCGGCCTCGACGGCGAAGCGGATGCGGCCGGTGACGGATCCTCCGTACGCGTCCGTGCGCCGGTTGGTGTTGGAGGAGAGGAACTGCTGGATGAGGTAGCCGTTGGCCCCGTGGAGTTCGACGCCGTCGAATCCGGCGTCGACGGCCCGGCGGGCGGCGTCGGCGAAGGCCCGTACCTCGCCTGGGACTTCGGCGGTGGTCAGGGCACGCGGGACCGGGGCGGCCCGGCGGCCGCGCGGACCGGTGAACAGGGGCGAGTCGAGGGCGATCGCGGAGGGCGCGACGGGATGGTGACCGGCGACATCGGGGTGGCCGACGCGGCCGCCGTGCATGAGCTGCGCGAAGATGCGGCCGCCGTTGGTGTGGACGGCGGCGGTCACCGGCTGCCACGCGGCGACCTGCTCATCGGTGTGCAGGCCGGGCGTGTTGGGGTTGGACTGACCGGTGAGGCTGGGCTGTACGCCCTCGCTGACGATGAGTCCGGCGCCGGCGCGCTGCGCGTAGTACGTTCCCGCACTCTCATTGATGACGCCGTCGGCGGCCGCGCGGGCACGCGTCATGGGGGCCATGACGACGCGGTTGGGGAGCGTGAGGTTCCCGAGCTGGTAGCTGTCGAACAGACTGGTCACAGTGGTGTCCTTCGCGTTGCGCCGACGAATGGGGGCGGTACGTCGGCCACGCTAAAACCTGACGTTGACGTCAGAGGCAAGTAGCTCAGGGCTGCGAGGATGGGACGGGAAGGCCGCCGCCAGGGACTGGCTCCGGAGGGGAAGAGCATGCGAATCGGTGAACTCGCCGCTGCGACTGGCGTGAGCGTACGAGCGCTGCGCTACTACGAGGAACAGAACCTCCTCGCCGCCGACCGCAGCCCCAGCGGCCAGCGCCACTACCCGGCCACGGCCGTCGACCGGGTCCGGCTCATCCAGCAGTTGTACGCCGCCGGCCTTGCGAGCCGGACCATCGTGGAACTGCTGCCGTGCATCGAGAGCGACGAAGTGGCCCCCCAGCTCCTGGAACGGCTGCGGGCCGAACGTGCCCGCATCGACGGGCAGATCGGCGGCCTGCTGGAGACCCGGGACCGGCTGGACACGGCGATCGCCCTCGCCGACGACGCGAGGAAACAGGGGAGCCCCTGCCCCCGGTGAGGACGAGGGGCGCGGGCCGCCGCCCTCCCCGCTCAGGTGCCGCTGATCCCCAGCGACACCCACAGCGCGAGAGTCGAGACGAACAGCGCGAGGGGCACGGTGAGGACGCCGAGGAGAGTGAACTCCTTGAGCTGCACGTCGTGGTCGTGGTGATGGGTGATGCGCCGCCACAGGAGGGTGGCCAGGGATCCCGCGTACGTGAGGTTCGGGCCGATGTTGACGCCGAGGAGCACCGCGAGCACCGCCCCGGGCCCGGAGGGGGCGGCCAGCGGGGCGAGGGCGAGCACGGCCGGCAGGTTGTTGATCAGGTTCGCGAGGACGGCGGCGAGCGCGGCGGTGCCGAGGAGGGCGGGCAGCGAGTCGCCGTCGGGCAGGGCATGGCCGAGGGCGTCACCGAGACCGTTGTCGAGTACGCCTCGTACGACGATGCCGAGCGCCAGGACGAAGGCCAGGAACGGCAGGGCGGCGGAGCGGGCGATCGCGGTCGGGGTGGTGTGGCGCCGGACGAGGGCGCGGCCGGCCATGACGGCGGCGCCTGCCGCCGCGGCCCACGCCGGATCGAGGCCGACCGCGGAGGCCACGGCGAACCCCACGAGTGTCGCGGCGACGGTCACGAGGGGGAACAGGGGGAACTGCGCGGGCTCCCGGGCACCGTCGTCCTCGGTGGGAGCGTCGAGTTCGGTGGCGAAGAAGCGCCGGAACACGACGTACTCGACGGCGACGGCGGCCAGCCACGGCAGCAGCATCAGCAGCGCGAAGCGCGTAAAGGACAGCCCGGTGGCGGTGAAGGCGAGCAGGTTCGTCAGGTTCGACACCGGCAGCAGCAAGGACGCCGTGTTCGACAGGTGCGCGCAGGCATAGGCGTGGGGCTTGGCGGAGGTGCCCATGCGGGTGGCCGTGGCGAACACGACGGGCGTCAGCAGGACCACCGTGGCATCGAGACTGAGGGCGGCGGTGACCACTGATGCGAGGCCGAAGACCGCCCCCAGCAGGCGCCGCGGCCGGTGCCGGGCCCAGCGCGCCATCCAGGTCCCGCACGCCCGGAAGAGCCCCTCGTCGTCGCAGAGTCTGGCGAGTACGAGGACGGCGGCGAGGAAACCGATCACCGGCCCGAGCCGGGCCGCCTCCTCCCGCACGTCCTCCAGCGGGATCGCGCCGGTGACGATCACGAGGCCCGCCGCGGGCACCGCGAAGACCGCCTCCGGCAGGCCGAAGGGACGGACGACGGCGCACACGAGCACCACGACGAGCGCGGCGACGGACAGGGACTCGAGGAGCATGACCTCGATCATTCACGCCGCTCGTCCGGGCCGGACAACCGCCCCGCCGGTCCGCCCCGCGCATGGCGGCGAGGCTCCCGGGGGAGGCTCGCGGAAGTCGAAGATGTGTTCTTGACCGAGGCGCCAACCGGCTTCCAGGAGACGTGACATGCGGATCCCCGGCCCCGAGCCCCGCACGGACGGCGGCGTGGGCGCCGTCACCGAGGCGGGCGGCCTGCACCACTACCAACTGCGGCTGCACGCCGAGTACGGACCCGTCGTGCGGTTCCAGCTTCCGGGCGCCGAGACGGCCGTGTCGGTCGCCGACCCCGTGCTGCTGGAGGCGACGGCGCACATCGACAAGCGGCCGGAGCGGCTGTTCGAGTTCCTGGCCCCGCTCTGCGAGGCAGGCAACCTCCAGGTGATCGCGGCCGACGAACACACGCCGTGGCGGCGGGTGCTCCTCTCCGTGCTGGCCGGGCGCCCCTCCCACGAACGGCACTTCGCGCGGTTCACCGAGCTGGCGACGGCACTCGCGGACGACTGGGCCACGCGGGCCGACGGCGGACCCGCGGAGCCGGGGGGCGAACCCGTCGAGCTGCAGAAGGACCTCACCGCCCTGACGCTGCGGATGATCAGCGAGTACGCCCTCGGGGGCGCCGGCGACCTCGCGGACCCGGACCGAGTCATCGGCGCGTTCGAGGACGTACTCACCGAATACCTGGGACGGCTCTACCAAGTGCCGGTCCCGGGCACGCAGGACGACCGCGCGCGGCGCGCCGAGGACGCCCTGGCCTTCCTGCGCGCGACCGTCGACCGGGTCGTCGCGGCGCATCGCTCCGGCGGCCGCACGGACAAGAGCGATCTGATCGGGGCGCTCGTCGAGGCCGGCGAGAGCCCCGCGCGGATCCGCGACACCGTCATGGTGACCATGCTGGCCGCCCACCACACCACCGGGGTGGCCGTCTCCTGGACGCTGCACCTGCTGGGGCGCCACCCCGAGGCGGCCGACCGCGTCGCCGCCGAGCTGGACCGCGTACTCGGGGAGCGCCCGGCGCCCGAGTACGCCGACCTCCGCCGACTCACGTACCTCGACATGGCCCTCAAGGAGTCCATGCGGCTCTACCCGCCGGGTCCTTACGGCGCCCGCGAGACGACCGAGGCGCTCGTCCTGGGCGACTACGAGATCCCGGCCGGGACGACGGTCTTCTATCCCTTCTGGGCCGTCCATCTGAATCCCGCGTACTGGCCCGAGCCGGAGAAGTTCGTACCCGAGCGGTTCACCCCCGAGGAGACCGCCAAGCGTCCCAGGCTCGCCTACATTCCCTTCGGGCTCGGCCCCCGGAGCTGCGAGGGCGCCGCGCTCGCCATGATCGAGGCCGAACTGGTCCTGGCCGTCCTGCTCAAACGCTTCCGGTTCCGGCCCGCGCCAGGACACGAGACGGTGACACCGATCGAACGGTTCGTGCTGTGGGCGGAGGACGACATCCGCATGCTCGTGAGCCCGCGGCGCCCGGCGTGAGCGCGAGCCCGGAGCCATGCCCCCGCTTGCCCCACCCGGCGGGCCCGGACGGCTGACTCACCTGACTCGCCGCCCCGCGCCGGGCCCCGATGTCAGTGCCCTCTGCGAGCGTGAGTACATGACCACCACCGTGGAAGCCGACCCCGGCGGCCTGGTCGCAGTCCTGCGCGTGCCGGTGTGGAACACCCTGACCGCGCGCGCCGAGAGTCTGCGCCGCGCCCTGCCGCCCCGCCCCGACGCCCCCGCCGCGCGCTACGCGTGGCTGTGCTCCCTCACCCCCGCGCAGGCACGCGACGCCGCCCACCTGGACCACCTCGACGCCCTGTGCGCCCACCTCGCAGGCCACCCGGCCCTCGGCTACGCACCGGACGACCCCCTGCCGGAAGCCGCCCTCGAAGCCGCGGAAGGCTTCAACTCACAACTCACCGCCCTGATCACGCGCTACCGAGCGGCACGCGACGACGGCCGCACCGGACAGCGCTGAAGGCGAGGCCGGCGAAATCTCGCAGGCGTCGGAGAAACCCCGCGACGGGCTCGGCGGGGAGCCCGGCGCCGTGGGCAGGAGACAGGAACCGGTCACCAGGGCCTGGCCAGCAGGTGTGCCCCTGGACAAGGCTGGACCCCGCCCGCCCCGCCCGATCGCAGGAGTCCCCATGCCCAAGCCCCGCTTCGCCGTCCTCGGCGCCGGCAGCATCGGCTGTCACCTCGGCGGCCACCTCATCCACCTCGGCGGCCACCTCGTCGCCGCCGGGTACGACGTGGCGTTCATCGGCAGGACCGCCGCCATGGATGTGCTGCGCGAGAGGGGACTCACCCTCAGCAGCTCCGCCCGGCAGCCCGTCCACCTCACGCCGGACCGGCTGACGCTCGCCACCGGCCCGGAAGCCGCGGCCGACGCCGACTATGTGCTGGTCACCGTGAAGACCATCGGCACTGAGGCCGCCGCCAAGGACCTCGCTGCCCATCTCGCCCCGCACCGCGTCGTGGTCAGCTTCCAGAACGGGCTGCACAACCCGTCCACCCTGCGCGCCGCGCTCCCCGGCCACACCGTGCTGGCCGGAATGGTGCCGTACAACGTCGTGCAGTCCGCGCCGGGCACCGTGCACCAGGGCATGCCGGGCAGGCTCATGGCCGAGCCCGACGACACGCTCTTCGCCGCCTTCCGCGAGGCGGGCCTGGCCGTCGAGGCCCGCGCCGACATGGCCGCGGTGCAGCACGCCAAGCTGCTGATGAACCTGAACAACGCGGTCAACGCCCTCTCCGGGCTGCCGCTGCGCGACCAGCTCGGCCTGCGCGCCTACCGGCGCTGCCTCGCCCTGTGCCAGCGCGAGGCCCTCGCCGCCTACCGCGCCGCCGGGGCCACTCCCGCCCGCCTCGGCCCCATCTCGCCCGGTCTCACCCCGTACGTGCTGGGGCTGCCCGACGCGGTCTTCCGCCGGGTGGCGGGGGCGTCCCTCCGGATCGACGCCCACGCGCGCTCCTCGATGTGGGAGGACCTGCGGCGCGGCCGTCCCACGGAGATCGACTCACTGCAGGGCGAGATCGTCGCCCTCGCCACCGCCCACGGTGGCCGCGCCCCCGCGAACGCGCGCCTCGCCGCCCTCGTGCACGCGGCGGAGTCCACGCCGCGCACCTGGACGGGACCGGAGCTGTACGCCGAGCTGAGAGCCTGTCTTTGAACCCGGAGCGTACGATCTCGTATGTGACCAGCAGACCCGATCCGGAGCAGCGGCTGCGCGACCTCGTGCGACTGCGCCGCGTCCGCGACCGGATCGACCGGGAGTACGCCCGGCCGCTGGACGTCGAGGCGCTCGCCCGTGGCGCGCACATGTCGGCCGGGCACCTCAGCCGCGAGTTCCGGGCCGCGTACGGCGAGTCGCCGTACAGCTATCTGATGACGCGGCGCATCGAGCGCGCGATGACGCTGCTGCGCCGCGGTGACCTGAGCGTCACCGAGGTCTGTTTCGAGGTCGGCTGCTCGTCGCTCGGCACCTTCAGCACGCGCTTCACCGAGCTGGTCGGCATGCCTCCCAGCGCCTACCGACGCCAGGCGGCGAGCGCGACGGCGGGCATCCCCGCGTGCGTGGCGAAGCAGGTGACCCGACCGGTCAGGAATCAAGAAGCACGGTCCAGGGGCCGCGACTAGCGTGACGGGCATGGACATCACCCTTCACGCGAGCTTCCTCCCGCACAACGATCCGGAGGCATCCCTGGCCTTCTACCGCGACGTCCTCGGCTTCGAGGTCCGCAAGGACGTCGGGTACGCGGGGATGCGCTGGATCACGGTCGGTCCCGCCGAACAGCCCGGCACCTCCATCGTCCTGACCCCGCCGGCCGCCGACCCCGGCATCACCGACGACGAGCGCCAGGTCATCGCCGAGATGATGGCCAAGGGCACCTACGGCGGCATCGTCCTGGCCACCGCCGACGTCGAGGCCACCTTCGAGACCCTCCAGGGCGCCGACATCGTCGAGGTCGTCCAGGAGCCGACCGACCAGCCGTACGGCATCCGCGACTGCGCCGTGCGCGACCCCGCGGGCAACGTGATCCGCATCCAGCAGGTGAAGTGAGCCCCCCGGCACCCGCGACCGCCGCCCCGGCCGTCCGGCCGGGGCGCGACGGTGCCACCGGCTCGACTTGAGGACAGCCGGACGTACCGCTCCCAGCTGGTGGAGAATCCAGCCAGCCAGCACTCAGCCAGGCGACGGCGGCGGACGCCGCGACGGCGGGGCCGCCCAGGAGACAGGGCGGCCCCGCCGGGACGCAGGGCGGCTTCGCCCGACAGATGGAGAAACGATGAGCAAGGCAAGACAGACGGACCCGCGGTCGCCTGCGCCGCACGCCGCCGACAGCCACGATCTGATCCGTGTGCACGGCGCGCGCGAGAACAACCTCAAGGACGTCAGCATCGAGATCCCCAAGCGCCGGCTCACGGTGTTCACCGGTGTCTCCGGCTCGGGCAAGAGCTCGCTGGTGTTCGACACGATCGCCGCGGAGTCGCAGCGGCTGATCAACGAGACGTACAGCAGCTTCGTGCAGGGCTTCATGCCGAACCTCGCCCGCCCCGAGGTCGACGTCCTCGACGGCCTGACAACCGTGATCACCGTCGACCAGCAGCGGATGGGCGCCGACCCGCGCTCCACCGTCGGCACCGCCACCGACGCCAACGCGATGCTGCGCATCCTCTTCAGCCGGCTCGGAAAGCCGCACATCGGCCCGCCCAGCGCCTACTCCTTCAACACCGCGACGGTCCGGGCGAGCGGTGCGATCACCGTCGAGCGCGGCAACAAGACCAAGGCGGAGAAGGCGACGTACCAGCGCACCGGCGGCATGTGCCCGCGCTGCGAAGGCCGCGGCAAGGTCACCGACATCGATCTCACGCAGCTCTACGACGACTCCAAGTCGCTCGCCGAGGGCGCGTTCACGATCCCCGGCTGGAAGTCGGACAGCCAGTGGACCGTGCAGGTCTACGCCCAGTCCGGCTTCGTCGACCCGGACAAGCCGATCCGCAAGTACACGAAGAAGGAGCTGCACGCCTTCCTGTACGGGGAGCCGGTCAAGGTCAAGGTCAACGGCGTCAACCTCACCTACGAGGGGCTGATCCCGAAGATCCAGAAGTCCTTCCTGTCCAAGGACAAGGAGGCGATGCAGCCGCACATCAGGGCGTTCGTGGAGCGCGCGGTCACCTTCACCCCCTGCCCCGAGTGCGACGGCACCCGGCTCAGCGAAGGGGCCCGGTCGTCGAAGATCAAGCGGATCAGCATCGCCGACGCCTGCGCCATGGAGATCAGGGACCTCGCCGCATGGGTCCGCGGCCTCAAGGAGCCCTCGGTGGCGCCGCTGCTCGCAGCGCTGCAACGCACCCTCGACTCGTTCGTCGAGATCGGCCTCGGCTACCTCGCGCTCGACCGGCCCGCGGGCACGCTGTCGGGCGGCGAGGCGCAGCGCGTCAAGATGATCCGCCACCTCGGCTCCTCGCTCACCGACGTCACGTACGTCTTCGACGAGCCCACCATCGGCCTGCACCCGCACGACATCCAGCGCATGAACGATCTGCTGCTCAGGCTGCGCGACAAGGGCAACACCGTGCTCGTCGTCGAGCACAAGCCGGAGGCGATCGCGATCGCCGACCGCGTCGTCGACCTCGGCCCCGGCGCCGGCGCGGCGGGCGGCACCGTCTGCTTCGAGGGCACCCTCGACGAACTGCGGGCCAGTGACACCGTCACCGGCCGCCACCTCGACGACCGGGCCGCCCTCAAGGAGTCGGGGCGTACGCCCACCGGCGCGCTCAAGATCCGCGGCGCGACGGCGAACAACCTGGAGGGCGTGGACGTCGACATCCCGCTCGGCATGCTGGTCGTCGTCACCGGCGTCGCCGGCTCCGGCAAGAGCTCCCTCGTCCACGGGTCGATTCCCGCCGGCGAGGACGTCGTGTCGATCGACCAGACCCCGATCCGCGGTTCCCGGCGCAGCAACCCGGCGACGTACACCGGACTGCTCGAACCGATCCGCAAGGCGTTCGCGAAGGCCAACGGCGTGAAGCCGGCGCTGTTCAGCGCCAACTCCGAGGGCGCCTGCCCCACTTGCAATGGCGCCGGGGTCATCTACACCGACCTGGCGATCATGCAGAGCGTCGCCACCCCGTGCGAGGACTGCGAGGGCAAGCGGTTCCAGCCCTCGGTCCTCGAATACCACCTCGGCGGGCGCGACATCAGCGAGGTGCTCGCGATGTCGGTGACCGAGGCCGAGGAATTCTTCGGCGAGGGGGAGGCGCGCACTCCGGCCGCGCACAAGATCCTGGAGCGGCTGGCCGACGTCGGGCTCGGCTACCTCACCCTCGGCCAGCCGCTCACCACCCTGTCCGGCGGCGAGCGGCAGCGGCTCAAGCTGGCCACGCGCATGGGGGAGAAGGGCGGCATCTACGTCCTCGACGAGCCGACCACCGGACTGCACCTCGCCGACGTCGAGCAACTGCTCGGCCTGCTCGACCGGCTCGTCGACTCCGGCAAGTCGGTCATCGTCGTCGAGCACCACCAGGCGGTCATGGCCCACGCCGACTGGATCATCGACCTCGGCCCCGGCGCCGGCCACGACGGCGGCCGCGTCGTCTTCGAGGGCACCCCCGCCGACCTCGTCGCCGACCGCTCCACGCTCACCGGGGAACACCTCGCCGCGTACGTCGGCGGCTGACGGGCCCTGACGCCAGGGCGCGGGCGAAGGTCCGGCCGGATGGCGCGAAGCATCGCCGCACAGCGGCCCAGGCGGCCACACATGGCACCGGGCGGCACCAATTGGTGCCGCCCATGGCACCGGGCGGCACCAATTGGTGCCGCCCGGTGCCATTTCGTTCTCCTGGAGGCGCATGAGCACGTATGGCGTCACTGTGACACGCGTCAGCGTCTCCGCGTTTCGCAGCGAGAGTGGCTGGCCTTGCGCTGATTTCCCGCAAGGTGCCATCAGGCTTGCGTGCGGTGCCACGATGGTGCCATCATGGCGTCATGGACGGGATCGCATCCGAACTCGTCCTCGCCCCACCGCAACCAGCTTCTTCATCCAGGACTCATGAGGACGGGACAACCATGCCTTCTTTCGACACTCCCGAACCGATCTCGGTCACCGCTCGCGTGGAGGCCGGCTCCATCCGCTTCACCGCGGCCGACCGCCGCGACACCCTCGTCGAGGTGCGGCCCCGCGACCCGAAGAAGAGCCAGGACGTGCGGGACGCCGAGCAGACCGACGTGACGTACGCCCGCGGCGCCCTGACCGTCAGCACGCCCAAGCAGCGGAACGTCCTGGGCCGCACCGGCACCGTCGACATCACCGTCGAACTGCCCACCGGCTCGCACGTCGACATGACCGGCGCCTGGGCCCAGGTGCTCGGGCAGGGCCGGCTCGGCGAGGTCGGCGTGAAGACCTCGTCCGGCGACGTCCGTCTCGACACCACCGGGCCGCTGCGGGTCACCGCGTCACACGGCTCGATCACCGTGGACCGGGTCGAGGGCACGGCCGAGATCACCACCAGCTCCGGCAGTCTGCGCGTCGGCACCGTCGACGGCTCCGCCGTCCTGAAGAGCACGCACGGCTCGGCGACCGTCGGCCTCGTGACCGGTGAGCTGCGGGCGGAAAGCGGCAACGGCGGCATCGACATCGCGCGCGCCGAGAGCTCGGTCGCCGCGACCACCGCCCACGGCACCCTGCGCGCGGCCGACGTGGCCCGCGGAACCGTCGAGTTGGCCACCTCCTTCGGCACCATCGAGGTCGGCATCCGCGAGGGTACGGCCGCCGACCTCGACGTCAGCACCGGCTCCGGGCAGGTGCGCAACATGCTCACGGCCACCGGGAGCATGGCCAAGACCCAGGAAACCGTCCAGGTCCGCGCCCGCAGCCAGCACGGGAACATCGACATCCTGCGCGCCCGCGCCTGAACGCCCCGCCCCGCCGAGCCGAACAGCGGTGCCGCCGTCGGTGACCCCCACGTGCGCGCCCTCTGTCCGGGGGAGTCTGCCGCGTGTCGTCGGGGGAGTTCACCGCCGCCGACGGGGCGGCGGAGATAGTCCCCCGAGGGAGCCCCGGCGAAGACAGTCCCCCCGAGGGAGCCCGAGGCTCGCCGTGAGAGATGCCGGAGAAAGGGGCGGCCGGATGCCATCCGGGAACTGGCTGCCGACCGGGTTGCTGACCGGCACGGCGGTGCTGGCCCTGGCCGGCTGCTCCTCGCTCGCAGGCAGGGAGTCGGCGGCCACCGCCGTGGCGGAACACTTCCAGCGGTCCCACCTCAGGCCGCAGGCCGCCTGCCACGACCTGGCGCCCGCCACCCGCGAAGAGCTCGAACTCGACGCGGAGTCCGCATGCCCCGATGCCCTGCGCGATCTGGGGCTGCCCGTGGCGCGCCGGGTCACCGGCGTCGATGTCTACGGCCGCCAGGCACGGGTGGTGCTCGACCGGGACACCCTGTTCCTCGCGTCCGTCGACGGCGACTGGAAGATCACAGCGGCGGGCTGCACCCCACCGGACACCGCGGAACGGCCCTACGACTGCCTGCTCAAAGGCGGGTGACATCCCATGCGTTATCTCTTCGGCATCTATGTGGCCGTCATCATCGGCGGCCTCGCGTACTTCATCGCGATGGGAGCGACACGGCAGTGACATCCTCCCGGGAGCGCCGGTTCCTCGTGGCGAACGGCCTGACGCTGGCGTTCGGCTGCGGGTTCCTCCTCACCCTGGCGGGCCAGGCGCTCGCCGGTCACGCCGAGTACAACAACGACCTGATCGCCACCGGTCTTTCACCGCTGCCGTTCGGCGCCTACCTCCTCAGTACCGACTTCGCCGTCGACGTCACCGAGAACTGGCAGTCCGAGTACCTGCAGTTCTTCCTCTACATCTACGCGACCGTCTGGCTGCTCCAACGCGGCTCCCCCGAATCCAAGGAGATCGGCAGAGCGGGTACGGGGACCGACGCCGAGCAGAAGACCGGACGTCACGCCCGCGCGAGCTCACCCGCGTGGGCGGCGGCGGGCGGAGTCCGCCAGGTTCTCTACTCCCGCTCGCTCGGCATCCTCATGTGCGGCCTCTTCCTGCTGTCCTGGCTCGCGCAGTCCATCGCCGGCTGCGCCGCCTTCAACGAACAGCACCTGCGTGAGCTCCAGGCCCCGATCAGCTGGGGCCAGTACCTGACCGCGGCGGACTTCTGGGACCGGACCCTGCAGAACTGGCAGTCCGAACTCCTCGCCGTCGGATCCATGGCCATCTTCTCCGTCTACCTCCGCCACCGCGGCTCACCTGAGTCCAAGCCGGTCGGCGCCGCACACGACTCGACGGGCGTGGAGGGCTGATTCATCGCGGCGGGCCGGGGCACCCGATCCCAGTGATCGACCACGCACGTTCAGCCTCGTTCCAGTGGTGTCGGCGTCCTGCCCGACGGAGGGTCGAGGAGAGAGGACGACAGGGAGGACCTCATGGTGGACAACACACTGCCGTTTCTCACACAGGGCTACGCGTGGCTTCCCGACCTGAGCCGTCGCAAGGGGCCCGGCCCCGTCCGTACCCGGCTGCTGGGCAAGCCCGCCATCGCCCTGCGAGGACCGGCCGCTGTCGCGTTCTTCTACGACGAGAACCATGTACGGCGCCGCACGGCCCTGCCCGAACCGGTCCTGAGCACGCTCTTCGGCAAGGGCGCGGTGCACACCCTGGACGGTCCTGAGCACCGCCGGCGCAAGGCCCTTTTCGTCTCGCTCCTCAAGGACGCGTCGGGCGTCGCCATGCTGGCGCGCCTGGTCGCCGAGGAGTGGGAGCGGTCGAGCAAGGAGTGGACCGGCCGTCCCCAAGTGACGCTGTTCGACGAGGTGAGCGTCCTGATCACGCGGGCCGTGTGCGCGTGGGCGGGCGTGCCGCTCGGGGACCGCCCGGACGACGAGGCGCGACGCACCGCACGCGACCTCGTGGCGATGGTCGACGGATTCGCGACGGCAGGGCCCCGGCACTGGCAGGCGCGGCGGGCCCGGCGGCGCCAGGAGAAGCGCCTGGCCCGGCTGGTCGAGGAGATCCGCTCGGCCGGCGGCGACGCACCGGCGGACAGCGACCGACCGGCCTCCGCGGTGCAGGCGGTCGCAGCCCACCGTGACGCCGACGGTGAACTGCTCGACCCGCACACCGCCGCCGTCGAGATCCTCAACGTCATCCGCCCCACCGCCGCCATCACCTGGTACGCGGTGTTCGGCGCCCACGCGCTGCACCGCAACCCCGGGCTGCGGGAACGGCTGGCCACGGACAGTGAGGGCTATGCCCGGGCGTTCGCCCACGAGCTGCGGCGCTTCTACCCGTTCGCGCCGTTCGTCGCCGGGCTCGCCCCCGACGACGTGCAATGGCGCGGCGAAGCGATCCCGGAGGGCACGCTCGTCCTCCTCGATCTCTACGGACAGAATCACGATCCGGAGCTGTGGCACGACCCCTACATGTTCGATCCCGATCGCTTCCTGGGCCGCGAACCCGGACGTGACGAACTCGTCCCGCAAGGCGGCGGGGAGGCCGCCGAAGGACACCGCTGCCCCGGCGAAGACATCACCCTCGCGGTGTTGAGCACCTTGCTTCCGCGTCTCGCGCGGCTTCAGTACCAGGTCCCCGAGCAGGATCTGCGCATCCCGCTCAGCCGGATGCCGACCGGGCCGCGCAGCGGCTTCGTCATCTCCGAAGTGCACTGAACGACCGGAAACCGGAGGTCCGCCATGAACCACCAGCGAGGCAACGAGCGCAAGGGCCGCGAGCGCGCACCGGACGGGGGCGCGGAAACGGCCGCCGAGGAGGTCCTCGACGAGGTCGAGGACGCGGAAACACGCCTCCCCGGAGACGAGCGCGACGACAAGAAGGACGGCGAAGCCGCGGACACGCTCACCCCGAGCCCCACGGCGCAGGAGAACGTCCAGCACGACAAGGGCGACAGCAGGACAGGCACCAAGACAGGCAACACCGGCGGCAACAGGTCAGGAAGGGGCTGAGGCCATGGCGCGCGCGGCGCTGTTCGACGTCGACGGAACGCTGGCCGACACGAACCATCTCCACGTGGTCACCTGGTGGGAGGCGTTCCGGCAAGCGGGACAGCAGGTCGCCACGCACGACATCCACCGTGCCATCGGTCTCGGTTCGACCGACCTCATCGCCCATCTGCTCGGCGACGAGCGCGACCGCACGCGTGACGAGGAGATCAGCGCCGCGCACCGCACCCTGTACGGCACCTACTTCGACCGGCTGCCCGCGCTGGACGGCGCCCGCGATCTCCTGCACGCGCTCGACCGCCGAGGCTGGCGCATCGTCCTGGCGACCTCGGCGGGCGGCGGGGAGCTGAGAGCGCTGCGCCGGGCCATCGACGCGGACGAGGTGATCGCCGGGGTCGCCAGTGCGGACGACGTCTCCGAAGGCAAACCGGCCCCCGATCCCGTCCACCACGCCCTGGACATCGCCGAGTGCGGGCCGGACGAGGCCGTGTTCGTCGGCGACACGGTCTGGGACATGCGGGCAGCCCGCCGAGCGGGAGTGCGCGGCGTCGCCCTGCTGTCGGGCGGCATCCCCCGGCACGACCTGGAGGCGGCCGGCGCCTCCGCCGTGTACGCGACCCCCACCGACCTGCTGCACCACCTGGACAGCGCCTTCTTCACGAAGACGGAGTGACGCCCCTCTCCTCCTAAGTGACGGCCCCTCTCCGTCTACCGCACGGGCAGCGGCTGCCCGCGCTCGGCTTCCGGCCGCGGGCCGAAGATGCGGCGCTCCGCCGCGGTGATCGGCACGTCGTTGATGCTTGCTTCGCGACGGGCCATGAGTCCTTCCGCGGTGAACTCCCACAGCTCGTTGCCGTAACTGCGCCACCACTGGCCGTCCGGGGTCCGGCACTCGTACTGGAAGCGCACCGCGATCCGGGAGCCGCGGAAGTCCCACAGCTCCTTGCGCAGGGCGTACTCCTGCTCGCGGGACCACTTGGCGCGCAGGAAGTCCACGATCTCGGCCCGGCCGGTGACGAACCGGTCCCGGTTCCGCCAGACCGAGTCGACGGTGTACGCGAGCGCCACGCGCTCGGGGTCGCGGGTGTTCCAGGCGTCCTCGGCCGCCTGGACCTTCCGCAGTGCGCTCTCCTCGTCGAACGGGGGGAACGGCGGACGTGACGTCATGTCAGCTCCTCGGTGCGTGGTGGGCCACTCCCTGGGGAACAATCGTTCTCCAGAGCGTGCCGACGACTCTAGAGAACGCTCGTTCTCCTGGGTAGTGTGCTTGCCACCGAGGCAAAACGGCATCTCTGAACGCGGCTCAATGAGGAGGATGTCGGCCGATGGACAGCACAGTCGCCACGGAGCGGGCGTTGGACGCGGCCGAGCGGCTCTTCTACCAACGGGGCATCCAAACCGTCGGTATGGACGACATTCGCACCGCCTCGGGGCTCTCGCTCAAGCGCCTCTATCAGCTCTTCCCCGCCAAGGAGCGGCTCGTCGAGGCATATCTGGAGCGGCGCGACGCCCGGTGGCGGCAGCGCCTCGCCGAGTACGTCGAGCAGTACGAGAATCCCGAGCGGCCCGCCGAGGCCGGCGACCGCGTGCTCGCGGTCTTCGACTGGCTCGGCGAGTGGTTCGCCGAACCCGACTTCAACGGCTGCGCCTGGATCAACTCGTACGGAGAACTCGGCGCCACGTCGGAGTCCGTCGCCCGCCAAGTCCGGCTGCACAAGGCGGCGTTCAAGGGCTACGTGGTGGAACTCGTGGAGCGGGCGGGCCTGCCGAGCGGCCTGGGCGATCCTGTGTTCCTGCTGGCCGAGGGCGCGATGGTGACCGCCGCGATCACCCGCAGCACCGAACCGGCGGCGCAGGCGGCGCAAGCCGCACGGGTCCTGATCGCCGCCGGCCGGCAGGGGTAGCCGACCTGCCCGCGCGGCGAGGGCGGGGACACGCTCCCAGGCATGTCAGCCGCGTGTCAGGTCCGCGGGCGACAGTGTGCCATCGGAGCACAGCGGGTGCTCTGGTGAACGGTCCGTGATTCGTTCGGAGTTGGGGGCGTCATGACCGGTACGGATACCGTACGAAGACGTAGCGGACGCGCCGCACGGCTGCTGCGCGGCTGTGTGATCCCGGGTGTGCTCTGCGCGCTCGCCGGCGGGCTGGCGGCTCCAGGGCAGGCCACGGCGGCCGAGGCCGCGGAGTGCCGGCTGCGCCCCGATGAGCAGCACACCGACTGGACCGGCCGGAGGTACACCGGGGACCTGCTCTGCGAGGTGGAGCCGGGGCACATCAGGCTCCAGTCGCGCTCCACCAGCCCGGTCAACGGGACGATGCTCTACTCGCCCGCCTGGTTCGTCTGCTGGAAGCGGGGCAGCACCTATCCCGGCACCGACCTGTGGTACCTCACCCAGGGCGACCAGGTGGTGTCCACGCCGGCGGCCAAGGCATGGGGCTACGTCCCGGCGACGTCGGTGAAGGCGCCGAGCCACCCCTTCCCCGGGCTGATGGAGTGCCCGTGGACATGACCGCCGCCACCTCACGTGCCCGTGTCCCCGTCGTTCGCACCGGGTGGCGCCGAACTGCCGCCGTCGTAGCAGGCGTTGGGGTCTTCGCCCTGGGAGCCGGACTCGCCGCTCCCGCGCAGGGGGCCGAGAGAGCGGGGACCTGCGAGCTCCGCGAGGGCATCCACTTGCGGGACGCCATCGGCAACGTGTTCACCAAGGCGCTGTACTGCGACAACCTTCCCTCGGACGTGTATGCCCGGGCCGACTTCGCCTCGCCGGTCAGTGGCTGGCTGAAGCTGTCGCCGTCGTGGTTCACGTGCTTCACCACCGGTCCCGCGGACACCAAGGGCAACAAGACCTGGTACTACACCCAGGGCGATCAGGTGGGCTCGATGCCCAAGATCAAGGGGTGGGGCAATGTCCCCGCGGAAGTCGTGCAACTGCCCGCGGGCACACCGCATCCCTTCCCGGACCTGCCCCGGTGCCCGTGGTTCTAGATCCGCGGAGCCCTAGATCCCCGGATCCCCGGAGCCCCGATCCTCGTACCCCCCCGGTCTCGGATCGCGGATCCCGGCTCCTGGGTCCCGGTCCAGAAACGGAGAGCTGTCATGCCTCATAAGCTCGCGGCGCTGATCGGCGCCGCCGTACTGGCCGCCGCACCGACGGCCGCCCACGCGCACACCACGGCCCCCTCCGCCAAGGCCACGACCGAATGGCGCCTGTGCATGTACCTGGGGGGCCATCCCACGCTGAAAGCGGGGGACAGCGGCGAGCCGGTGCGCCACCTCCAGTGCGTTCTCAACGAGGTCTACCGCTATCAGACCGTCCCGGTGACCGGCTCCTTCGAGGTGATCACCGAGGTCTCCGTCAAGCATCTCCAGCAGCAGTTCGGCCTGCCGGCCACGGGAGTCGTCGACGCGACGACCTGGACCGCGCTGCACCCGTAGCCCACCGACAAAGCCACGCGCGGTCCCCCAAGGGAGATATCTCGGATGACTACACAGGCCAGTACTTGCCACCGGCGAAGAACGGCGCGGACGCCGTCGGCGGCGTGGGTGCCGCGGAAGGGGATCGGCGTCGTCGTGGCCCTCATGTGCGCCGCGTTCGCCGGGGCCCTCAGCGTGCCGGCGTACGCCGCCGCTCCCGTCCGTACGGCGCAGTTCTCGCCCGCGCAGGTCGTGAACATCGTCAACACCCACAGCAAACTGTGCATGGAGACGCCCACGTCTGCCCTGGGCCAGCCGGTACGCCAGGGGCGCTGCTTCGGCAAGCCTGCCGCCCGCTGGTACCTCCAGACCTCGGGCGCCGGCAACGGCACGGTCAACATCGTCAGCGCGGTGAGCGGCACCTGTGTGGGCGTCGAGAACGCCAGCCCCGCCGCCGGGGCCGCGATCCGGCTCGCCGAGTGCGGCAGCGGCCCCGCCGTCAGCTTCCGGATCGTGTCCATCGGTGACGGCGTCGGCTTCCAGACCATGACCTCCGCGTCGCCCCGCTGCCTGGAGGTGACCGAGTCGTCCACCGCCGACGGCGCGGCGCTGCGGCAGTGGGACTGCAACCAGCAGCCCGGTTCGCTCTTCGCCCAGCAGCAGCCGCCCCGGCAGTGGGGCACCACACTCGTCAACACCAACAGCGGCAAGTGCCTGAGCATCCTCAACCAGAGCGGGGCGGACGGGGCCAGAGCGATCCAGCGCACCTGCGCGGGTGGCACCGACCAGCGCTGGCAGGTCGTGGAGCTGGGGGAGGGCAACGTCGCCGTCGTCAACGAGAACAGCGGCAAGTGCCTGGCCATCAGCAACGGAAGCCTGGACAACGGCGCCAACGCCAACCAGTTCTCCTGCGACGGCTACAAGTTCCACACCTGGGCGATGAAGCCCGAGGGGCCGACGGAGAACAGCACCTTCACCCTCGCCAACCTCCGGAGCGGGAAATACCTCGGCATCCGCGGCCAGAGCAAGGACGAAGCGGCCCAGGCCGAACAGTGGGACCGCACGACGAATCCGGACCAGGTGTGGCGCATGCTGCCATCACCGTCCTGACGCCCGGCCCTCCTCGCGGCACGCGACCGCGTCATCTGCGCGGAACCCCCGCCCGGCCTGCGAAATTCAGGAAGCGCCCCGCGCTCCGCGCCCCCGGCGAGCACGAGCCTCGCCGGGGGCGCCTCGGACCGGCCGGTCAGTTGACGCGGGCGGCGATGGCGCGTGCGCACGCCAGGGACTCGGTGCGCGTCGTGTCCACCTCGAGGTCGTAGACCACACCCTCGTGCACCGCCTGTGCCTGCGCCGCGGCCATGCCCTGGACCCGGTCTCCCCGGGCGACCTCGCGCCCCGCGGCGACCGTACTTTCGCAACGTACGCCGACCCACAGCACGGGCAGGTCGCCGAGAGCCCTCCGCCAGCGCTGCTGGGACGCCGCTCCGCCGAGGAAGACGTCATCGACGATGATCCTGGCGCCGGCCCGGGCCATCGCCACGATCCCCTCCGTCCAGGCCGTCTCCAGCGCCCGGAAGTCCGCCCCGACGCTCACCCCGCCGTCCGCCGCGAACGTGATGCCGCCGTCCGACGCCTGCATCCTCGCGGGCAGCGCGTCGACGAACGAGTCGCAGCCGAACGCCGGCCACGGGTCCGGCAGCAGGGCCTGAAGGCACCGTACGATCCCCGACTTCCCCGAGCTGGAACCGCCGTTGAGAATGATCATCCGAGTCGTCACCGCGCCACGATAGGGCGCCTTGCGTGCGGCGCGAAACGCATTTCGACGGCCACGAGGCGACGAGCGGGGCGTCAGCCTGGCGATGCTCGTGCGCTCCCACTGCGCGGCCCACCGGCTGGGCGCCGGCGAGGGCCCCGTCGAGACGGCGCTGGCGTGCGGGTACGTCGACCAGTCCCATCTCCACCGCGACGTGCACGCCTTCACGGGGTGCACGCCCGGTGCCCTGGCGCGGATGGAGGCAACAAGTGCAAGAGATACGGCAGATGTGACCGTTGTGATGGACAGCGCGGAACTGGACGGCGCGGAAAGGAAGACACCATGACGCACGACGAGGCCGCGACGGCGGTAGACCCCGCCGGTGTAGGCGTGATCGCCCAGCTCGCCTTCGGGAGCATGGCCGCACAGACGATGCGCGCGGCGCTGCGGCTACGGGTGGTCGAGCTGATCGGTGACAAGGAGATGGGGACCGCCGACGTGGCCGCGCGGGCATCCGCCGCACCCCGGCCCATGGGCAGGCTGCTGCGTGCCATGGCCGGGCTCGGCCTGCTCCAGGAACGCGCCGCCGGCACCTTCGCCGTCACGCCCGTCGGCGCGCTGCTCGACTCCGGCAGGCCCGGCTCGCTGGCCGCCTTCGCGCACATGTTCACCGAGCCGGCGATGATCCGGGCCTGGGAGCACCTGGACGACAGCGTCCGCAGCGGAGACACCGCCTTCGACCGGGTCTTCGGCACGGACTTCTTCGACCACCTCAAGCAACACCCCGAACTGTCGGCCAAGTTCAACGCGGCGATGAGCCAGGCCACCCGGAGGACGGCCGCGGTGCTCCCGGGCGCCGTGGACTTCGGGCGGTTCACCACGGTGATGGATGTCGGCGGCGGTGACGGCACCCTGCTCAGCGCCGTACTGCGGGAGTATCCGGCCCTCACCGGCGTCGTGTACGACACGGAGGAAGGGCTGGCCCAGGCCCCCGAGACGCTGCGCGGGTACGGGCTCACGGACCGCTGTTCCCTGGTCGCGGGGGACTTCTTCCGCCCGGTGCCCGAAGGCGCCCCGGGCGCCGATCTGCACATGATGAAGAGCATCGTCCACGACTGGCCGGACGAGCAGGTCGTCACGATCCTGAGCCACTGCCGCGCGGCGCTGCCCCCCGGCGGCCGCGTCCTGATCGTCGAGCCCGTGCTGCCCGAGATCGTGGACCCCGGGACCGCCGGGCTCACCTACCTGAGCGACCTCAACATGCTGGTGAACGTGGGTGGCAGGGAACGCACCCGGGCGGAGTTCGAGGAGGTGTGCGGCCGTGCGGGGCTGACGGTCACGTCGGTGACGCCGCTGCCGGGGGCCGAGCCGTTCTCCGCCGTCGAAGCCGCGGTCGCCGAATAGCGGCTGGCCGTGGGCGGGCCCACGCGGGTGTGGCGTTCGTCGTCGGGTCCTCACGCCAGGGTGCGTCGTGCGCACTCCGCGACGACGGCGCCGAGGCTCCCCGTCCGGTCGAGCAACTCGCGCTGGACGCGGGCCCCGGTGCCGCGCTCCAGCAGCCCCGCCATGTGCTCGCGCACCAGGGCGAGGTCACCGGCGTCGGCGAGGGCGTCGGTCACGTGGTCAAGGAGCGCGTCCACGACCCGCGCGCTCGCGGCGGGCCGCATCGTCAGGGGATCGAGCAGGGTGTCGTCCAGGCCGGAGCGCGCCGCGCGCCACGCGGCCAGCCGCAGCAGGCTGACGCCGTGCCCGAGCGGTGGCGTCCCCGCGCGCCACTCCCGCGCGGCCGTCTCGACCAGCGCGCGGGCCAGCGCGGCGACGAGGACCGTCGTGGTCGCTTCGAGACAGACGTCCGCGACGCGGATCTCGACCGTGGGGTAGCGGTGCGAGAGCCGGGCGTCGAAGTACACCATGCCCGGGTCGCGCAGTACGCCGCTGGCGACCATGGCGCCGACCTGTTCCTCGTACCGGGCGGCGGAACCGAAGATCTCGGTGGGACCCGCCATGGGCCAGCGGCCCCACACCCTGCTGCGGTAGCTGGAGTACTGGCTGTCCTGGCCCTGCCAGAAGGGCGAGTTGGAACTCAGCGCGACGAGGACGGCCAGCCACGGGCGGATCCGGTCCACGACGGCCACGCCCTCCTCGTCCGACTCCACGGCGACGTGGACGTGGCAGCCGCACGTCAACTGCTCCTGGGTGGTCAGCCCGAACTCCTCCTCCATCCACTGGTAGCGACTGCCCACGTTGACCGAGGGGCTGGCGGGCAGGGGAGACGTGGCGAGCGCGGCGACCGTGGCGCCCAGGTCGCCGGCGTGCTGGGCGGCCTCCGTCCGCCAGCGGACGATGTCGGCGGCGAGACTCGCCATGTCCGCGTGCGGCTGGGTGGCGAATTCGATCTGCTGGCCGTGCAGTTCCTTCTCGAAGCGCTCGTCCTCAGGAGCGGGGGCCGAGCCGGAGCCAGGGGCCGCGACCGGGGCCGCGCCCACGTCCTCGGCGGCCTCCTTGGCGGCCCGTGCCAGGACCGCCGAGGAGAGAGCCCGCGGCTCACCGCTCTGCCGGTCGACCAGAAGAAGCTCTTCCTCCACGCCCACGGTACGCAAATGACGCCGCCTCTCTCCTCGCCGCCCCCGGAAGGCGAGTGCCCACCTCGGCGGCCGGTACCCGCTCTGTGGGGCAGCCGTCGCGAGAGTACGGCAGCGATGCGCCGGGAGCCGCGCGGATGCTCGCCGGAGCGGCGTCACTTCGTCCGGTCGCCCAGGGAGGGCTGTTCGTCGACGTAGTGCTGGAGTACGTCGCAGACGTACTGGAACTCGTTCATCAGGCGTGCGGCCTCCACCAGGAGCACGCCGTACGGGTAGCCCGGATCGCTCAGCGGCAGGCCGTCCTGTTCGGCTCGCTCGGTGAGCCGGCGGCGGCACCGCTGTGCCTGCTTCGCCAGCTCGCCCAGTCGGCGGGCCTGCCGGCGCAGCGATCCCTCCGCCAGCGTCTCCAGGACCTGGGTGATCCGGGAGATCGACTCCAGGAAGTCGGCGTAGTCGCACAGCAGACGCCGGTCCTTCGGGTCGCCGTCCCGCTCCCACTGGTCAAGACTGCGGGTGAGCGAAGCGACCTGGTACATCGTCCGTTCCAGCGCTTGGTGCACCGCGCCGTACCCCTCGAAACTGGTCCTGCCGCGGTGCCGCCGGAGACGGCTGCGCGGGTTGTAGTAGACACTCTCGCGCGCCGTCCGCAGCCCGTCCTCGGCCCGCGCGATGAGGGCGCCGGTCTGCTCGGCCCGGACGCGCCAGTGCCGGACGCGCTCCTCGTCCATCGCGTCGTGCCGCATGGCCGGATACATGTCGCTGATCAGGTTGCACAGAGTGCCGGCCAGGGCGTGGATGGCGTACTCGGCACTGCGATGGCGCAGTGGCGGGATCACGGTCATGTTGATGACGACGCCGACGCCGCATCCGATGAGAACCAGCAGCACGATCTGCCCCAGATGAGTGACCTTGCCGAGTCCGGCCGGCGCCGTCACGTAGGTGGCGAAGGCGAAGAACGCCGCCGTCGCCACCTGTGAGCCCTGGGTCCCCAGGGCGGGCCAGAGCCCGATGGCCAGCGCCACCACCGTCACGAGCGCGAACGTGAGCAGATCCGGACCGGCCAGGAACCCCAGGACCGCCTGGACGGCCACCCCGGCCGTGACGGCCCCTACGTAGCGCAGTGAGTGCAGCAAGGACTCGTACACCGTCACGCGCATGATCAGCACGGCGGAGAAGGGCGCGAACGCGGGCGACCGCGCGCCGAGGACGTCGTACGCGAGAGTCCAGGAGACCGTCGCGGCCAGTGTGCTCTTGGCGAGCAGCAGCAACGTATGGCGTTCGTGCCCCTCGCCGCCCCGGGCCCGGCTCCACCACTGCCGCATCCGGGCCACCCGGCCCTGTGCCGCGGGGGACTCCCGCCGCTGTGTCTGAACAGCCATGCACGCTCCGTTCCTCATTCCGGGGCCCGGGTCTGCCGGCGGGCCGACAATCCGGCGGCAGACCGATCGGCCCCACCAGTACCCCCACATCCCGGGCGCACCCACACCGGCATCCCGGCTCCTGGCCACCTAGCCTGGACGTCATGGATCCGCTTGCCGAGTTGGACACACGCATCGCAGGCTGCACCGCCTGCCCGCGGCTGGTCGCGTGGCGGGAGGAGGTCGGGCGGGTCAAGCGGGCCGCGTACAGGGACTGGACGTACTGGGCCCGGCCGGTGCCGGGGTTCGGTCCTGCGGATGCCTCGCTGCTGGTGATCGGGCTCGCCCCGGCCGCGCACGGGGGCAACCGGACGGGCCGGATGTTCACGGGCGACCGGTCCGGAGACGTGCTGTACGGCGCGCTGTACGAGGTGGGGCTGGCGTCCGGCCCGGTGTCGGTGTCCGTGGACGACGGCCTGACGCTGCGCGGGGTACGGGTGACCTCGCCGGTGCACTGCGCGCCGCCGGAGAACAAGCCGACGCCGGGGGAGCGGGACACGTGCAGGCCGTGGCTGGTGCGGGAGCTGGAGTTGCTGGGGCCGCGGCTGCGGGCGGCGGTGGTGCTGGGGGCGTTCGGCTGGCAGGCGGCGTTGCCCGCGTTCGCGGCGGCTGGGTGGCGGTTGCCGAGGCCGCGGCCGGCGTTCGCGCACGGCGCGCGGGTGACGCTGGAGCGGGCGGCGCCGCCGACCGAAGCCGCCGGTGGATCCGGTCCGGGCCCGGTCACCCTGTACGGCTGCTTCCACGTCAGCCAACGCAACACGTTCACCGGCCGGTTGACCCCGGACATGCTCAAGGACGTCCTGCGGGCGGCGGCGGGCGAGGCGGGCATTCCGCCGTACGACGCCCGGGCGGCGGCCTGAGCGTCCGGCTCACCGAGGCCCGGCGGTGCCCGCACCGCCCCCGCATGACCCCCGCTACCGGACCCGCGTGGCCGCGTCAGCTCAGGCTCTCAGGCCGGCTCGGCCGCGGTGTGCTGTCCAGGAGGGGAGGGCCATCGGGGTGGGTCGTTGTCCGCCCGGTGCCGAGGACGATGGACAGTGCCAGCACAAGTAGGGCCAGTGGTGCGGAGAATGCCCAGCGTGCCGCCTGGAGCGGGCCCAGATCGGCAGTCGCCTGGAGAGTCAGGCCCACGAGTGCGGCACCGATCACCGACCCGATCCGCTGTCCGGTGGAGAAGATGCCGGAGGCCACGCCCAGCCACTTCTCGGGCAGCGTGGCCAGTCCCAGGTTGACCGGGCCCGCGAACACCACTCCCATTCCGATCCCGAACACCACGAGGCCCGGCACGAGCGCGCTCGGCCCGCTGCCGAGTGTCGCTATGATCCAGATCGTGCCCAACAGGAAGCAGATCAGCCCTGTCACGCTGACTTGCCGGGCTCCGCGCGGCCGGTCGGTCCAGCGTCCGCCGAGGACGGCGCAAGGCACCGACACCGCGGGGGCGATCGCGAGGACCAGGCCGGCGTCGGCCGGCGAAAGACCGGCATGTTGCAGGACGTAGGCAGACAGAAAGAACATGGCGGTCACGGCGGCGGGCAGGGAGGCCGCGACCACGGTCATGGCCAAGAACATGCGATGGCCCAGCAGTTCGAACGGCAGGAGGGCATGTCCATCCCGCCTGCCTCTCTGCTGGAACGCCAGGGCTGTGACGGCCACCAGGGTGAGCGGCGCCGCCACGGCGACGATGTTTCCTTGGCCGGCGTGCAACAGGGAGACGGCCAATCCGGCGATGCTCAGGGTCAACAGGGCTGCTCCGGTGATGTCGACAGCGGCCTTCTGAGGGCCGGGTCGGGGGGCCCAGTGCCAGAGCAGGGCGCCGGCGACGACACCGAGGGGGACGGTGACCCAGAAGATCGACCGCCACCCGAACAGCGTCGTCAGCAGCCCGCCGACGGTCGGGCCGGCGGCCACCGCGACCCCGGCCACCATTCCGCCGAGGCCGAAAGCGAAGCCACGGCGGTGGACTGGTGTGACAGTGAACGTGAGAGAAACGATGTGCGGAGTCACCAGCCCCGCCCCGAGACCTTGAACGGCTCGGCCGGCGACAAGGAACGTCCCGCTCGTGGCCACGGCGCACGACGCGGAGCCGAGGACGAATACGCCCAGACCGAGAAGAAGTATGCGTGTGCTGCCGAACCGGTCCCCCAGCCGCCCGGCCGCCACCAGGGTTGAAGCAAGGGCGACCATGTACGCGTTGATCACCCACATCAGCGTCGTCAGACCTATGGAAAGACTGTCGATCAGAGTCGGCGCCGCAAGGTTGATCGCGTAGCTCTCCATGCCGATCGTGAACGACACAAGGTTGAGCATGCCCACGACGGCCCACGAGGCGCGTCCGGAATTGGATTTCATATCTGGATCCTGAGCCAGAAGTGGTGCAGCAGTATGATCCACCTTCATGCGCGAAACATGGGCCACTTTGCGGGAGCTTCTCCTTCCGGACGGAGCGTCGCTCGATGCCACGAGGCCGCGCCGTCACCTGGAGACGCAACTGAGAACCGCCATCACCAGCGGTCGGTTGGTCCCGGGAACACGGCTGCCGTCGACCCGCGATCTCGCTCGCCAGCTGAACGTCTCCCGAGGCACGACGCTGGCCGTGTACGAGCAGCTCGTGGCCGAGGGCTACCTGGAGAGCAAGCGGGGGTCAGCGACCCGAGTGACCTGCGGAGGCGTTCCCCGTCCTCCGTACCCCGCCCCTGGTGAAACTCCCCAGCCCTTCCAGGAACAGGTCCTGCACTGTGATCTCGACCCGGGATTTCCCTCCCTGTCCGCTTTTCCGCGCACCGCGTGGTTGGCCGCGTACCGGGCCGGCTTGAGCGCCCTGACGGACGCCGAACTTGGCTATCCGCCTCCTGCGGGCCTCCTCTCCTTGCGCCGCGAAGTCGCGAGCTATCTCGGCCGAGTTCGGTCGATGCCCACGTCGACGGACGATCTCGTCATTACCGGAGGGACGTTCGACGCCCTGGCCGTGATCGCCGACTGCCTTCGGGAAGCGGGACACTCGACCATCGCGGTCGAGGACCCCAGCAACCCGCATCTCCTGCGGATGTTCACCGCCCATGGACTGGAGCCGGTCCCGATCGCCGTGGACGAAGAGGGACTGGACGTTTCCCGACTTGACGGCAGCGGCTGCCGAGCCGTCCTTGTCACGCCCGCCCACCAGTACCCACTTGGTGTGCAACTCTCGCCCCAACGACGACGCGCCCTGATCGATTGGGCGATCAAAGGCGACTGCCTGGTGATCGAGGACGATTACGACGCTGAGTACCGCTACGACCGCGCTGCGCTCGGTGCGCTACGCACGCTGGCCCCCACTGTCGTTGCCTACCTCGGCACGCTCAGCAAAACGCTGGCCCCTGGGCTCCGTATCGGATGGCTCGCTGCACCCGCATGGCTGTGCGCGTCCGTGAGGAACAGAAAGCACGTCGGCGACCGGGGCGACAACGTCATCACGCAGGCCGCGGTCAGAGAGTTCCTGGGTACAGGAGGCTACGACCGTCACCTTCGGTCCACCCGGCTGCAGTACCGCCGTCTACGCGAGAACCTGCTGGAGAGCGTCTCCACACACCTGCCCGACTGCACACCCATCGGGATCGAGGCCGGTTTGCACGTGGTGATCCGCCTGCCCGAGCACGAGCAGGACAGCACTCTGGTGGAACACCTGGCCACGGCAGGCATCCGTGTCGCAGCCCTCACCGCCTACCGTCACCACCACTCAGGCTTTCCCGGCCTCGTCCTCGGATGGGCCCAGGCCCGGCCGAACCAACTGGCCACCAGCATCCAGACACTTGCCGGGATCCGCGGAATCCTCGCCTCCGAGCGTCGCACCCCTGCGGCCCGCCCCGGCCTGCGCGACTCCCTCTGAAGGAAACGCCCTAGTCGTGGAAGGCCGTGGTCGCATCGAGCGCCGCCCGGGCGGTCGTGACCCGGTTCACGGGGGCGGTCTCGTCGGCGAAGCCGAAGGAGATGCCCACGAGCAGCTTTCCTCCCGTGACGCCGAGTTCGGCCCGGACGGTGTCGGCGTAGAAGCTGAGCAGCCCCTGCGGGCAACTGTCCACGCCGTACGCGGTCATCGCCAGGAGCAGAGTCTGCATGTAGGCGCCGACGTCCGCGGCCAGGCGGGTCCCGCCGTCACCGGTGACGAACAGGAACGCGGCGTGCGGCGCGCCGTAGAAGCGCAGGCTCTCCGCGTCGTAGGCCGCGCGTGCCGCGTGGTCGTCGGGGGCGATGCCCAGCGCTCCGTACAGTTCGGCGCCGAACGCCGCCCGGCGAGCCTGGTGCACCTGTGCGTACATGTCCTCGGAGTACGGGAGGTCGACCGAGGTGCGCCGCTCGGCGTGGGCGGCCTGTAGGGCAGCAGCGAGGCGCTCACGTGTGGCGCCGCTCGCGACCTCCACCTGCCAGGGCTGCGCGTTGGAATTGGAGGGCGCGGCACCGGCCAGCGAGAAGATCGCGCGCAGGGTGTCCGCGGGCACGGGGTCAGGGCGGAACGCGCGGGTGGCGTGCCGACCGCGTATCAACTTCTCGGCGCAGCCGCTCAGTTCGGTGGGGGTCGGTGCGTTTGGCGTGTTCGGCGTGGTCATGGAGCACTCCTCTGTAGTAGCCGAGGTAAACGGGGGCGTTTACTTTGCTGGCTGGACCATAGCAAGCCGTCCCCGTCTAAGTAAACGCACACGTATACTTCCCGCATGAGCACGACGACTGCGGCGTCCCGGCCGGGCGGGCGTGGGGGCCGGGAGCGCATCCTGGCCGCCGCCGCCCGGCTGTTCGCGACCCAGGGGATCAACCCGACCGGCATGGAACAGGTCGCGGAGGAAGCGCCGGTGTCCAAGCGGACGCTGTACGCGCACTTCCGGACCAAGAGCGACCTGGTCATCGCCCACTTGCAGGACCTCGCCTCGTCGGGCGCCACCCTGGAGAGCGCGCTGACCCGCGAGGACATCTCTCCGCGGGAACGGATCCTCGGGCTGTTCGACCAGCCCGCGGCGGACGCGGCGCCGGTGCGCGGGTGCCCGTTCATCGACGCCGCCGCGGAGTTCCCCGACCCGCGGAGCGCGGTCCACGCCTACGCCCGCGAACAGAAGCTGCGGATGGTGCGGTTGGTCACCGCCCTCGTGACGGAGCTGGGCTGCCGCGAACCCGCCGCGCTGGCCGAGCAGTTGGTGACCCTCGCGGACGGGGCGGCCAGTCGTGCCATGGTGCTGGACGAGCCGGACTACGGCAGGCACGCGCGGGCGGCGGCAGAAGTCCTCCTCGACCGCGCCCTGCCGGGCGTGGGCTGACGGCGCGGGCGCACCCCACCGTTACGCGGACGCCCCTGAAACAACCCCGGGCCAGGTTGTCGCCGCCGGGCGCACCGCGCACACTGGCCGCGTGAGCGTACGGGACCGGATCGGACGGGACTTGCTCGCCGCGGTGGAACTCGGCGCGGCCGCGGACGAGTTGGGCGCGGAGATCTCTCGTGTGGTCGCGTCCGTCGTGCCGCACGACGCCGCGGCGCTGATCGCCACGACCCCCACGGCGGGGCTCGGCATCGCCTCCTTCACCTTCTGGCAGGGCATCGAGCCCGACGTCGGCCGGGCCCTGGTCCGCCGCTTCTACGCCGGGAACGACCCGCACCCGCCACGGACGCTCGCCCGGCGTGCGCTCCCCGTCGGCATCCTGCACGCCGCACGCGGCGGCGCCCGGACGCCGGAGGGCGTCAGCCCGCGCTCGTCGCTCGCCGCCCTCGGCGTCGGCAGCGAGCTGCAGTTGCTCATCCGGGACGCGCGCGGAGTGTGGGGCATGCTCGGCCTGCTGCGGTCCCAGGGCGCCGGGCTCTTCAGCGAGGCCGACGCGCGGCGCGCGGCGGAGCTCGCACCGCTGCTCGTGGCCTTCCTACGGGGATACGTCACCAGGGCCCCGCTCGTCCCCACCGCGCCCCTGCCGGCGCCCGGCGTGACCATCGTCGGCGCGGACGGCGCCGTCCGGGCCGGTACACCCCAGGGCCGGGCGTGGAGCGAGCAACTCCGCGGCGCCGTGCGGGACCCGGCCTGGGTCGCCGAGGCGTTCCTGACGGGGCTGGCCACGTACGCACGACGACAAGCGCACGACCCGCTCACCGGCCCCCCGACCCTCATCGGACCCGCCGCGGCGTACGGCCGCTGGATCGTCTGTCAGGCGCAGCCCTTGGACGGCGAGGCGCGGGGTGACCTGGCCGTCGTCGTGCACGCGGCGACGGGCGAGCACATGCTGCCGTCCTTCTGCGACTGGTACGGCATCACCGCCCGCGAGCGCGAGGTCGTCCGCCACCTCAGTCAGGGAACCGCGCCCCAACGCGTCGCCCGGTACCTGGACGTGTCGAGGAACACCGTGAACGACCACATCAGAGCGGTCTTCCGGAAGACCGGCGCGGGCGGCCGCGCGGAACTGCTCGCCGCCATCACGTGACTGGGCTGGCCTTCATCGCACGGCCGGGCGGGGCTCGTCGTCATCACGTGGCGGGGCTCGCCGCGATCTCTGAGCCGGGCAACGCTTGATCAGGCAACGAGGGGCCCCGCCGCGACGGGGGAGCGCGGCGGGGCCTTACGGCCTTTTTCCCGCATCCGGGCGGGCTATGCCTCGTTCCCTCTTCTCCGTTGGGCCCGACTCCGCCGGGCGCCGGTCATACGGGACCGAATCCGGCATAGCGGCGCGCCGCTCACGTTCCCGCCGCTGCCGCCTCGACCACCGCTTCCCCGGCACGCGTACGCGCGTACAACACCTGCCGCCCGGCCCGATGCGCGCTCACCAGGCCCGCCGTGCGCAGGGCGGTCAGATGCTGCGACACGCCGCCGGGGGTGAGGCCGCTGCGGCGGGCGAGTTCCGTCGTGGAGGCAGGTGCGGTCAGCTCGGCGAGGAGCAGGGCGCGCGAGCGGCCCATGACTCCCGCGAGCGCCTCGGAGACGGGGGCGGTGCGCGACTGCCACAGGGCGCCGACGCCGCGTGGCGGGTAACGCAGCGACGGCTGCCATGCCTCGCCGAGGACGGAGAAGATGCGCGGCCAGACGAAGGCCGACGGCACAAGGAGCAGGCCCCGGCCGTCCAGGCGGCGCGGACCGCGCGCCGTGCGGTGGGCCAGGTGCAGGGTCCCGTCGGCCCAGGCGACCTGGGGGTCCAGGTCCGTGAACAGGTGGTGCGCGCCGCCGTCCACCAGGCGGCCCGCGCGGTAGCGGATGTCGTTCTCCAACAGGGTGAGGATCCGTGGCCAGTAGGGGGCGAGGGCCAGCTCCCAGTACGCCTCGATCACGTCGGCAAGGCGGCCGAGCCGCGCGGCCGGGTCGGCGCGCAGGGCCGCCATGCGCGCCTCCGGCACCGCCGACGTCGTCGTCAGCAGCTCCGGCGGCGTGGCCCGCAGCGTCGCCAGCTCCATGGCCAGCGACGGCAGCGGAGTCAGGGGCGGAGGGCACAGGAAGGAGGGGACACTGCCCGTCCACGGCGACCGGGACGGCACCGGGATCAGGTCGAACAGGGCGCCGAAGTCGAGCGCGGCGGCGGCGAGCCGCGGCCGGACCTGCTCCGTCCACGTACGGTGCAGGCCGTGTTCGTCGGCGCCCTTGAGCACCCGCACGCTCGCCACCACCTCCCACAGCGGGGACAGCGCGAAGCGCGTGCGGGCGACGTCCTCCCGGCCGAACTCGATCTCGATCATTCAGAGGAGGCTAAATCAGTAGGGAGATCATCAGGCCGCCGCCCACTGTGTGCGCATGCATCCAGATCCCGGGTCTCCGTGGCGCGTCCGCGGTTTCCGCACGCTCTTCACGGCAAGCGCGCTCAGCCACCTCGGCACCAACGTCGGCTATGTCGCGATCCCGCTGCTCGCCGTCACCGTTCTCGACGCGACCCCCGGCCAGGCGGGCGCCCTCGCCGCCCTTTCGACCGCCGCCTTCCTGCTCATCGGGCTGCCCGCGGGGGCCTGGGTGGACCGGCTGCCCGGCCGCCGGATCCTGGTCGCCGCCGACGCCGCGCGGGCCGTGCTGCTCGCCTCCGTGCCCGTCGCCTGGTACCTGGACGCGCTGTCGCTGCCGCAGCTCTACGCGGTCGTGCTCCTGAACGGCTGCGCCACGGTCTTCTTCGACGTCGGCTCGCAGAGCATCCTGCCCGAACTCGTCGGCCGGGAGCGCCTGGTGCCCGCCAACACCGCCGTGGTGAGCCTGATGGCCGGAGCCAACGTCGCGGGGCGGGGCGCGGGCGGACTGCTGGTGCAGCTCCTCACCGCGCCCCTGGCCGTCCTCGGCGCGGCCGTCGCCTACCTGGCCGCCGCCATCGGCCTTGTCGGCGTACGGAGTCCGGGCGGGCGCGCCGCGGCACCGGCCGGGCGGCGGCTGCGGGACGACATCGCGGAGGGGGTGCGGCACGTCTTCGGCAGCCGCGAGCTGCGCGCGCTCGCGCTCACCGCGACGCTCGGCAACCTCGGCGCACAGATGATCAATGCCATGCTGCCGGTCCTGTTCACCCGTGATCTGGGCCTGTCGGCGGGAATGCTCGGCCTGTACTGGGCGGCCGGCGGCGCGGGCATCCTGCTCGGCGCCACCTGCGCCCGCCGCCTCGCCGACCGCTTCGGGCACGGACGCGCTCTGGGGCTCGCCGGGCTGTGGTTCGCCCCCGCCGGCCTCGCCGTCGGCCTGGTCGGGCGCGGGCCCTGGCTCTGGGTGGCCACGGCGGGCTGGCTGGCGGCCATGACGAAGATCGGCGTGGACAACGTCCTCGGCGTCAGCCTCCGCCAGCGCCTGACCCCCGACGCGCTCCTCGGCCGAATGAACGCCACCTTCCGCTTCCTGCTCACCGGCGCGCTCGCCGTCGGTTCCGCCCTGGCCGGACTCATCGGCGAACTCGCGGGCGTGCGGGTGGCGGTGTGGGCGGGAGCCGTGTGCCTGACCGTCGCGTTCCTGCCGGTCCTGTGTTCCCCGGTGCGCACGCTGCGCGAGCTGCCGCCGTCTCCGCTGATGCGGCCGCCCCGGCCCGGGGCGCCGACGGCCACGCCGCGGAGCTGAACGCGCTCGTCGGCGTACCCTGAAATTGAATGGATGCGAATGGGTGGTGTCGATGCTGTTGCGGGCACTGTCTCTCTTGATTCTCGGAACGACTCTGTTCGTGGCGGTCACCTTCGCTATCGAATGGTCCGATTTCGTGGGCGGGGGATGGGTGGGCTGGCTGATCGGCTCTCTGATCGGAATTGTCGGCGTCAAATTCGCATGGGAGACCTGGCTGAAAGGTGAAAGCGAGGCTTGGCTGCAGGGATTCTGGAAGGAGGTGGCGGAAACTTCCGAAGAGCGTGTTCACGCAGGTGGTGCCGCAAGCGCGGAACCGGTCGTGAAGGTGACCTTCCCGGCGTCGAGTGACGACGCCGGGGGCTGCTACTGGGATGGTTCTATGGCGCTCTTCCATCATTCCGATGGTGCATCCAGTGCTGTTGATATTTCCGGTGGATGCTTTATGGATCGCCTCGCTGTGTTGTCCCACGTGCACCCACCTGAACCGGATAAGACCCTCACTGTGACGCCCGGCGACACCTGGGTTTCGGACTCGCGGAACCAGGTGGGTGAAGAATAGAAAAGCTGAATTTCCGGCCGTGCCCGCCGCCCGCCGGGACCTAGCTTTTCGCGGCGGCAGCCAGGCGGTCCTGGAGGCGGGCGTGGCGGAACTGGTAGACCGCCCCTGCCTGGCGCAGCACACCGCGCTGGTGGGCGTCGTCGAGGAAGCGCATCAGCCGCCAGGGCAGATCACCCCGCAGAGCGAGCCAGGTTCTGCTGAGCAGGTACCAGCCCCACGTGCTGGCGGCGAGACCGGTTTGGAAGCGTCCGGCGAGCCGCCCGGCCACGCCCAGAGCGAGGCCGCCGCCGAGCCCGGCGGTCAGGGCCCAGGTGAAGCCCGCGTCGAGGCCGAATCCGTACCGTCCGATGGCGAGGCCGGCCAGCAACCCCGCACCGAGGGATTCCACGACGAGGCGAATGGCGCTGACCAGCCGGTCATTACGCAAAAGCCTGCACGCTGGGGGAACGGATGGCGTCGGCCGGGGCGTTGAGCCACATCATGGCCGCGAAGGCGATCCCGGCGCTGAGCCCGGCAGTGCCGGCCGCCTTCATCGCGGACCGCACCCCGCCGCCCATCTCGAACCCCAGCCCCGCTGCGATGCCGAAGGCGGACGCGGCTCCGGCACCCATCATCAGACCGACGGATAGCCCCAGGGCGAGCTTCCTGCCGAGCAGCCGGAGCCGACCGCGTATCTGGAGGTTGGCGTATCCGGGATGGGAGGGGGCCATGGCCACCAGGCCCGCGCTGAGGCCGCCCGCGACACCGGCCACCATGCCGACCCCGAGCCCGAGTCCGAGTGCCACGCCGATGCCGGCGACGGCTCCCGTCAGCAGCTCAAGGACCATGCCGATCACTCGCCGCCCCGTTCGGGGGAAGATCCAGTGCAGTTGCCACCAGGCCAGGTCGCGAGTCGTGTGCCGCTCCATGTGGGCGGCCACGAACGACAGCCATCGATGGGCCAGTTCGGGTGAGTACTGGGGAGGGCTGGTGCCTGGCCCGTCGTCCGGCGGGGGCGGGCGCTGGGCGTAGACGGCCGAGACGAACGAGTCCAGCAGGTGCCCCTCGAGGGCGGCCCGGTCGCGGAACCGGCCGGAGTCCAGGAGTTCGGCGGGATCGGCGGTGGGTGCAGAGTAGACGGCACGAGCCAGCACCGCTATCAGCGGCGAGGACAGTGCCTGGGCCAGCGGCCCTCCCGGGCATGCGCGCAGGTGCGCCAGTACCGGCCCCCATCGGAGCTCGGCCGCCGGACCGCCTGCGGACAGGAACACGACGACCTCCCGTACGCCTACCGGTTCCAGTTCCACCACCGCCGCGGTGGTCAGCACGGTGCCACCGGTGGCCACTGCCGTCTCGTACTCCTCGCTGCGGCATGTGATCACCAAGGGACGGCCGGGGGCTATCTGGTCGAGCGCCTCGATCGCCGCGGTGTGCAGTTCGGCGGGGATCTCGTCCAGGCCGTCCAGGACGGGGACGACACGGCCGTCGGTGACCAACCGGGGCGCTGCCTGTGGCCCGAACACCTCGGAGTTCACCAGCGCCGGATAGTCCTCGACGAGGCGGCGGATGACCCACGCGTCCAGCTGCTCGGCACGCGGATCCCACGAGGAGAGCGACAACAGCACCGGCACCGGCCCACCGTGCGCCCGCCGGTGCTTCAACAACCCCAGGGTCAGCAGGATGGCCAGCACCGTCTTGCCCGCTCCGGGTGCGCCGAGCAGCACCAACTGGCGGCGGGGCAGCCGCACATACTTGCCCGCGATGTCGTCGATCCCGCCACGCAGACGGAGCCGCGTCGGCCGCCCGCCCACCACGCCCTCGCCGAGTACGGCAGCCGCCGACGCGGCCACCGGGAGGCCGGTTGAGGACCACCTCACCTGCAGCGGCTGGGGCCGGTGCAGCATCCGCGTCTGCGCCTCGGCGCTCCACTGCCGGTGTACCGTCTCCGCCAGTTCCTGCGCCGCGTGCCGCAGCCGCTCCTCGCCTCCGCTTCCGGCATGGGCAAGCGCCGCCGCCCCCTGGCGACGGCGCACCTCCAGCACTGCTGCGGCCACCGCCGCCAGGGCCGCGACGGGCCAGGCCAGCCACAGATAGGGCCGGACCCGGTCCGGCACGGTGTTGCCGGCGATATTGGTGGCCAACGGGACCACCAGCACGGTCAGCACGAAGATCAAGACCACTGTGAACTGCGAAGGACGCCACACTGACCGACACTTCCCCCCGGCATCGCGTCACCCCAGCATGCCGACGCGAGCGGCCTGATGCGTCGCGTTGCGGAACTACCCGCAGGGCGTCGCCGCACCAGTCTCTTGCGCGGTCTCCCGCCCGACATCGGGTTTGACGCGCGCTGCTGCGTGCGCCGTCACCACTTGCCGAACTCGGCGGCGGTGAGGTGGTCGTCGGTGCGTGCACCGCATGTCTGTCCGGCTCCCGGCGGGGGCGCCCCCCCCGCGTCCTCCCCGCGCAGCCCTGGCATACCGTACGCGCGTGACTTCTGCGCAGCGGCCCGACCTGGACCCCACCCGAGACGAGGAAGGTGTGCTGCTGCCCCGGCTGCGGCTCAAGGGCGTGCTGGGGCGCGGCGCGTTGTTCGGGGTGCTCGCCAACTTCGTACCGCTCGTCGGGATGTGCGTCGTCACCGAGCACCACGACCGGGAGACGTTCCTCGCGGTCGTGTCCGGGCTCGGCCTGATCGCGGGCGGCTTCCTGCTGCTGATCGGCCTGTTCTTCTGGTCGGCGTGCGGGAGCGACGTACGACGCTGGCGCGACCTGCGTACTATCACCGGCCAGACCGAGGGCCTGACGATCATGGCGCCCGCCTGCGTCCGCGCCGGCGTGGTCGGCCTGCTGCTCTTTCCCGGCCCCTACGGCCTCTACCACCTCGTGGACGGCGCCGCGTTCGGCAGCTGGCTCTACGGATCGTGAGCGGAGCGCACGCTGTGGAGCGCCGGGCGGCCATGGGGTGCGCTGGTTGAACCAGCGCACCCCATGGTCAGTTGGAGCCGGATCCTGCACTCCTTCGATTGAACGGTCTCAGCGCGGGTTGGGGAGCTGGTCCGGGTGCAGGCAGTTCCATGTGTTGGTGCCGATCGCGCCGTCCCTGGTGATACCGCACCGCGTCTGCAGGTCCCTGACGGCGCCCAGTGTCTCTCCCCCGAACTTGCCGTCCTCGGCGATCCCGTAGCCGTACATGTTGATCAGACACTGAGCATGCTCGACCGCCGAACCGCTGCTGCCCAAGCGGAGGATCGGGTGGGCCCCGGAATAGGGGCAGGGACTTTTCGCGGCTGTCACGGCCGGCGTGAGAGCGGGAGCGTCGATGGCCGGGGCGGTGGTGGCGGTGGGTGTTGCGGAGGCTCCTGAAGCCGTGGCAGTGAGCCCTCCGAGAGCCGCTGCCCCTGCGACAGCACACGCTGCCAACTTTCCGCGCAATCTCATGATCGTCTCCATCCATGGTTGGACGCCGGGGTCGTGTAGTAGGCCCGACGCAAGCACTGCTCTGAGGGCCGTCGGAGAACCTGCAAGAAGTCCTCAGACGCCTGCGCCCGGCGGAGGCAGTGCACTTCGCCCCTGGGCCGCAGTGGTTCCACGATGTCGTGAGCACCCCGAGCGGTCCTTGCCCATCCGCGCAGTCCGCTTGTCGATTCGTGCGCGGGCAAACCGTGCGGGCCCGGCGCGCGGGGCGACGACGCGTAGAGCGCGGAAGAGGAGGCGTCGCTGACGGGGCCTTGAGGTTGAAAGGCACCTACTGACGTCGATGGGCGCGGCGCACAGGTGGGTTCTTCGCTCTCGCGACGGGTTTCCCCTTGCTGCGCGCACGGCCCCGTGACCCGGGTACGCGGGCGGCGGCGCGGCCGCCTCGGCGGGCATCAGGACGAGGCGACGTATGGGGTGTGGGCCAGCGGGGAGGTGGTGGAGCTGCCCCGCGTGGTGGCTGATCCCCGGCAGAGTCATTATGCCGCCAGTGCTATGACGTCATGGTGATGCTGGTCTTGGACGTCTCAACTCGACCGCCATAGC
>NZ_AOPZ01000338.1 GCF_000414115.1 Streptomyces aurantiacus JA 4570
CACGGGTGGGCACAGCCCAGTCCAACGACGCCATGACGTCCAAGGGAGGGGCATCCCCCACGCCAGCGGGGCGAAAAGGCCGACGGCAACCCAGCCCCACCCCCGGGGGACCCGTCTCACCCGAACATAAGCCGCACAAACCCCGCGTCAGCGGAAACCCGCACCTGCGTAAGGTCATCCACCCACACAGTGGGCTCGTACGCCCCGGCCCGGGGCCCGACCCCGACCACCCGCATCCCAGCGGAGCGCCCCGCGGCGATCCCGGCCCCGGAGTCCTCGAAGACCACGCAGTCGGCGGGAGAGAACCCCAGCTCGGCGGCCCCCTTGAGGAACCCCTCGGGGTCCGGCTTGCTGGCCCCCACGCTCTCGGCGGTCACCCGCACCTCGGGCAGCGCGAGCCCCGCCGCCGCCATCCGCGCGGTGGAGAGCCCGACGTCCGCGGACGTGACCAGCGCGTGCGGCACCCCGGCGAGGGAGGCCATGAACTCCGGCGCCCCGGGCACGGGCACGACGCCGTCCATGTCGGCGGTCTCCTGGGCGAGCATCTCGCGGTTCTCCGCGTAGTTCTCCGCCATGGGCCGCCCGGGCAGCAGCAACGCCATCGAGGCGTACCCCTGCCGCCCGTGCACGACCTTCATCACCTCGTCGGCGTCGAGCCCGTGCTTCGCGGCCCACTGCCGCCAGCACCGCTCCACGACGGCGTCGGAGTTGACGAGGGTGCCGTCCATGTCGAGGAGGAGAGCTCGGGCGGTCAGTACGTTCACGGCCGTCATCGGCGTACTCCAAAGGAAAGAACCGCACACGGAAGAGAGAACAAGGCGGCCCCGCCCGCCGGTCAGGGAGTACGGGCGGAGCCACTTTGTTCCCTCACGGTACAAAACAAGCTCCACGAACGCCAACAACGCAGGTCAGCCCAGTTCAAACCGACCCAGGCCGCCCAGGCCGCCTCAGGCGATCGCCTCGTACAGGCTCCACACCCCGAGCCCCAGCATCAGCACCGCCGCGACCTTCGTGATGAGCGCCAGCGGCACCCGCTTCATCAGCGCCCTGCCGCCCACGATGCCGAGCCCCGCGACCGCCCACAGCGCGAGCACCGCGCCGAGGCCCACGGACAGCGGGTCGTCGTACCGCGCCGCCAGGTTCGCCGTCATGATCTGCGTGAGGTCGCCGAACTCCGCGACCAGGATGAGCATGAAGCCCGCCCCCGACACCCGCCAGAAGCTCTGGTTCTTCGGCGCCCGGACCTCGTCGGAATCATCGGCCCCACCCTTCGTCATCAGCAGCATCGCCGCCCCACCGAGGAACAGGACACCGGTGAGCGCGTGCACCAGCTGCTGCGGCAGGAGCGTGAGCACGCTGCCCGCCGCCACGGCGAGCACCACATGCACGGCGAACGCGGCGGCGACGCCCACGAAGACGTACGAGGCGCGGTAACGGGTGCCGAGGACGAGCCCGGCCAGCGCGGTCTTGTCGGGCAGTTCGGCAAGGAAGACGACGCCGAAGACGAGCGCCGTCACGCTGATGCTGATCAAGGTTCCTCAATCGGTCGGGCCGCCCCACCGAGAGTCCGCAGCCTTCGCGTACGACACCTCGGCACGGCAGCGCTCGGTGTCGCACACGAAGGTGTGCGTCGTACACGGAGGGTGTACACGGGCACTGCTTGCCGAAGGTCTCGCTGGCCGCCCACCACGTGGGCTGCCTCCGGGCGCCGGCTCAGACGAGCTGAGCAGTATGTCGACGGTCCGGCGAAGAGCTACTCCCCTTCTGCTCCGGCCATCGTACGCGACCCGCGCACCGCACCGGCCAGGGACTTTCGGCCCGGCACCGCGGTGACCGGCATCACAGCCGCCCCGGCGCACACCCGGACGGTCCCGGCGGACCGGAGCACCCCGGGCCGGGCATTTCACCCCGAAGCACCAACTACCGCCCCGGCGCGCCTCCATGACGCGGCGCCAGCACCCTTGATGTTTACAGGTGATTGACGCGACCCTGTCACTCGGCGCACACCTCGGGGCAACCCGGCCGCGCCAGCATGGCCGCCCCACCGGTCAACGTCCCCCCACAACAAGGGAGTTCACATGCCCGCAGTCTACGCGCGTCGCTTCGCCGCCCTCGGCGCCGTCACCGCCCTCGCCTCCGCCGCGACCCTGCTCTCCGGCTCCCCCGCCCAGGCCGCCCCGCCCACCCCCGTGAGCGCCGACACCGCCCGCGGCTACCTCGCCCAGCTCACCGTGCGCCCCGAGGGCTCCTCGGACGGCTACAGCCGCGACAAGTTCCCGCACTGGTCGACCGTGTCCGGCGCCTGCAACACCCGCGAAACCGTCCTCAAGCGCGACGGCGAGAACGTCCAGCAGGACGGCAGCTGCGCCGCCGTCTCCGGAACCTGGAAGTCCGCGTACGACAACGCCACCTGGACGCAGGCATCCGACCTCGACATCGACCACGTCGTCCCGCTCTCCGAGGCATGGAAGTCGGGCGCCAGCACCTGGACCACCGACCGCCGCAAGGGCTTCGCCAACGACCTCGGCCAGCCGCAGCTCATCGCCGTCACCGACAACGTGAACCAGGCCAAGGGCGACAAGGACCCGGCCGAATGGATGCCGTCCGTCACCTCGTACCACTGCTTCTACGCCCGGATGTGGGTGGACGTGAAGCAGCACTACGGCCTCAGCGTCGACTCCGCCGAGAAGAGCGCGCTCACGTCCGTCCTGAACGGCTGCTGACCTCGGGCCCGCGCGGCCGCTGAGCTCAGGTTCGCCGGAACCACCCCGCCCGCCTCCGTCGTTCCGTACCGTACGGGGCGACGGAGGAGGGTGATCACTGTGGCGCGGCTGCGTCTGGGTCCACTGCTGAGGTACGTCGACGGCGCGAGCGCGACCGTCTGGGTGGAGGCCGACCGGCCCTGCACGGCCGAGGTGCGGTGCGCGGACGGCGCGGGCGGCTCGGCCCGGACGTTCCAGATCGCCGGGCACCACTACGCCCTCGTCCCGGTCACGGGCCTGCGCCCCGGCACGGACACCGCGTACGAGGTCACGCTCGACGACAGCCCCGTGTGGCCGCTGCCCCGGTCCCCGTTCCCGGCGAGCACGATCCGCACGCCGGGCGGGGACGGGCCGGACGGCACGGTCGGCGACACCGTGCGGGTCACCTTCGGCTCCTGCCGGTGGGCCGCGCCACCCGCGGGCGAGCACGACCCCGTCGGCCCGGACGCCCTCGACACCCTCGCCGCCCGCATCGCCGCCGACCCCGCGGCCCCGCGCCCCGACGTACTGCTGCTCCTCGGCGACCAGGTGTACGCGGACGAGGTCTCCAAGACCACCCGCCGCTGGCTCGCCGCCCGCCGCGACCTCTCCGAACCCCCGGGCGACCAGGTCGCGGACTATGAGGAGTACACCCACCTCTACTACGAGTCCTGGCTCGACCCAGAGGTGCGCTGGCTGCTCTCCACCGTCCCGAGCTGCATGATCTTCGACGACCACGACGTCATCGACGACTGGAACACCAGCGCCTCCTGGCTCGCCGGGATGCGGGCCACGCCCTGGTGGCGCGAGCGCGTCCTCAGCGGCCTGATGTCGTACTGGGTGTATCAGCACCTGGGCAATCTGCCGCCCGCGGAGCTGGAGCGGAACGAACTGTTCGCGACCGTGCGCGCGGCGTCCGACGGCACGGACGCGCTGCGCGCCTTCGCCGCCGCGGCCGACGCGGACCCCAGGGCGGCACGCTGGAGCTACCGCCGCGACTTCGGCCGCGTACGCCTGCTGATGGTCGACACCCGTGCCGCCCGCGTCCTGGAGGAGGACGAGCGCGCGATGCTCGACCCGGAGGAGGCCCGCTGGCTGCGCGAGCAGGCCCTCGAAGGCGGCTGCGACCACCTCCTGATCGGCACGTCGCTGCCCTGGCTGCTGCCCCATCTCATCCACGACGCCGAGGGCTGGGACGCCGCGCTGTGCCGGGGCGAGCGCGGCCCGCGCTGGGCCAGGTTCGGCGAGGATCTGCGCCGCCGCGCCGACCTGGAGCACTGGGCGGCGTTCCCGTCGTCGTTCGACGCGCTGGCCGCGCTGATCGCCGAGACCGGCTCCGGCGAGGACGCGCCCGCGACGGTGTGCGTGCTGTCCGGCGACGTCCATCACGCGTACGTCGCCGAGCCCGCCTGGCCCGAGGGCGGCGGGCCCGACGCCCGCGTCCTCCAGCTGACCTGCTCGCCGGTGCACAACTCCATCCCCGCCTCGATAAGGCTCGGCTTCCGCTTCGGCTGGAGCCGCGTCGGCCGGGCGCTCGGCCGCCGCTTCGCGCGGCACGGGCGGCTCCCGCGCGCGGCGATCACCTGGCGGCGGACGGGCGGCCCGTGGTTCGGCAACCACGTGATGACCCTGACGCTGCGGGGCCGCGCGGCCTCACTGCAACTCGACCGCGCCCAACGCTCACGCCTCGGCGCGACGACCTTCCAGACAGTGGACTCCCGCCGACTGATTCAGAGCCCGTCCGGCGATTGAGGACGAGCCGCGAAGCGCGGGAAGGGGCGGGACTGGGGAAAGCCCCGCAGGGCATGATGAAGCGCACCGTCCGCTTCCTGCGCCCCACCCGTACCGGGAGTCACGCCCTTGTCTGCTGCTGCGACCGCCGACCCCTCCATAGCCGTCGTCGGCGCGGGCCCCCGCGGCACGAGCGTCCTGGAGCGCCTGTGCGCGTCGGCCGCCGAGCTGCTGCCGCCGGGGGCACGCCTCACGGTCCACGTGGTCGACCCGGCGCCACCGGGGCCGGGCCGGGTGTGGCGCACCGCCCAGTCCCCCGAGCTCCTGATGAACACCGTCGCCTCCCAGGTGACGCTGTTCACCGACCCGAGCGTCGACTGCGCGGGGCCGATCCGGCCGGGCCCGAGCCTGTACGAGTGGGCCGCGCGCGGGCACATACCCGGGCTCGGCCCGGACGACTACCCGACGCGCGCCGACTACGGCCGCTATCTGGAGTGGTTCTTCGCCGAGACCGTGCGCGCCGCCCCCGGCACCGTCCGCGTCGAGACGCACGCGGCCCGCGCGGTCCGCCTGGTCGACACGGCCGACGCGGCCGGCACGCCCTGCGGCGCGCAGACCCTCGTACTCGACAACTCCCGCGAGATATCCGGGCTCTCGGCCGTCGTCCTCGCCCAGGGCCACCTGCCCGAGACCGGCGACCGGGCCCAGCGGGAGCTGACGGCGTACGCCGCCCGCCACGGCCTGCGCCACGTCCCGCCCGCCAATCCGGCCGACGTGGACCTCACCGCCCTCGCACCGGGCGAGCCGGTCCTCCTGCGCGGGCTCGGCCTGAACTTCTTCGACCACATGGCGCTCCTGACGCAGGGGCGCGGCGGACGCTTCGTGCCGCAGGGGCGGGGCGGGCTGCGTTACGTGGCGTCCGGCAACGAGCCGCGGCTGTACGCCGGTTCGCGCCGGGGCATCCCGTACCAGGCGCGGGGCGACAACGCCAAGGGCCCCTACGGGCGGCATCGGCCGGCCGTCCTCACCCCGGAGGCGATCGCCCGCTTCCGCAAACGCGCGGACAGCGGGGACCCGGCCGACTTCCTGGCGGACATCTGGCCGCTGGTCGCCAAGGAGGTGGAGACGGTCTACTACGCGGCGCGGCTGACGGAGTCCGGCGCGGCGGAGCGGGCCCGCGCCTTCCGGGAGCGCTTCCTGGACACCGCGCACGAAAGCCCCCAAGAGGCCCTGGTCCTGGACGAGTTCGGGTTCGCCGACGCCGACCGCTGGTCGTGGGACCGCCTCGCGCGCCCGTACGAGGGGCAGGTCTTCCGCTCGCCGCGGGACTTCCGCTCCTGGCTGCTCGGCCATCTGCGCGAGGACGCCGCGCAGGCCGCCCTCGGCAATGTGGCGGGCCCGCTCAAGGCGGCCCTCGACGTGCTCCGCGACCTGCGCAACGAACTGCGGCTCGCCGTCGACCACGGCGGCCTCGCGGGCGCTTCGCGCCGCGCCCACCTGGACGGCTGGTACACGCCGTTCAACGCCTTCCTGTCGATCGGGCCGCCGCGCCGCCGCGTCGAGGAGCTGACGGCGCTGGTCGAGGCGGGCGTGGTGGAGGTGCTTGGACCGCGGCTCGGCGTGCGCGGCGAGGACGGGGCGTTCGTCGCGCACTCGCCGGACGTGCCGGGCTCCGAGGTGCGGGTGACCACCCTGGTCGAGGCGCGGCTGCCCGAGCCCGACCTGCGGCGCACCGGGGACGCGCTGCTCGCGGAGCTGCTGCGGTCCGGGGCGTGCCGCCCGCACACGGTCGACGGCTACGAGACGGGCGGCCTCGACGTCACGCCCCGCCCCTACCACCTGCTCGACCGCCAAGGGCGGGCCCACGCACGGAGGTTCGCGTTCGGGGTGCCGACGGAGGGGGTGCACTGGGTGACGGCGGCCGGGGCCAGGCCGGGGGTGGACTCGGTGACGCTGTCGGACGCGGACGCGGTGGCGCGGGCGGCGCTGCGGGCGGCAACGTTTCCGGCCGGGGCGGCGACAGTTCAGGACGGGATACCGAACCCCCGGGACACCGGCGACGGCCGGATACAGCGGATTCTCACGAAACACTCAGATGTTGAAGTTGCAAGTACTAATTAGGCGGACCTAATGTGGGGCTCCGATCGGTTCCCGTCCCCAACCGACTCAAGACCGAAGGAGTCCCCCACCATGACTGGACGTCTCAACAGCGCCCAGCCCTATGCCCTCGGCCTGTTCCGCATCGTCGTCGGCCTGCTCTTCGCCTGCCACGGCGCCGCCTCGCTCTTCGGCGCCCTCGGCGGCACGGACGGCAGCGGCGGCACCGTCGACGCGGGCACCTGGCCGGGCTGGTACGCGGCCGTCATCCAGCTCGTCGGCGGCGCCCTGGTGCTGCTCGGCCTCGGCACCCGCGCCGCGGCGCTCGTGTCGTCCGGCTCGATGGCCTACGCGTACTTCAAGGTCCACCAGCCGGAGGCCCTGTGGCCGATACAGAACAGCGGCGAGGCTTCCGCGATGTTCTGCTGGGCCTTCCTGCTGCTCGTCTTCACCGGCTCCGGGGCGTTCGGCCTCGACCGCGTCATCGCGGCCGCCCGCGGCGAGCGGGACCCGAAGGCGGCGGACGACGCCGAGCGCACGCCGATCGCGGCCTGACCCGCAGGCACGCCTGAGCGGCGCCCCCTTCTCCGTACGTGGTTCCCGGTACGGAGAAGGGGGCGCTTCGCGCTCTCCCCAGGTGTCGCCAGCTGTCTCCAGGCGTTACGACCCGGCGCGCGGCTCGAACGGCACGGTGAAGCACGCGACCCGGTCCCCGGCGCCGCCCTGCTCGCGGTGGAGCACGACCGAGGACGCGGCGCCGGGCCGGAAGCCCCAGGAGTGGACCGCGGACGCCTGTCCGGAACCATCCCGTTGTGCGGTGAAGTCCAGCCACACTTCGTTGTCCGGATTGACGTAGGCCGGGTTCTCCGACGGCTGCTCGGGATCCGGGTGGTGCTGGTAGTGGCCGCCCGCCGCGGCCGGGTCGACGCCGCAGGGCTTCTGGTGCACGTGCGCGCCGAACGCGAAGCCCGGCTCGACGCCCCGCACGCGCAGGGTGACCCGGGTGCCGCCCTTCTCGTGACGCTGGGTGACCTGGATCCGGGCGCCCGGGGGCACGAGGTTCCGGTCGTAGGTGAGCGCGGGCGAGTGCGCCCTGGACGGCGCGAACCGCCCCTCGGCGCGCACGCAGTCGGCGCCCTCGCCCGTTGCGCCGCCGCTCGCGGCGAGCACGGCCGCCGCCACGGCGGCGGTGAGTATTCCTGCCACCATCGTCGAGTTCTCCTCTTCTCCTCGCCCCGCCCGTCGAGCGCCCCTTGTGTGCGCTTCTGCTCCGTTCGTACGGGACTTCGCGGACGTACGCCGCGTCAGGGGCGGCACCCGGGTGAACGTGACGTGGCGAACATCTGAGCCCCCAATGGATCTATGGGCGAGGCCGCGGCGTACGCTGTACCGCTGTCACACGGCCGCCACCCGCCGCTCCCCGCGCATCGCGGCGACGAGTTGCCGACCGGGGGAGCAAAAACGGGGAGTTTCGGTGTTGGAGAGTGTGGGGGCGCTGACCGGCAGCCCATGGATCTACGCGGTCGTGGCGATCTCCGTCCTGTTCGACGTCTTCCTGCCGCTGCTGCCGAGCGGGGTGCTCGTCATCACGGCGGCCACCGCGGCCGCGGCCGCCGGCTCCGGCACCGGACGGGTCCCGAACGACGTGCCGGACATCCTGCTCCTGATGCTCTGCGCCGCGACGGCGTCCGTGCTCGGTGACCTGGTCGCGTACCGCATCGCCTGGCGCGGCGGCGCACGCCTCGACCGCGCGATCGCCCGCTCCCGGCGCCTGACCAGCGCGCAGGAACGTCTCGGTACGGCGCTCGCGCGCGGCGGCGGTGTTCTCGTCGTCATCGCCCGCTTCGCCCCGGCGGGGCGCTCGATCGTCTCGCTCGGCGCGGGGGCGGCGCACCGGCGGGTGCGCGAGTTTCTCCCCTGGTCCGCCCTGGCGGGCGTGGCCTGGGCCGGGTACAGCGTGGGTCTCGGCTACTTCGGCGGGCAGTGGCTCGGGGCGACGTGGCTCGCGACGGGCGTCTCGGTGTTCGCCCTCTTTGCCGCGGGCGCGGGCGCGGCGTTCCTGGTCCGCCGCCCCGCCTGATGGGGCTGCGCCCCTCTCCCCCCCTTTTTCGCCGCTTCGCGGCTCGCCCTCAAACGCCGGGC
>NZ_AOPZ01000339.1 GCF_000414115.1 Streptomyces aurantiacus JA 4570
ACCGGCGCGTTCTTCTCCTTCGAGGAGGCGGGCATCGTGCCGGACATCGTGACGGTGTCCAAGTCCATCAGCGGCTACGGCCTGCCCATGGCGCTCACCCTGTTCAAGCCCGAGCTGGACGTGTGGGAGCCGGGCGAGCACAACGGCACCTTCCGCGGCAACAACCCGGCCTTCGTCACGGCCGCCGCCGCCCTGGAGACGTACTGG
>NZ_AOPZ01000340.1 GCF_000414115.1 Streptomyces aurantiacus JA 4570
AGGCGGCCAGCGGCTCGGGGTCACCGGCCCCCGTGGCGGCGCGCAGCGCGGTGAACCCCTCGACGGCCAGGTCGCGCCGGCGCCGGGCGGCGGCCTCGGTGGCCTGTTCGGTTCCGTCGGCGGGCAGGGCGACGGCCGCGCGGTACGTCGCGGGGTCGGCGAGCAGGTGCGGCGGCAGCGTGAGCACGGCGTCGCCCGCCTCGGGCAGACCGCTGTTCTGCATCAGGACATGGATGGTCAAATCGCCCTCGTTGACGAGCCGGTGGATGGTGCCGGGAGTGAACCACACGAGGGCCCCGGGCGCGAGCGGGTCCTGCCGGAAGCCGGCGGGGGTGAGGGTCTGGACGGCGCCGCGGCCGCTCACGACCGTGTAGCCCTCCGTGCAGGTGAGATGCAGGTGGGGCGTGCCGCCCCGGAGTCCGTCGGCGGCCGGCCAGTCGTACACGCGCAGCCGGGACACGCCGATGCCGCCGGGCAGGCCGTCGTGGACGGCGGGGTCGGGGGTGGGCACGGGGGACCTCCTCGGGCCGGACGGGTTCCCGGACAGCATCCGGCAGGTTCCGGGGCTTCCGAAAGGTTCCAGGGGCTCCCGAAGGGTGCCGGGACTTCCGGCAGGTTCCGGAAGAACGCATTGTGCGGCCCCCGATGCTCGGGACATCGGGGGCCGCGTGCCTCGGCTTCCTCCCCCCACGAAAGGTTGCCGAGGTGTCCGGGGAGGACGGAGGGTCCGTCAGGAGTCGTGCGGGGACGGACGGTCCGTCAGAAGTTGAGCAGGGCGCCGTTCGCGATTGCCGCGTTCTTCATGCACGGGTTGCCGAACGTGGTTGTCCACGCGACGTGCTTGCCCTGCCAGACGCCGGCCGCGGAGACCACGACCGGGTTCCATTCCTTGGTGCACACGCCCTTCGGCGCCTTGTCGACGAGCTGGTCGAACTTCGCCTCGACGGAGTCGAGTTCGGCGCAGGCCGCGCGCGGCGCGGGGTGAGTGCCGGTGGCCCTGGGCGCACAGCTGAGAGTGACCGCGCGCTGCACCGTGGCCGTGGCGGCGTCTTCGCCCTGGCCGACGGTGAGCACAAGGTCCGACGGCGCGTAGAGGCCCGTCGGCTCAGGGGTCGCTGCCCCGGCCGCGCCGGTCGAGACCGCTGAGACGGTCAGGACTCCGGCGGCCACGGCGGCGGCCGCGCTCACGGTCTTCAGGAGGTGACGCACTTTGACGCTCCTTCAATGCTGGTTGATGGTGCAAGGATTGTGTTTCTTGTGGGTATTGCCGGGTGTTACATGGAGATTGCGTGTGCTGCTTGCGGTTGCGGTGAGGAGTCTGGCAAGTGCGCTGAGTGAGCGGCAAACGGATGGTCGATTTCCGGATGACTGGCTCCGCTGAGCGAGGGCCGAATGACCGTTCGGGCAGCTCAGGGCGGCCGGGCGGCGCACCTGTCGACCGCCCAGGACGCGGATGTAGTCAGGTGGTATAACGCGGAACAACCGGCTGACCTGGGAAAATGAGCGGTTGGTTGTTTTCTGCGGCGCGGCCTTCGACCGGAAAGCAGCGGTTGACCGCGGGTGCGGAGGCGCGTTACAAGCGGCGGGCGGGGCTGGCGGGGTCCGGCCTGTTTGCGGCTTTTGGGGTGGACGTGGGCCGGTCGGCGTCTGGGCGCGTGGAGGTGGGCGCGGGGCCGTGGGCTGCGCCGACGGGCGGCGGCGCGTGATCGCGGGCCGTTTCGGGGCTCAGGTGCCCGCCCTCCTCGAACGCGATTGTGTACGGTCGGTCGCCGAGGTGGGTGCGGGCCACCGCCGACACCCGGTCCACGTCC
>NZ_AOPZ01000341.1 GCF_000414115.1 Streptomyces aurantiacus JA 4570
CGGGTGGGAGAAGCCACCGCGCAGCGGTGGCGGGGGGTTGCCGCGCGCGGGGGCGCGAGGCCCGGCAGCAACCGGGACGCTTTCGGGACGCGAGCCCCGATCAAGGCGCCCCCGCCAGAAGTAAGCTGGGAACCCGACCACGTCGACACAGCCGTGCGGGCAGGTCGGGTACGTGGATACGTCGGGGTTCGTCGCAAAGGGGCGGTTACGGGTGAGTGCGTCGGGCACGGCCGCAGCGGGACAGGTCGAGCACATGCTGCGCCAGGTGACCCCCGGTCGCTATGACGCGTACGAGGCGCTCCTGCACGCCCTCGCCGACGGCCGCGTCTGGATGCTGCTCTGGCACGGCCAGGCCGGTTCTCCCGACGCGCAGTACGGAAACATGGAGGTCGAGGGCCTGGGCTACGCCCCTTGTGTGACCTCCGCCCAGGAGCTCTCGGCCAGTGGCTGGAACCGCGGGTACGAAGTGATCGGCGGCGCCGACGCGGCCCGCGCCCTGTACCCCGACCACTACGGCCTGTGGCTCAACCCGCACGCCCCGGGCGGCGGCGTCGGCGTCCCCTGGCTGGACCTGCGCCGCATCGCGAGCGGCCTCGACGTGCAGCCCGCGGGCCCGCTGCGGCTGACCGACCCGGCCATCGAACTCCCCCAGTTCTACGCCCTGCTGACCCAGAACGCGCACCGCACCCCGGCGGTCCGCTCGCTGCGCCGCGCCTGGGTCCAGCCCGCCCTCGGCGCTCCGTACCTGGCCATCGGCCTGGACGTGTACGACACCTCGCCCGGCTCCGTCGACACGGTCCGCGCGATGATGCAGCAGTCCATCGGTGCGGTTCCCGAGGGCCTGCCGGTCTCCACCGTCGCGATGGCCGACCCGCACGACCCGGTGGCGATGTGGCTGCGCGCCAACGCCCGCCCGTTCTACGACCGCGACCCGCAGGCGGCCCCCGCCCCCGCCGCAGGCGGATACGGCTATCCCGCACCGTACTGAAAAAAATCCCGCAAAACCCCCTAAATCCCCACCGTACCGATCCGGACATCGTCCGGTCGGCGTCCGGTCGGCGTCCGGAAATCACCCTTCGTCACCGGGCTGATCAGCACTGACGTGCACGATGTCCGCTAACGGGGCGCGAGCGACGGTATGGACACCTGTGGTGCCTTGCCCCCCAACTGCCCCGTGTTCGCCCGGCGTTCAGCCTCGTCCGGATAACGGAACACCTCGATCAGCATCACGGTTGCGCATCCATTCCCCGACAAGTCTGGTAACAGATCACGACCCCGTTGAAGACTCCCGCTCACAAGGGGCCTTCGCCCCTGTGTACGACGGACTGATCACGTCGCTACAGCGGCAAGTGCGGGCCGGTCACCGCCGGTTGAGAGGGGTCCCTGCCACGATGACGGCGCCATTGCATGACACACCTGCGGACGCGAAACCCACTGAGGACGTCGCTCCCGCAGCCGGTGCAGGGGTGAAGAAGGTCGAGGGGCGGTCCCTCAAGCAGATCGCCTGGAACCGGCTGAAGCGGGACAAGGTCGCGCTGGCCGGTGGCATCACCGTGCTGGTCCTGGTCCTGGTCGCCGTCTTCGCGCCCCTGATCGTGAGCGTCCTCGGCCACCCGCCGAACGACTTCCACCAGGACAAGCTGGACCCGCTGACCAACCTGCCCACGGGCTCGCTCGGCGGCGTGAGCGGCGACTTCCTGTTCGGCGTCGAGCCGAACAAGGGCCGCGACGTGTTCAGCCGGATCGTCTACGGCGCACGCATCTCGCTGCTCGTGGCGTTCCTCGCGGCGATCGTCGCCGTGGTCCTCGGCACGCTCTTCGGGATCATCGCCGGCTACTTCGGCGGCTGGGTGGACGCCCTGATCAGCCGCGTGATGGACGTGCTGCTCTCGTTCCCGCAGCTGCTCTTCATCATCTCCCTGATCTCGGTGCTCCCCGACGACCTGATGGGTCTGGAGGGGACGAGCGTGCGCGTCGCGATCCTCGTCCTTGTGATCGGCTTCTTCGGCTGGCCGTACATCGGACGCATCGTGCGCGGCCAGACGCTCTCGCTCCGCGAGCGCGAGTACGTCGAGGCGGCCAAGAGCCTCGGCGGCGGCCGCCGCCACATCCTCTTCAAGGAACTGCTGCCCAACCTGGTCGCCCCCATCACCGTCTACGCGACGCTGATGATCCCGACCAACATCCTGACCGAGGCCGCCCTGAGCTTCCTCGGCGCCGGTGTCAAGCCGCCGACCGCCTCCTGGGGAGGCATGCTGCGCGACGCCCTCGAAACGTACGAGCACGACCCGATGTTCATGGTCTTCCCGGGTGTGACGATCTTCATCACGGTGCTCGCCTTCAACCTCTTCGGGGACGGACTGCGCGACGCGCTCGACCCCAAGGGAACCCGCTAGCAGTCCAACTGACTTGCCCCTGCCGCTGGTCAGGTGGCTCATTCCATGGTTCTCGGCAGCGATAGGCCAGGGACCGCGAATCTCGGAGGTTGCGAGAAAATGCCCAGAGTTTCCCCGAAACGACGGCTCACCGCTGGTGCGGCCCTCGTCGTCGCGGCACTGGTCACCACCACGGCGTGCGGCGGTGGCGACGACGACAACGGCGGCGGGAAGGGTGCGGGTTACAACGCCGCCCTGAACAAGGTCGCCAACCCGTCCAAGAAGGCCGGCGGCACGCTGCGCATGGTCGGCAAGCAGGACCTCGACTCGGCCGACCCGCAGCGCGCCTACTACGGCATGTCCTGGGACTTCATGCGGTTCTACACCCGGCAGCTGGTGTCGTACGACACCAAGCCGGGCAAGGCCGGCACCAAGCTGGTCCCGGACCTCGCCGAGTCCACCGCGAAGATCTCGAAGGACGGCAAGACCTACACGTACAAGCTGCGTGACGGCGTCACCTGGGAGGACGGCTCGCCGCTGACCTCCAAGGACGTCAAGTACGGCATCGAGCGCCTGTGGGCGACCGACACCATCACCGGTGGCCCTGGCTACATCCGCCAGACGCTCGACCCCAAGGGCGAGTACAAGGGCCCGTACAAGGACACGTCCAAGGACAAGCTGGGTCTGAAGGCGATCGAGACGCCCGACGACAAGACCATCGTCTTCAAACTGCCCAAGCGCAACGGTGACTTCGAGCAGTTCCTGGCGATGCCGGCCGGCTCCCCGGTGAAGGCGGCCAAGGACACCAAGGCCAAGTACACCTCGCGGCCGTTCTCCTCGGGCCCGTACAAGTTCCAGTCGTACAAGCCCGGCAAGAAGATCGTCCTGGTCCGCAACGACAAGTGGAAGAAGGACTCGGACCCGATCCGCCCGGCCCTGCCGGACAAGGTCGACGTGACGATCTCCGCCAACCTGGAGGAGAACGACAAGCGCCTGATGAGCGGCGACTACGACGTCGACCTCAACGGCACGGGCATGACCCAGTCCGGCCGTGTCACCGCGGTGCAGAAGCACAAGGCGAACGTCGACAACATGCACACGTCCTTCGTGCGCTATGTCGCGCTGATCCACACGGCCAAGCCGTTCGACAACGTGCACTGCCGCAAGGCCGTCTTCTACGGCACGGACTTCGCGGGCCTGCAGCAGACCCGCGGCGGCAAGCTCGCGGCCGGTGACATCGCCAACAGCACCCTGCCGAAGGCGGTCCCGGGCTCCAGCGACTACGACCCGTACGGCGTCCTGGAGCGCAAGGGCAAGCCGGACATCGCCAAGGCCAAGGACGAGCTGAAGCAGTGCGGCAAGCCGGGCGGCTTCAGCGCCAAGCTCACCGCCCGCAACAACAACCCGGGCGAGGTCGACACCGCCGAGGCCCTGCAGGCCCAGCTCAAGAAGGTCGGCATCAACGTCTCCGTCGAGCAGCTCGACGGCGCCGACTCGGCCAGCATCACCGGTTCGCCGTCCGTCGTGAAGAAGCGCGGCTACAGCATGCAGATGAGCGGCTGGGGTCCGGACTTCCCGACCGGCCAGGGCTACGCGCAGCCGCTGTTCGACAGCCGCTTCCTCGTCGAGAACGGCAACTACAACGAGTCCCAGATCAAGGACAAGAAGATCGACGCCATGTTCGACGACGCGATCGCCCAGACCGACCTGAACAAGGCCGCGGAGATCTACAAGAAGATCGACAAGCGCATCCTCGACCAGGCCGACTGGATGCCGTTCCTGTACGAGAAGAACATCACCTGGCGCGGCGAGCGGCTGACGAACGCCTACATGTCCGACGCCTACAACGGCCGGTACGACTACGTCTCGCTCGGCGTCAACGACAAGAAGTAACGCCGGAGAGCCGCCGCGGCGGGCGTGAATCCCGCCGCGGCGACCGTCCTCGACCGACCGCCACACCGCCGCCGAATCCCGCCAGTCCGAAGGGCAGGTGATGGCCCCGGGCGGTGGCCAGGGCCCCTCACAAGGGGGACCGGGCCACCGCCGGGCCGCGCACAGTGCTTGCTTATCTCATCCGGCGCCTGATCGCCGTCATCATCATGGTGCTGGTCGTACTGCTCGCGACCTTCACCGTCTTCTACATGCTGCCCAAGTGGGCGGGACAGGACATCGCCGTCCTCTTCGCAGGGAAGCAGGCCGGAGCCGAGCAGCTCGAAGGCATCCGGACCAAACTCGGCCTCGACGACCCGCTGATCATCCAGTTCTGGGACTTCATCAAGGGCATCCCGATGGGCCGGGACTACGCCAACGGCAGCGATGTCACGCACTGCCCGGCGCCCTGCTTCGGCTACTCCTTCCGTACCGAGGCCCCTGTCTGGGAGACCCTCAAGGACGCCCTGCCCGTGACCGGCGCGCTCGCCGCCGGCGCCTGTGTGCTGTGGCTGGGCGCCGGTGTTCTCACCGGTGTCGTCTCCGCGCTCAAGCGGGGCACGGTGTGGGACCGCGCCGCGATGACCACCGCCCTCGGCGGCGTCTCGCTCCCCGTCTTCTTCACCGGCATGATCGCGATGGGCATCTTCGTCCACAACCTGGGCTGGGTGGAGATCGCCGACAGCCTCAGTACGGACGACTCCGTCGACGTCTGGATCCAGACGCTGATCCTGCCGTGGATCGTGCTCGCCTTCCTGAACGCCGCGATGTACGCCCGCCTCACCCGCGCCACCATGCTGGAAGTGCTCGGCGAGGACTACATCCGCACCGCGCGCGCCAAGGGCCTCGGCGAGCCCGCCGTCATCCGCAGACACGCGCTGCGCTCCGCGATGACGCCGATCCTCACCGTCTTCGGACTCGACCTCGGCGTGCTCATGGGCGGTGCCGTGCTCACCGAGTCCACCTTCAACCTTCCGGGCCTCGGTCTCGAAGCGGTCAGGGCCATCAGCAGCAAGGACCTGCCCGTGATCCTCGGCGTCACTTTGTGCGCGGCCCTCGCGATCGCCGTCGCCAACCTCGTCGTGGACCTTCTGTACGCCGTCATCGACCCGCGAGTGAGGCTGGGATGACCGAACTGTCCAAGAGCGGAGCCGCTCCCGAGAGCACCTCCGCGTCCAAGTCCGGGGCAGCCGTCGGCGAAGTGGTCTCCGGCTCGCCCGCTCCCACCGCCTTCCTCGAGGTGCGCGATCTGAAGGTGCA
>NZ_AOPZ01000342.1 GCF_000414115.1 Streptomyces aurantiacus JA 4570
TCGGCGGCGTGGGCGTGGGCGTGGCGGCGGCGGTGTGCGGCGGCGTGCTCGCGGTGTGGGGCCCCTGGTCGACGGACGGCGGCGACGGCTCCGGCGCGGATGCCAAGCGGCCCGGCGCCTCGGCGCGGCCGGGCTCCGTCGAGCCGGGCCCGACCGACCCGGCCGCCGTCAAGAAGCTGATCGCGGAGGCCGGTGTGGACGCGGGCGGCACCCAGGACGGGTCGGGCGTCGTGCGCCAGGTCGCGACGCAGCGCCCCCAGGGCTGGCGGCCGTGGCGCGGGAAGCTCGGCCACGCGCCGATGTCGTGCACCGCCGACACCCGCGCCGTGGTGTGCCTCCTCACGAACGGCACGTACGAGGCGGTGCGCGCGAGCGACGGCAAGCGGCTGTGGACGTCCGGCACCGTCGATCGGGAGGGCGATGTGGGGGAGGCGTACTACAGCCCGAGCGGCGTCTTCTTCATGCCGGGCGACGGGCTCCACCCGCAGGCGCGGGGCGGCAAGGCGGTCATCGCCCACGAAGGCGTCCTGCAACTGCGCGACTCGGCCACGGGCCGCGTCCTGTGGGACGCCGAACCCCCGCCCGGGAAGGGCACGTTCACCCTGGGGCCGCTGCTCGACGACGATGTCGTGCTTGCGGTGGCGGAGGAGTCGTACCTGAAGGACGACGCGCGGGCGTCCCTGCACGCGTACGACGCGGCCACCGGCCGCCACCTCTGGGAGCAGGACCTCGGCGCGCCCATCACGGCCAAGGCCGAGATCAACCGGTACGCCGTGCGGGCGCTGCGCGACGGGGTGGTGTACGCCGACGAGGAGCGCGGCCTCGCGGCGTACGACGCCCGGACCGGCGCTCTCCTCGGCCAGTCCGACGACGACTGCGCGGACGTGCTCGTGACCGCGAAGGACGTCGTGTGCACGCCCCTGCCCGAGGTGGGCGACGGCGGCGCGCAGGCCCTCCCGTCGGTGTGGCGGCTCACCCCCCGCACCCTCAGGCGGACGGGCTCCCCGATCCCGTACCCGGACCTCAAGAGCGGCTCCGAGCCTCCCGGAGTGAGCGCGGCGAGCCAGGCGTCGGCGGTGCTCGTGGCCCAGGGCCGGGTCCTCGTGAGCGACCGGACGTCGGGAGGCGTGGTGCGCACCGAGCGGCGGCCGAAGGGCAACGTCCCGCCCTCCGCCCCGCTCATCCTCGGCGACCGCGCGGTCTACGCCGACAGCCGGGCGCTGTACGCCATTCCGCTCGACCGCCGGGGCGGCGGGGCGGTCCGGCGGCCGGTGCCGGGCGCGCCCGGCGACCGGCACGCGCCCCCGCAGAGCGCCAACGGCAGCGTGATCTCCGAGACGCTGCGCCCACCGACGGTCCTGGCCCTCGGCGGCGTCGCGCACATCGTCTACGACGAGGGCCGGATCTCGTCGGTGGCCCTTCCCTAACCGAGGAGTCGCATGCTCACCCCCCTGCCGCGGGGCGGCGCCCGTCGCATCGGCCCCTATCGCCTGCTCGCCAGGATCGGCGCGGGCGGCATGGGCGAGGTGTTCCTCGCGCGCCGGGAGGAAACCGCCGGGGCGTCCTCGCTGGTCGCGTTGAAGGCTGTACGCCGGGAGCTGGACCTGGACGACGCGTTCCGGGCCCGGTTCCGGCGGGAGATCGCCGCGGCCCGCGCGGTCGCGGGACCGTACACCGCCGCCCTGGTGGACGGGGACGCGGACGCCGAACTCCCCTGGCTGGCCACGGAGTACGTGCCGGGCCCGTCCCTTGCCGACGCGGTCGCGCGCGGCGGTCCGCTGCCGGTACCGGCGGTGCGGGCCCTCGGCGCCGGGCTCGCCCGCGCGCTCACGGCCGTGCACGCGGCGCGGGTCCTGCACCGGGACCTGAAACCGGGCAACGTCCTGCTCACGCCCGACGGCCCGCGCCTGATCGACTTCGGCATAGCGCAGGTCTTCGAGGCGACGGCCCTGACGATGACGGGCGCCCTCGTGGGCACGCCGGGATTTCTGTCCCCGGAGCAGATCGAGGGCTCGGGCGCAGTCGTCCCGGCGTCGGACGTGTTCTCGCTGGGGGCGGTCCTGTGCCATGCCGCGACGGGTCACGGCCCCTTCGACGACCCGGAGCCCGCTTCGGTCGTCTTCCGCATCGTGCGGGGTGACGCCGATCTGTCCCGGGTGCCGGCGGAACTGCGCGGCGTGATCAGCGCGTGCCTGCACCCCGACCCGGCCCGGCGCCCCACGGCGACGGCCCTGGCCGAGGCCCTCTCCGGCCCCGGAGAAGCCCTCTTCCCGTGGCCCGCAGGCGTGCTCTCGCTGTTCGCCGAGTACCGGGGAGCCGCCGCCGGGTTCGAACGGGCCGATCTGCACGGCGAGTTCGCGAGCGCCGAGACCATGACGGGCGACGCCGGGCCCCGCCTGCCGACGCCCCCGTCACCGCCGCCCCACGCGGCGCCGGTGCCGCCTGTCCCCCCTGCGGCCGCGCCCCGACGGCGACGCCGTTGGCCATGGGTCCTGACGGCGGGAGCCGTGACGGCGGGCCTTGTCGTGGCCGCCGTCACCCTGCCGGACGCGTTGAGGGACGACCCGGAGAGCACGCCGTCGAAACCGCCGAGCGCCGCCGGAACCCCGGCGGACCGCCTCGTCACCACGTACGGCAACGCGGACCACTCCGGCGAGCTGGGCCCGTCGGCCGTGCGCAAGGACGCGCTCCCCGAAGGCTGGCGCCCCTGGTCCCGGAAGCTGCCGCAGGACCGGGGCACGAAGGGGACGGGGTGTGTCCTGGCCGGGGCCACGCTCGTGTGCCGCGACGGACGCGGCGGGGCGCGGGCCCTGGACGCGGCGACGGGCGACGAACGCTGGTCGGCGCCCGGCTTCCCCCGTCGGCCCACCGGCGTCCAGGAGCTGCCGCCCGAGACCGACGGCAAGCGGGTCTACGTACCCAGCGAACTCGGCGTCAGCGGCCTCGACCTGCGGAAGGGCCGGAAGATCTGGCGGCACGCGACACCCCGCCACGCGGGCCTGATCTCGATGACGTACGCACACGGGGTGGTGTACACCGCCGAGTTCAACTCCGACGGCGCCCCCGACCCGGGCACCACCACCCTGCGGGCCAGACGCGCGGCGTCCGGCGAGCAGTTGTGGCAGCGCACGGTCGGGGGCAAGCCCCAGGGCACGCCGCTCGTCCGCGGCGGCCTGCTGTACGCGGCGCTGGAGAAGGGCGGCGCCGTCGCGCTGTCCACCGAGGACGGCGACCGGGCCGCCACCGTGTCGAAGCCGCGGTGCGACGGACTCATCGGCCACAAGGGCGCGGTCCTGTGCTGGTCCAGGACGCGGGGCGGCATACAGGAGCTGGACCGCGGGACCCTTGCCGTCGGGCGCACGATCGGCGCCGGGAAGAAGCCGGTCGTCGCCCCCGTCGTGGGCACGGCCGACGTGTGGGCACGGCCGACGTCCTCGTCGTCGCGAGCGTGGACCCGGACTTCAGGCGCCGCGGCCGTCTCCCCGACCGGCTTACGGCGTACGCGTGGCGCACCGGCAGGGAGTTGTGGGACCAGCCGGCCCGCGGCGAGCCCTCGCAGCTCGCCCTGGCCGGGAACCGGGTGCTCGCCGTCGGGGAGTACGACATCAACAGCATGCCGCTCACCGGCGGCACGTCGGGCACCACGCAGCGGACCATTCCGTACACCGATGTGAAGGTGGGCGGCTCCCCGAAGTCGCTGTCCCTGCCGCTGTTTTTGGGCGGCGCGGTGTTCGCCGGGTCCAGTGAGGGGCGGCTCGTCTCAGGGCGAGCGCTGTGACGAGCCGCCCAGGGCATTCCTACTGGTCCTCGGGGTACCAGCGCAGCTCGACGGAGTTGCCGTCCGGGTCCCGTACGTAGATCGACTGCGCGTCGCCGCGGGCGCCGAAGCGGCCGACGGGGCCTTCGAGGACGGTGAACGGGCCGGAGTCGACGACCTCCTGCCAGTCCAGCGGCTCGACGACGAGGCAGATGTGGTCGACATTCGACTCGCCGGACTCGCCGCGCTCCCCGGCGACCAGGTCGATGATCGTCACCGGGCTCACTCTCGCCGAGGGAAACGGGACCTTTCCGGCCCGCCACTCCTCCACGCGTACCGGTTCGAGGCCGAGGGTGCCGCAGTAGAAGTCCAGGGCGCGTTCGACGTCCTGGACGTTGAGGACGAGATGGTCGAAGTCCTTGACGCGCACGGGAGATCGTCGGTCGGTGGTCACGGGTGTTCCTTCCTCAGGTGCGGGCGCTACCGGCGGGAACGGTACCTCGGCGAGGACCGGGACCAGCCAGGTCTCCTCGAACTCCAGGTGGGCCGTCAGCTCCGCCGCCATCCGGTCGAACTCCGCGAGGAACACCGCGGGGTCGGCCGCGGCGAGGTCCGCGAGCAGCGCGACCAGACTCTCCTTGATCCGGGCGATGGCCAGGTGTTCCGCGCCGAGCCTCTCCAGGGTGGGCCGCAGGTGCGGGTGGTGCGCGGCGACGCCGGGGAAGACGTGGTCGTCCTCGCCGGTGTGGTGGAAGGTGAGCGCGTCGCAGAACTCCAGGCAGCGCTGCCGGATCTGCAGGCCGAGCCCCGGCGCGGGCGGCTCCCCCGGCCCCTGGTGGGCGGCGCGTTCGGCGAGGTGCGCGGCGGCCTCGGCGCGCAGGTGTACCAGCTCGCCGCGCAGCCAGTCGTGCACTTCGAGGAGCTTGTCGGCGAGGGTGCGGATCTCCCGGGGGGCCCGCCGGCCGGGGGCGGGGGCGGGGGCGGGCATGGGTGTGGACATGGGCGTGGGCATGCGGAAGTGCTTCTCCAGACAGGTGAGGCGCGGGACGCGCAGGCGCGCGGACGATCCCGCGAAGGCAAGAGGTGGCTCGGGGTGCGGGCGCGCTCAGGCCGGATCGGCCCGGCGCGCGGGCGCGGTCACGTCAGAGGCGTGGCGCCGCGGCACGGCGAGGTGGAGTGAGGGCGCAAGGTCATGTCCCTTGGTGAAGGTGCTCGCCCGGTCACCGGCCTGCCCACTGCTCTCTGGCCGGCACCACGTGGCACGCGCCCATTACAGACGCCGTTCCGCACCCTGTCAACGCGGAACGGCCACCACCGCGGGTCATCGGCCGCCCCCGGCCACGGCCCCCCGCTACGCCCCGGCGTGCTCCTCTCCGCACGCCGCGGCGATCGCCGCCGTGTCCCAGTAGAACGGCCACACCTCCGTGATCCGGCCGTCCGCGACCGTCACCGTCTGCAGGATCGGGAAGGCGAGCTCCCGCCCGGTCGCCCGCGCCCGGGCCCGGATCTCGCTCCGTACGACGACGGTCCCGCCGTGCGCGGTCTCCTCGTCCGGCCCGGGGCCTCCGCCCGCGAGGAACCGCTGCTCCCCGATCTCGAACTCCGCCCAGGCGGCGCTCATCGCGAGGAAGAACCGCTCCAGGCCGTCGTGCCCGCGCCATGTCCCGCCGTACGGCAGGGCGTCGGCCTGGTGCAGGACGACGTCCGGGGCGAAGTAGGGCGCGAGCAGGTCGAAGGAGGCGCGGCCGGGGCCGCCCGCCGCCAGATAGCGGGCCTCGGCGGCGTACATGGCGGTGAGCACCGCGCGGGCGCCGGTCGTGGGAGTGGGCGTGAGCGTGGGGGTGGCGGTGGGCGTGGGCAAGGTCGTCATGGCTCACAGGGTCACCGAGCTCCCCACGCCCCGCTGGCGGTCTTCGGACATCGTCCCCATACCGGGGCGACGGGCGTGACGGGGCGGTGGGTCGGCACCCGCCCTCGCCCCCGTCGCAGTCCGGACTGCGGCGGGGGTCCGGCGCGGGTTGCCGCCCTGGGCCCTGACTGGATCATCGGGCACCGCGAAAACCCAAGTCAATCCTCCACTTTACTGGCAGAGACCCAAGCTCCACCTTTGAGCACAGGCGAGTTGACCATGGTTCGCGCCGGTATGGCCGCTTCCACCCCCTGGTGCGGCCTTGGCGCCTTGTCACCGTTCTCCGCGCACGAGACGCTCGGGGTACTCAGGGGAGGGATCCGGTACATGACTGAACCACGCGCAAGACGCCTACGCCTCGCGGGAGTTGTGGCGGCCTTCGCCACGGCGGCGGCGCTGTCGGCCGTCCCGGCACCCGCACACGCCGCACCCGCCACGCCCGCCACCGGCGCGGGCCCCCAGCACGGTTACATCGTGACCCTCGCGCCCGGCACGAAGGCCGCGTCCGGCGCGGGCCGGGACCTCGCCCGGAAGTACGGGGCGAGCATCGACCGTACGTACAGCGCCGTGCTCAACGGCTATGCCGTGCGGGCCGACGCATCGCAGGCGCGGCGCCTCGCCGCCGACCCGGCGGTCGCCGGTGTGGTCCCGGACGCACGGGTGCGGACGGGCGCGCGGCAGCAGAACCCGCCGTCCTGGGGCCTCGACCGCGTCGACCAGAAGCGGCTGCCGCTCGACAAGTCGTACACCGCGCCGAGACGGGCGGGCGCGGGCGTCACGGTGTACGTCATCGACACCGGCGTACGCACCTCGCACCGGGACTTCGGCGGACGCGCCAGGTCAGGGCGGGACTTCGTGCAGAACGACGCGGTGGCGCAGGACCGGCACGGCCACGGCACGCATGTGGCCGCGACCGTCGCGGGCACCAAGTACGGCGTCGCGAAGAAGGCGAGGATCGTGGCCGTGCGGGTGCTCGACGACAGGGGCTCCGGCACCATCGCGCAGGTCCTCGCCGGCATCGACTGGGTGACCCGGTACGCGAAGAGGCCCGCGGTGGCCAACCTGAGCCTCGGCGGCCCGCCCAACGCCCAGCTCGACGCGGCCGTGCGGGCCTCCATAGCGTCCGGCGTGACGTACACGGTCGCGGCGGGCAACGAGGGGGAACGCGCGGACCTGAACTCACCGGCCCGCGTCAAACAGGCCCTCACGGTCGGCGCCACCGACCGCCGGGACGCCCGCGCGGGCTTCTCCAACTGGGGTGCGGGGCTGGACCTGTTCGCGCCCGGCGTCTCGATCCGGTCGGCCTCGATCCGGAACGACGGCGCGTCCGCCCTCTCTTCGGGTACGTCGATGGCGGCGCCGCACGTCGCGGGCGCGGCCGCGCTGTATCTCTCCGGCCATCCCTCGGCGAAGCCGGCCGCGGTCGCCAAGGCGCTCGGCGGACGGGCCGCCACGGGCCGGGTGTCCGGCGCCGGGTCCGGGTCGCCGAACAAGTTGGTGCAGGTGGGCGGCCTTTAAGCAGCAACTTCCGGCCATGGCGGGCCAGTTCGGGACCGGCTCCGTCCTTCCGGGCGGGGCCGGTCCCGCGCATGTCTTACCGAGTGTTTCGCGAGGCCGGTCTTGTGCGGACCGTTACGCGCGAGTAGTTAACAAAGCGCCGGATTGCCCACCCGAGAAGCGTGGGAAGGCTCCTCCGGTACGCACACGCACACGCCCGCGACGGTCTCGCGGGCCTCGTGCGCGTGCGCCGCGGAACCCCTCCACAGCCCACCTCCGCCCACTCGCACGCGGAACAGGAGCGGTCATGCCCCAATCCCGTAGGACGCCCGAGGCGTCCCCGGCGCCGCAGGCGCCCCTGGTGTCCGAGGCGCCCCAGGTGTCCAGAGCCCTCACCGGACGCGTCCCCGTCCTCGACGTGGGCCCGGTCGTGCACGGCGGGCGCAAACCCGCCAAGGCCGTCGTCGGCGAGACCTTCGAGGTCACCGCGACCCTCTTCCGCGAGGGCCACGACGCGGTCGCCGGGAACGTCGTGCTGCGCGACCCCGAGGGGCACGCGGGCCCCTGGGCCCCGATGCGGGAGCTGGCGCCCGGCACCGACCGGTGGGGCGCGCGGGTCACCCCCGACCGGGAGGGCGACTGGACCTTCGCCGTGGAGGCGTGGGGCGACCCGGTGGCGACCTGGCGGCACCACGCGGGCATCAAGATACCCGCGGGCATCGACACCGAACTCGTCCTGGAGGAGGGCGCCCGCCTGCACGAACGT
>NZ_AOPZ01000343.1 GCF_000414115.1 Streptomyces aurantiacus JA 4570
CCCGCGTCGGCGGCTGCGGCTGCCGCCGCAGCTCGGGCAGCAGCAGCCCGAGATCCTCCACGAACAACTGCGCGAGATCGGCCGAGAACCCGTTGCGGCACACGACCCGGAGAACAGCGAGGTCCTCCCGGTTGGCCGGGAACGTATAGGCCGGCACCAGCCACCCCCGTTCCCGCAACCGCCGAGCCACATCGAACACGTCGTACGCCGAAACGTCCGCCGCGGTCGTGAACGCGAACACCGGCAACTCGTCCCCCCGGGTGAGCAGCCGGAAGTCCCCCAGAGCCTCGATGCGCGCGGCCAGATCCCGCGCCACGTCCCGGGACGCCTGCTGCACCGCCCGGTACCCCTCCCGCCCGAGCCGCAGAAAGGTGTAGTACTGCGCCACGACCTGCGCCCCCGGCCGGGAGAAGTTCAGCGCGAACGTCGGCATGTCACCGCCGAGATAGTTCACGCGGAACACCAGCTCCTCCGGCAGCTCGGCGGGCGTACGCCACAGCGCCCAGCCGACCCCCGGGTAGACGAGCCCGTACTTGTGCCCGGAGGTGTTGATCGACGACACGCGCGGCAGCCGGAAGTCCCAGACCAGGTCCTCGTCGAGGAACGGCGCGACCATCGCGCCGGACGCCCCGTCGACGTGGACGGGGATGTCGAGCCCGGTGCGTTCCTGGAGCGCGTCGAGGGCCGCGCAGACGTCCGCCACGGGCTCGTACGAGCCGTCGAACGTGGACCCCAGGACGGCGACGACGCCGATGGTGTTCTCGTCGCACAGCTCGGCGGCGGCCTCGGGGGAGAGGTGGAAGCGGTCGCCCTCCATGGGCACCTGGCGGGCCTCCACCTCCCAGAAGTCGCAGAACTTCTCCCAGCAGACCTGCACGTTCACGCCCATCACGAGGTTCGGCCGGGCCTCGCGCGACGGGTAGCGGCCGGCGTTCCGCTTCATCCAGCGCCGCTTGAGCGCCATCCCGGCGAGCATGCACGCCTCGCTCGACCCGGTGGTCGAGCACCCGACGGACTTCGCCGGGTCCGGGGCGTTCCACAGGTCGGCGAGCATCGCCACACAGCGGCGCTCCAGCTCCGCCGTACGCGGGTACTCGTCCTTGTCGATCATGTTCTTGTCCCGGCACTCCGCCATCAGCACGCCGGCCTGCGGCTCCATCCAGGTGGTGACGAAGGTGGCCAGGTTGAGCCGCGAGTTCCCGTCGAGCATCAGCTCGTCATGGACCAGTTGGTACGCGGTCGTGGGCGGCAGTGGCCCGTCGGGGAGCCGGTGCTCGGGCGGGGCCTGGGTCATGCCGCCGACGGGGTTCGCCTCGCCGTAGAACGGGTTCACCGAGAGGGAGCGGTCGTCGGGCCGGTCGGGGCCGTGGTGGAGGGGCATCGCGGATCCTTCCGGCCGAAGAAGCTCGGGTGCTGTCCCTTTCGGGAGGATATGGCCGAGCCTTTGGGCTTGCACCTCACGTGACGTGAGGACTCAGGCTGTGACGCGTACCGAGCAAGAGAGGGCGGAGACCGTGAGCTACTCCGTAGGACAGGTCGCCGGTTTCGCCGGGGTCACGGTGCGCACGCTGCACCACTACGACGAGATCGGCCTGCTGGTGCCCAGTGAGCGCAGCCACGCCGGTCACCGGCGTTACAGCGACGCGGACCTCGACCGGCTCCAGCAGATCCTGTTCTACCGGGAGCTGGGCTTCCCCCTCGACGAGGTCGCGGCCCTGCTCGACGACCCCCGGGCGGACCCGCGCGCGCACCTGCGCCGCCAGCACGAGCTGCTGACCGCCCGGATCGCCAAGCTGCAGCAGATGGCCGAGGCCGTGGAGACCGCCATGGAGGCGAGACGCATGGGCATCAACCTCACGCCCGAGGAGAAGTTCGAGGTCTTCGGAGACTTCGATCCCGACGAGCACGCGGAGGAGGTGGAGCGCCGCTGGGGCGACACCGAGGCGTACGCCGAGTCGCAGCGCCGCACGGCCGCGTACACGAAGGAGGACTGGAAGCGGCTGACCCAGGAGCTCGACGCGCTGCACGCGCGCATGGGCGACTTGCTGGCCTCCGGAGTGCCCGCGGAGTCCGCCGAGGCGATGGACGTCGCGGAGGAGCACCGCCGCTTCATCTGCTCCAGCTACTACGACTGCTCGCACGAGCTGCACGGCTGCCTCGGCGACATGTACGTGTCCGACTCCCGCTTCACGGCGACGTACGAGGCCATCCGGCCGGGCCTGGCGGCGTACATGCGCGACGCGATCCACGCGAACGGGGCCCGCGCGGGGTCCGCGGGCTGACGGGGCGGCGCGGTCGGTGGGGGGCGGGGGAAGCCGGGTGCGCCCATGGGCACCCGGTGGAACCTGTCCGCTTCACCTTGCGTTGGTAACTTTGGGCGGCGGCCGCTGTCATCACACCGCACGGCCCGCCCCGCAAAGCCCCACCCGCCGCACTTCCTCACACCCACAGGAGCCCGGAACCGTGACGACGCTTGCGCTCGGACCAAGCTGGCTGGATCCGGACTACCTGCTGAACCAGTTCGGCCTCTGGGGCCTGCTGCTGATCGTCTTCGCCGAGTCGGGCCTGCTCATCGGCTTCTTCCTGCCCGGTGACTCGCTGCTGTTCACCACGGGCCTGCTGATCACGACGAACAAGCTGGACACCCCGCTGTGGCTGACCTGCGTGCTGATCTGCGTCGCCGCGATCCTGGGTGACCAGGCGGGCTATCTCTTCGGCAAGAAGGTCGGCCCGGCGCTCTTCAACCGCCCGGACTCCAAGCTCTTCAAACAGGAGAACGTGGTCAAGGCCCACGAGTTCTTCGAGAAGCACGGCCCGAAGTCCCTGGTCCTGGCCCGCTTCGTGCCGATCGTGCGGACGTTCACGCCGATCATCGCGGGCGTCAGCGGCATGCGGTATCGCTCGTTCATCACGTTCAACATCCTCGGCGGCATCCTGTGGGGCGCGGGCGTCACGCTGCTCGGCGCCTGGCTCGGCAAGCACGAGTTCGTCCACAAGAACATCGAGGCGATCCTGATCCTGATCGTCCTCATCTCGGTGATCCCGATCGTCATCGAGTTCCTGCGGGCCCGGAGCAAGGGCAAGAAGGCGGCCGCCCAGGCCCCGGCCCAGGAGTCCGGCCCGGCGGCCGACGGCGGCCAGTTCCAGGCCCAGCAGCCCCAGTCCCCGTACCCGGGGCAGTCCTCGTACCCGGGGCAGCAGGGCGGTCAGTACGGCGGCCAAGGCGGCCAGGACGACGCGTACGGCCAGTACGGCGGCCAGCAGTACCAGCCCCAGCAGCCGCAGTACCCGGACCAGTACGCCCAGCAGCCGCAGCAGCCGTACTACCAGGGCCAGCAGCAGCCCCAGCAGTCGCAGTACCCGGACCAGTACGCCCAGCAGCCCCAGTACGGCGGCCAGCCGGACCCCCAGCAGTACCAGAGCCAGCAGCAGCCGCAGCAGCCCTACTACCAGGGCCAGCAGCCCCAGTACGAGGCCAACGGCCAGTACGGCGAGCAGTACGGGGACCAGTACGGGGATCAGCAGTACCCGCCCCAGTACGACGGCCGGCAGTACCAGGCCCAGCAGCCCCCGTACCCCGAAGAGCCTCAGCAAGGCCGCCCCAGGTACTGACCGAAGGCCGTCCTAGAAGCCGCGCGTCCGCTTGGCCGCGCGGCGCCCCTTCTGGCCCTCGGCCACCCGCGGCGCCTTGAGGAACAGCCGGGACAGCTCGCCGCCCAGGTTCACGCCGATCGCGATGGCCAGGGCCAGGGCGGCCGCCTTGGAGAGCGAGGCGAGCCCGGGGTTCAGGTTGTTCCGGGCGATCTCGAGCAGCCCGAAGTACGTCGCGCTACCGGGCAGCAGCGGCCCGATCGCAGCCGTGACGTACGGCAGCGCGGACGCGAACCGGTAGCGCGACAGCAACTGCCCGAACAGGCCCACGAGCCCCGCCGCGACCGCCGTCGCGGCCACCGGCGAGATGCCCCCGGCCCGCGCGAGGGCACCGTAGACCACCCAGGCGACCCCGCCGTTCAGGGTGACGAGCAGCACGGTGGAACGTTCCTGCTGAAGCAGGATCGCGAAGGCGAGGCTCAGCGCCATGGACGCGGCGATCTGGATCCACGGCCGGTCGCTGGTGTGGATCGACGTCTCGGGGTTGAGGCCCGCGTCCAGCGTCACGCCCAGATAGAGCACCATCAGCACGCCGCAGACGATGCCGACGATCAGATACCCGACCTCCAGGAGCCGGGCGGCGGCGGTGATGTAGTAGCCCGTCAGACCGTCCTGGACGCCCGCGACGAGGGCTCTCCCGGGGATCAGGGCGAACAGCCCACCGGTGATCACCGCGGACGCCTTCACGTCCGGCAGGTCGAGCAGACTGATCGCCACCCCCATCGCGGCCGGCGGCATCGCCGCCACCACGAACTGGTAGAACTCCGGCAGCCCGCGCCCCGCGCACAGCCACGCGAGCCGGTCGCCCAGCATCGCGCCGAGCGCGGCCGCCACGAACACCAGGACGTCACCGCCGACGAGCACGGACGCCGAACCGGCGAGCAGCCCGGCCGCGGCCGTCAGCGCCCAGCCCGGGTAGGGGTGCCGGTTGCGGCGGAGGTCGGCGAGGCGCCGGTACGCCTCCTCCAGGGAGATCTCGACGTCTTCGGAGCTGATGTCGTCCACCAGCCGGTAGACGGCCGACAGGCGCGTGTAGTCGGTGCCCCGGCGGCGCACCGTCCGCGACGCCGTCACCGGGTCGTCGACCAGCGAGGGCTGGTACGAGATGGCGATCAGCGTGAACGTGACGTTCGGCTCGCAGCGGTCGAGGCCGTACGAGTGGGTGACGGCGAACATCGCCGCCTCCACGTCCTCCGCGCCCTCGCCGCCCGCGAGCAGCAGCTCGCCGATGCGCAGGGTGAGGTCCAGGACGCGCGGCACGGCCCGGCCCTCGTCGTCCTCGTGCTTCTGGGTCGGCTCCGGCGCCGGGCGCTCGGCCACCGGGGTGCGCAGGATGGTGCGCATCCGGTCCTGCCAGGGCCCGTCCTTGACCAGCCGGACCACCGGCACCCCGGTGGCCGGGGTGAAGGCGGGCGGCGGCTGCCGGTGGTCGTACGTCTCGGGCGGGGTGAAGGCCGAGGACTCCGTGTCCTCGGGCACCGGCGGAATTCTCAGGCCCGACGGGATCGTGAACTCCGAAGAGGGGTGATCCTCCTCGGATGCGGCCGTATGGTCGACGCCGCCGACCGGAGCGAACGCGCTGTGTGCCTCGTCCGACTGCGGCTTGCGGTCTTCCTCCTCCGGGTCAGCCACCGGTGATGCCTCGCTCCCCTTCTCGCGCCTAAACCGGCGCAGCTCTCGCGGACGTGGTCGCCCGCCGTCCGGGTTTCTCCCTTGATGGTTGCGGCTTCACTCGTCTCAGTATGCGTATGAACACACAAACGGGCCGCATGACCCCGTGAGGGTCATGCGGCCCGCGCGTGTGCGTACGGCTCAGTGACCGCCGTGTGCCTCGGCGCGCTTGTACGACGCCTCGATCTCGGCCTCGGCCTCGGTGCGGCCGACCCAGTTGGCGCCCTCGACGGACTTGCCGGGCTCCAGGTCCTTGTAGACCTCGAAGAAGTGCTGGATCTCCAGGCGGTCGAACTCGGACACGTGGTGGATGTCGCGCAGGTGCTCCACGCGCGGGTCGGACGCGGGCACGCACAGCAGCTTGTCGTCGCCGCCGGCCTCGTCCGTCATCCGGAACATGCCGATCGCACGGCACTTGATGAGGCAGCCCGGGAAGGTCGGCTCGTCAAGAATGACCAGTGCGTCCAGCGGGTCGCCGTCCTCGCCCAGGGTGTTCTCGACGAAGCCGTAGTCCGCCGGGTAGCTGGTGGACGTGAAGAGTCGACGGTCCAGGCGGATACGGCCGGTCTCGTGGTCGACCTCGTACTTGTTCCGCGAACCCTTCGGAATCTCGATGGTGACGTCGAACTCCACGGGTGGCTCCTCCATGATCAGCACATACTTCGGGTGGTTAAGTGTCCCTCACGCAGATGTGTGATCGCGAAAGGGGCAGGTCGTCGTGGACGAGCGCAAGCCTTGGCAGCAGCCTCGACAGCTGCTGCAGCTTCTGAGGCGGCTTGCCGTCAAGCCTCCCGCGAAACTCAGGACCTGGCAGCTCACGGCCGTCTCGGCCGTTGTCGGCCTCGTCGTCGCGGCCGTGGCGATCGCCGCGGCCGGCCCCTGGGACTCCTCCGGTCAGCGTACGGCGGAGCGGGAGCTGGCGGCTTCCCGGGAGGCGGGGGGTGGCACAGATCACGCCGGTGGGCCGGGGCACGGGATGCCGGACGTGGCGCCGAGCGCGCCGTCCGTGCTCGCCGGACTCAGCCGCTCCGCCCGCACCGCGCCCGAGCCCGGCGGCCCGCGCCTCGCGGACGTCCTGCGTCCGCTCATGGCCGACAAGAAGCTCGGCGCCGAGCGTTCGGCGGTGGTCGTGGACGTGGCCACCGGCAAGCGGCTGTACGGCAAGGGGACGCGGCAGGCGCTGACGCCCGCGTCCACCACCAAGATCGCCACGGCGGTCGCGGCGCTCTCGGCCCTCGGCCCCGACCACCGGCTCACCACGAGGACGGTCGTCGACCCGGACTCCCGGAACGTCGTCCTCGTAGGCGGCGGCGACCCGACGCTGACCGCGCGCGGGGAGGGCCGGTACGTGGCCGGCTCCGCCAGCCTGCGCGAGCTCGCCGACGACACCGCGAAGGCCCTCAAGAAGCGCGGCGCCGACCAGGACGTCTCGCTCTCGTACGACACCTCCCGCTACTCCGGGCCGCCGCAGCACCCCATCGGACCCAACGAGAACATCGCGCCCGTCAGCGCCCTGATGGCCGACGAGGGGCGCCTCGACAGCTCCTCGTCGGGGCCCGCGCCTCGCACCGCCGAGCCCGCGCGGGACGCGGCGCACAACTTCGCCAACCTGCTGCGCGAGCGCGGCATCGGGCTCAAGGCCGACCCGGCGGCCGGGCGGGCGCCGAAGGACGCCGACGAGCTGGCGCGCACCCAGTCGCCGCCGCTGTCCGCCCTCGTCGAGCGGATGCTGACGCACAGCGACAACGACATCGCCGAGGCCCTCGCCCGCGAGACGGCCGTCGAAGGCGGCGAACCCGCCAGTTTCGACGGGGCCTCCAAGGCGGTGCGGGCGCGCCTCGACAAGCTCGGACTGCCGCTGGACGGGGCCGTGTTCGCCGACGGCAGCGGGCTCGACCGGGACGACCGCCTCACCGCGAAGCTGCTCGCCGCGCTCCTGAAGCGGGCCTCAGGGCCCGGCCACTCCGAGCTGCGCTCCGTGGTGACCGGGCTGCCCGTGGCCGGCTTCACCGGCACCCTCGTCGACCGCTACCCGGACGCGTCCGTCGGCACCGGCGTCGTCCGCGCCAAGACCGGCACTCTTACGGGTGTCAACAGCCTCGCAGGCACCGTGGTCGACGCCGACGGCCGTCTCCTGGCCTTCGCCTTCATGACCACGGGCACGACGGACCCACAGGGGGCCCAGTCCACCCTGGACGCGATGGCGTCGGCCCTGGCGGCGAGGGGAGCCTGACGCCTCCCGCCCGTCCCTGCCGGGGGCACCCGCGCCGACGGCGCCCCCAACCCCGTACGCAGGCGCGGCCAACCACGTACCGTTGACGGCATGACGAGCCTCGGTGGTGCGGAGATGGTCGACTGGAATCTCGCGGTGGCGACCGCGACCCGGCTCGTGCGGCCGGGCCCGGAGGTGAGCCGGGACGAGGCCCGCTGCGCCGGCACGCCAAGTCCTCGGAGGAGCACGTCCGTTCGTTCACCCGGATGGGTACGGAGGACACGCACGACACCCCCGTGCTCGTCGTGGACCGCGCGGGCTGGGTCCGCGCCAACGTGGCGGGCTTCAGGGAGGTCCTGAAGCCGCTCCTGGAGAAGATGAAGGACCGCCGCGGCAGCGGTCCGGGCGGTGCCGTCCTCGGCGCGGTCGGCGGCAAGGTGACGGGCGTGGAGCTCGGCATGCTCCTGTCGTTCCTCGCCTCCCGCGTCCTCGGTCAGTACGAGACCTTCGCCCCGGCGACCCGCGAACTCCCGGCGGGCGCGAACGGCGGCGGCCGCCTCCTCCTGGTGGCCCCGAACATCGTCCACGTGGAGCGCGAACTGGACGTGGACCCGCACGACTTCAGGCTCTGGGTGTGCCTGCACGAAGAGACGCACCGCACCCAGTTCTCGTCCGTGCCGTGGCTGCGCGACCACCTGGAGGGGGAGATCCAGTCGTTCCTCGGCGAGACCGAGGTCGACCCGATGACGGTCCTCGAACGCATTCGCGAGGCGGCCCAGAGCCTGGCGGGCGGCCGCCCCGAGGGCGAGGACGACGACGGCGGCCGCTCCTTCGTGGAGCTGGTCCAGACCCCCGCCCAGCGCGACATCCTGGCCCGCCTGACCGCGGTGATGTCCCTGCTCGAAGGCCACGCGGACTACGTGATGGACGGCGTCGGCCCGGACGTGGTCCCGTCCGTCACCGAGATCCGGGAGAAGTTCAAGGAGCGCCGCCAGCGCGGCGCGAGCCGCCTGGACCAGGCGCTGCGCAAGCTGCTCGGCCTGGACGCCAAGCTGCGGCAGTACCGCGACGGCGAGCGGTTCGTGCGGGCGGTGGTGGAGGAGGTCGGCATGGACGGCTTCAACCGCGTGTGGACCTCTCCGAACACGCTTCCCACCAAGGCGGAGATCGCCAAACCAGCGGACTGGGTCGCGCGGGTGCACCGTAAGGCAGACTGAGCGAACTGATGCGGCCGACGGCAGGAGAACGCCCCCGCAATCACCCGTCCGAGGGACCGTGAGCCATGGGTAGGCGTGCAATGCTCGGGTAACGGCTCGGTTCTGTCACCATCGACACACTCTGAGTGACTGATCCGTGGCTCACCCCCCGAACTTCATGAAGGGAACCAACCGGAATGGGTCCCCATCCTGCGGTCGCGGCGATACGCCTGGCGGTCCGCCGCGTACTTCACGACGTACTGACCGACGTGGCCACCCGGCGCGAGCTCCCCCCGCCGCACGCCCCCCACACCCCCCAGATCCCCGACGCCCAGGGCACCCCCCGCGCCCCGGGTGCGCCGGACACCCCCCACACCCCGGGCAGCCCGGACTCCGCACGCGTCCCCGGCGCCCCGGACCCCGCACACGAGCAGTCGCCGACGCCGCTCGTGCTCGTCGCGTGCTCCGGCGGCGCCGACTCCATGGCGCTCGCCTCCGCACTCGCCTTCGAAGCCCCCAAGCTCGGCATCCGCGCCGGCGCGGTGACCGTCGACCACGGCCTGCAGCCCGGCTCGGAGCTGCGCGCCGCCGAGGTCGTCGCCCGCATGACCGCGCTCGGCCTCGACCCCATCGAGTCCCTGGTGGTGCACGTCGGCCGGGACGGCGGCCCCGAGGCCGCCGCCCGCGACGCGCGGTACGCCGCGCTGGACGAGGCCGCCGACCGCCACGGCGCCGCCGCCGTCCTGCTCGGCCACACCCGCGACGACCAGGCCGAGACGGTCCTGCTCGGTCTCGCGCGCGGGTCCGGCATCCGCTCCCTTTCGGGCATGGCCGCGGTCTCGGGGGCCGACGGCCGTTACCGACGCCCGTTCCTGCACCTGGACCGGCAGACGGCCCGCAAGGCATGCATGGTCCAGTCCCTGCCCGTCTGGGACGACCCGCACAACGCGGACCCGGCCTACACCCGCTCGCGGCTGCGGCACGAGGGCCTGCCCGCCCTGGAGAAGGCCCTCGGCAAGGGGGTCGTGGAAGCCCTCGCGCGCACCGCGCAGCTCTCCCGCGACGACGCCGACGCCCTGGACGCGTGGGCCGCCCAGGCCGAGGCGTCCGTGCGGGACGCCAAAGGGCTCCTGGAGTGCGCCAAGCTGTTCGCGCTGCCGCCCGCGGTGCGCCGCCGCATCGTGCGCCGCGCGGCCATCGAGGCGGGCGCCCCGGCCGGCGCGCTGTTCGCCCGGCACATCGAAGAGGTGGACCGGCTGATCACCGGCTGGCGCGGACAGGGGGCCATCAATCTCCCGGGCAAAGTCGTCGCACAGCGGCAGGGTGGCAGACTGGTCATCCGGCAAGGCTGACGCGGGACCGTTTTTCCCGACCGGCCGGTGGGACGACCGAAAGTGATGCGGGTGGACGCGAAAGACATGGGCACCGACCTTCAGTCGGTGCTCATCACCAAGGAAGAGATCGACGCGAAGCTGGCAGAGCTGGCCGCGAAGATCGACGCGGAGTACGCGGGCAAGGACCTGTTGATCGTCGGCGTGCTCAAGGGCGCGGTGATGGTCATGGCGGACCTGGCGCGCGCGCTGTCCACGCCGCTCACGATGGACTGGATGGCGGTGTCCTCGTACGGCGCCGGTACGCAGTCCTCCGGCGTGGTCCGCATCCTCAAGGACCTCGACACCGACATCAAGGGCCGGCACGTCCTCATCGTCGAGGACATCATCGACTCCGGCCTGACGCTGTCCTGGCTGCTGTCCAACCTCGGCTCGCGCGAGCCCGCCTCGCTGAAGGTGTGCACGCTGCTTCGCAAGCCCGAGGCGGCCAAGGTCGCGATCGACGTGGAATGGGTCGGCTTCGACATCCCGAACGAGTTCGTCGTCGGGTACGGCCTGGACTACGCGGAGAAGTACCGCAACCTGCCGTTCGTCGGCACGCTCGCCCCGCACGTGTACGGCGGCTGACGACTCGCGCGCGGCGACTCCGGCGGCGTAGCGGGACGCCCGGGAACCCTCAGGCGTTTCCCGCCGTTGGAGCATGCGAAGGCGGGATTGCCAGCCGTCCCGTGCGGCTTCGGGTCACAATGCTGGGGTACCGTCCGAAGAACAGTCTTTTATCAAACTCACTATGGCAGGAGGTACGGAGCGTCATCGCTCCGTGTGGATGGACGTGAAGCGATACTTCCGTGGGCCAGTCATGTGGATCGTGCTGGCCGTCCTTGCCGTGGTCGTGTTGATGCAGGTCGTCGGTTCGTCCGGCGGCTACAAGACGGTGGACACCGGCCAGGTCGTGCAGGCCATCGCCGACAACAAGGTCGAGTCGGCCAAGCTCACCACCGGTGACGATCACACCATCAAGGTGGAGCTCAAGGACGGCCAGAAGGTCAAGGGCAGCAGCAAGATCCAGGCGAGCTACATCGGCGACCAGGGCGTCGAGATCGCCAAGACGCTGCAGGCCAAGTACGAGGACAAGCAGATCCCGGACGGTTACACCGTCTCCCCGTCGAAGCAGAACCCCTTCGTCGGCATCCTGCTGTCCCTCCTCCCCTTCGTTCTCATCGTCGTCGTGTTCCTGTTCCTGATGAATCAGATGCAGGGCGGCGGCAGCCGGGTCATGAACTTCGGCAAGTCCAAGGCGAAACTCATCACCAAGGACACTCCGAAGACGACCTTCAGCGACGTCGCGGGTTCCGACGAAGCGGTCGAGGAACTCCACGAGATCAAGGAGTTCCTCCAGGAGCCGGCGAAGTTCCAGGCCGTCGGCGCCAAGATTCCCAAGGGCGTGCTGCTGTACGGCCCGCCCGGTACGGGCAAGACGCTCCTCGCGCGCGCCGTCGCGGGAGAAGCGGGCGTCCCGTTCTACTCGATCTCGGGTTCCGACTTCGTCGAGATGTTCGTCGGTGTCGGTGCCTCCCGTGTGCGCGACCTCTTCGAGCAGGCCAAGGCGAACGCCCCGGCGATCGTCTTCGTCGACGAGATCGACGCCGTCGGCCGTCACCGCGGTGCCGGTCTCGGCGGCGGTCACGACGAGCGTGAGCAGACGCTCAACCAGCTGCTCGTCGAGATGGACGGCTTCGACGTGAAGGGCGGCGTCATCCTGATCGCCGCCACGAACCGCCCCGACATCCTGGACCCGGCCCTCCTGCGCCCCGGCCGCTTCGACCGGCAGATCGCCGTCGACCGCCCGGACATGCAGGGCCGTCTGGAGATCCTCAAGGTTCACCAGAAGGGCAAGCCGGTCGCCCCGGACGTCGACCTGGGCGCCGTCGCGCGGCGCACGCCGGGCTTCACCGGCGCGGACCTGAGCAACGTCCTCAACGAGGCCGCCCTGCTCACCGCCCGCAGCAACCAGAAGCTGATCGACAACCACATGCTGGACGAGGCCATCGACCGCGTCGTGGCGGGCCCGCAGAAGCGGACCCGGATCATGTCCGACAAGGAAAAGAAGATCACCGCGTATCACGAGGGCGGACACGCCCTGGTCGCGGCGGCTTCCCCGAACTCGGACCCGGTCCACAAGATCACGATTCTGTCGCGCGGCCGCGCCCTGGGCTACACCATGGTCCTGCCGGACGAGGACAAGTACTCGACCACGCGCAACGAAATGCTCGACCAGCTCGCGTACATGCTGGGCGGGCGCGCGGCCGAGGAACTGGTCTTCCACGACCCGACCACCGGTGCCGCCAACGACATCGAGAAGGCCACGGCCACCGCCCGCGCGATGGTCACGCAGTACGGCATGACCGAGCGTCTGGGCGCGATCAAGTTCGGCGGCGACAACACCGAGCCGTTCCTCGGGCGCGAGATGGCGCACCAGCGGGACTACTCGGAAGAGGTCGCGGCACTGGTCGACGAGGAGGTCAAGAAGCTCATCGAGACCGCCCACAACGAAGCGTGGGAGATCCTCGTCGAGAACCGCGACGTCCTCGACAACCTGGTGCTCCAGCTCCTCGAGAAGGAGACGCTGGGCAAGGAGGAGATCGCCGAGGTCTTCGCCCCGATCGTCAAGCGCCCGGCACGGCCGGCCTGGACGGGCTCCACACGGCGTACGCCGTCGACGCGCCCGCCGGTGCTCTCGCCGAAGGAGCTGTCGCTGACGAACGGCGCGAACGGCGCCACCCCCGCGGTGACCGCCGGCGCGACCGGTGCGACGGGCACCACCGGCACGGGTGAGAAGAAGGGACTCGAGGTGGCTCCCGAGGAGCGCCCCGAGAGCTGAGCCGCACCCCGTCCCGGGCGTCTCACCAGGCCCGGAATGGATGCCGCGCCCCCCAGGTTCTAGCCTGGGGGGCGCGGCTGTTTTCGGCTGTCCGCATGACACAGGAACCAGGAACGAGGCACAGATGACCGACCCCGTGACGCTGGACGGCGAGGGCTCGATCGGCGAGTTCGACGAGAAGCGCGCCGAGCACGCCGTTCGGGAGCTGCTGATCGCGGTCGGCGAGGACCCGGACCGGGAGGGTCTCAAGGAGACGCCGGGCCGGGTGGCGCGTGCCTACCGGGAGATATTCGCCGGCCTGTGGCAGAAGCCGGAGGACGTCCTGACCACGACGTTCGACCTGGGGCACGACGAGATGGTCCTGGTGAAGGACATCGAGGTCATGAGCTCCTGCGAGCACCATCTGGTGCCCTTCGTCGGCGTCGCGCACGTCGGCTACATCCCGTCCCACGACGGCAAGATCACCGGCCTGTCGAAGCTCGCCCGGCTCGTGGACGTCTACGCCCGCCGCCCGCAGGTGCAGGAGCGGCTGACCACGCAGATCGCCGACTCCCTGATGCAGATACTGGAGCCGCGCGGGGTCATCGTGGTCGTCGAATGCGAGCACATGTGCATGACGATGCGCGGGGTCCGCAAGCCCGGCGCGAAGACCATCACGTCCGCGGTACGCGGACAACTGCGGGACCCGGCGACCCGCAACGAGGCAATGAGCCTGATCATGGCCCGCTGACGCGGACGCGATGATCGGGCGGTGCGCCTGGTCCGACAGCAACGGCTGGCGCCGCGATCGGGCGGTGCGCCTGGTCCGACAGTCACGGGCGGCGGCGTGATCAGGGGGTGAGCCTGGTCCGACAGCAACGGGTGGGCGGGTGGGAGAAACCCGCCGCGCAGCGGCGGGAACCCAAGCAGCAGAGTCCCCCCTGGGGGCGGCTCACGCAGCGGGAGCCGCCCCACCGTGCTCGTCGTCGCCGTCCTCCGGCAACCTGCACACCCGCTCCAGGAAGAACGCCGCCGCTATCACGCCGATGCCCGCGAGCACGGAGAAGCCCGCGTAGTACGCCTGGTCGCGGCGGGCGGGGATGTCCAGGAACTCCAGCATGAACACGCCCACGCCGCCGTACATCCCGCAGACGAGCGCCGCGACCAGCGCGCTGGCCTGCCCGAAGACGACCGCGCGGGCCGCCATCAGCGGCTCGACACCCTTCGCCCCGGGCCGCCGCTCCCGCTGGGCGCGCAGCCGCGCGCGCAGCGAGATGGCCGTGGCCAGCAGGACCACGGCGATCAGGGCGAGGACGATGGGCGCGGCCAGCGGCACGCGCGGCAGCGTGCCCACGGAGTCCCAAAGCCGGGCCCCCGCCCAGGACAGCACTCCGGCGACGGCGAAGAGGGCTGCCAGCATCCTCACGCGCAGTTGCTTCATTCCGGAGGTCGCCCCTTATGTTCCTGTCCGTGCCTGCCGGGTGGGTCCTGGCCTGCTGGTGGCATCTGGTCCTGCTGTGCGGTCCCTGTGGACCCTAACGATTACTCGGGCAGCCGGAGTTCCAGGTCGGGCCGTGGCGCGACACCTTCGCGGGTGACCTCGTCCAGGAGGCTCGCCACCGGCCCGCGGCCCGCGAGCTGTGCCTCCGGCTCGACGTCGTGCCACGGCGCGAGCACGAAGGCCCGCTCGTGCGCGCGGGGGTGGGGGAGGGTGAGGACCGGGTCGTCGGAGACCACGTCGGCGTACGCCACGATGTCCACGTCGATCGTGCGTGGGCCCCAGCGCTCGTCCCGGACGCGGTGGAACGCCTCCTCGACCGCGTGCGCCCGCTCCAGGAGCGAGGACGGCGGCAGCGTCGTCTTCACGACCACGACGGCGTTGAAGTACGACGGCTGGGAGCCCGGCTCGACGCCCCAGGGCTCCGTCTCGTACACCGGAGAGACCGCTTTGACCCGCAGGCCGGGGGTGTCCTCCAGGGCGTCGACGGCGCCCTGGAGGGTCTCCAGGCGGTTGCCCAGGTTCGAGCCGAGGGAGAGCACGGCGCGCTTGGGGTTGGACAGGGTCGTGTCGGCTGCGTCCACCTGCTCCACGACGGACGTGGGGACCGGCTGGACGGTGGGGTCGCTGTGGGGGGTCATACGCGGCTCCGGGTGATGGTGACGGTCACGTCGTCGAACGGGACGGTGATCGGGGCGTCCGGTTTGTGCACCGTGACCTCGACTTCCAGGACTACGTCGTGCTTCAGGCATGCCTGGGCGACGCGCTCGGCGAGCGTCTCGACGAGGTTCACCGGCTCGCCCTCGACGACGGCCACGACCTCCTCCGCCACGATGCCGTAGTGCACGGTCTTCGCCAGGTCGTCGTCCGCCGCGGCCGCTCGGGTGTCCAGACCCAGGACGAGGTCCACGATGAAGGTCTGGCCCTCCTCGCGCTCCCGTGGGTACACACCGTGATACCCGCGGGCCTTGAGGCCACGCAGCGCGACACGATCCACGCGAATCACTCCTGACAGTCGTCGGTAAGGCCGGTCCTGCCGCGTGCGGTCGACACACCGGCCTCATTCGAATCTACCTGCGAGCACCGACAGTGTTCGCCCGCGGGGCTGCCGGACGGCGCTCCCGCGAGGGCTCGCGGGGCCCCTACCCACTGGGCGCGAGCCCGCCACCCCTCAGGAGGGTGTCTCGTCGCCCTCTTCGTCGCCGGATTCGGCAAGCACGGGCGACGCGTGGTGCGACCACAGTTTCCAGCCGTCCGGTGTGCGCCGGAACACATTCGTGGCAACCACGAGCTGGCCGACGAGCGGCCCGAGCTCCTCGCTGTCCTGCGGCGCCGGGCCACCGCTGAGGATGTTCTCCGTGCAGGTCACCAGGGCCGTGTCCCCGGCCACGCTGACCTTGAGGTCGGTGAGGAAGAACTGGATGTACTCGGTGTTGGCCATGATCAGCGCGTACGACCTGAGGACCTCGCCGCGGCCGGTGAGCACCGGCCAGCCCGGGTGGACGCAGGAGATCGCGGGGCCGTCCGACCCGGATTCCGGGCCCTCCGCGTCGTCGGGGCCCCCGGTGTCCGCGTCGGGGAGCGGGACCGGGACGATCGCCGCCTCCGGGATCGTGCCGGCGTCGCCGCCCGTGTCCGGCGTTCCGGCGTACGTCTCCGCGTCGGCGAGGTCCGCGGCGTCCAGCCACAGGTCCGACACGCCGTCGAAGTCGCCCCGCTCCAGCGCTTCGTAGAAGGCGGTGTTGGCGAGCTCCACCTGCTCGACGTCTGTCCGCGCGCGCGTCACTGAGCGCCCGCCTCCCCGGCGGCACCCGGGCCGCCCGCCGCGTCCGTCACCGCCTGTGCCACCCGCACCGCGTCCGCCGTGGCCCGCACCTCGTGCACCCGCACCGCCCAGGCGCCCTGGTGCGCCGCAAGGGCGGACACCGCGGCCGTCGCCGCGTCGCGCTCCCGCGCGGGCGGCGGGGCGCCCTCGGGGCCCGCCAGGACGCGGCCCAGGAACCGCTTGCGGGACGCGGCCACCAGGACGGGCCGGCCGAGCGCGAGGATGCGGTCCAGGCGGGCCAGCAGCGCCAGGTCGTGCTCGGCGTCCTTGGAGAAGCCGAGGCCCGGGTCGACGACGATGCGCTCCGGGGCGATGCCCCCGGCGATGGCGGCCTCCACGCGCGCGTGGAGCTCGTCGACGACTTCGGAGACCACGTCCTCGTACGAAGGCCGGACATGGATGTCGGTCAGGAAGCCGCGCCAGTGCATGACAACGAACGGTGCCTGCGCGGCCGCGACCGCCGGGACCATGCCCGGGTCGGCGAGACCTCCGGAGACGTCGTTCACGAGGACCGCGCCCGCCGCGAGGGCCTGCTGGGCGACCCGGGCCCGCATGGTGTCCACGGACACCGTGACGCCCTCGGCGGCCAGGCCCCGTACGACAGGGACGACGCGCCGCAGTTCCTCTTCCTCGTCCACGCGCGGGGCACCGGGGCGGGTCGACTCACCGCCCACGTCGACCAGGTCGGCGCCCTGGGCGACCAGGTCGATGCCGTGCTTGACGGCGGCCGTGGTGTCGAACCAGCGGCCGCCGTCGGAGAAGGAGTCGGGGGTGACGTTCACGACCCCCATGACCGCACAGCGGTCCCACTGAGGCAGACCCTCGACGCTTCCCCGCCCGCGCAACGTACTCATGCCTCAAGCCTAGGCCCCGCGCGGGCAGCGGTTATGCCGCGTGGGGCCTCCGCTCCACCGCGCGGGACTGCCGCTATGCCGCGCGCACCTCGCGCTCGGCGGTGTGTCCGGCCTGGTGCGGGCAGGGGCGGCGCTGTGCGGTGGCCCTGCGCAGGAAGCGCGGCAGGGCGAGCGTCACGAAGCCCTCGGCCTGCATCGCGGCGAAACCGATGCGCGGCAGGTCGCGGCTGGAGCGGTAGACCACGAAGCGGGGCTCCCAGCGGGGCCGGAACTTCGCGTTGAACTTGTACAGCGACTCGATCTGGAACCAGCGCGAGAGGAACACCAGCAGGCCCCGCCAGGCGCGCAGGACCGGGCCCGCGCCCAGCTTCTCGCCGCGGGCGAGGGCGGCGCGGAACATCGCGAAGTTCAGCGAGACGCGCGCGATGCCGAGCTTCGGCGCGGCCTGCAGCGCGGCCACGATGAGCAGCTCGTTCATGCCCGGGTCGGCCGAGCGGTCGCGGCGCATCAGGTCGAGCGAGACGCCGTCCTTGCCCCACGGCACGAAGTGCAGCACGGCCTTCAAGTCGCCGTACGCGCCCGGCTTCTCGTCGGCCTTGTGGGCGGTCGCGATCAGGCAGTCGCCGTCGTCCGGGTCGCCGATGCGGCCGAGCGCCATGGAGAAGCCGCGCTCGGTGTCGGTGCCGCGCCAGTCGTCGGCGGCCCGCTGGATGCGCTCCAGCTCCTGCTCCCCGAGGTCACGGATGCGCCGTACGCGCGTCTCGTAGCCATTGCGCTCGATCCGCTTGACCATCTGGCGCACGTTGCGCATCGCGCGCCCGGACAGGGAGAAATCCGCGACGTCCACCACCGCCTCGTCCCCGAGCTCCAGGGCGTCCAGGCCGGTCTCGCGGGTCCAGACCTCGCCGCCGGTCTCGGAGCAGCCCATGACGGCGGGCGTCCAGGAGTGTGCCTTGGCCTCGTCCATGAAGCGCTCGATGGCGCCCGGCCATGCCTCGACGTCGCCGATCGGGTCGCCCGAGGCGAGCATCACACCGGACACGACGCGGTAGGTGACGGCGGCCTTTCCGCTGGGAGAGAACACGACGCCCTTGTCGCGGCGCAGCGCGAAGTGACCGAGCGAGTCGCGCCCGCCGTGCCTGTCGAGCAGCTCGCGCAGCCGGCCCTCGTCGTCCTGGGTGAGGCGCGCGGCCGGGTGCTCGGGGCGGAATGCCAGGTAGATGGTGGTGAGCGCGGTCAGCATGCCGAGGGCGCCGAGCGAGAAGCCGACCGTCCAGGAGGTGTTGCCGGTGTAGCCGACGGGCCCCTCGAAGCCGAACAGGCCGTACAGCACATGGGCGAGGCGGTCCGTGATGCCCGGGTCGCCGACGACCTTGTCCGGGTGGACGCTGACGATCACCAGGCCGAGCGCGATGGAACCGGCGCCCAGGAGGACGAAGTTGGCCAGCGCCCGCCAGCGGCTGCGCGGGTCGGGCAGCGCGGCGAACTCACGGCGGTGGCGCAGCAGCAGCACGAGCAGCGCCAGCGAGATCAGGACGCCGATGAAGGAGTGGCGGTACGTGAACTGCGCCACCGCGCCCGCGGGGAGCAGCACCACGGCGGCCCGCCAGGCCCGCCGCTTGTGCCGCCGCAGGCCGTGCGCGAGCAGGAGCAGCAGCACACCGCAGCTCAGCGCGGCCGCGGCCGCGAAGGGGCCGAGCGCGCCCGGCAGGACTTCGGCGACGGTGTGCAGCCAGCTGTGCCGGAAGCGCGGGAAGACGCCGGCCGCGACGTTCAGCAGGCCGACGAGGGCGCAGACTCTGGCGGCCAGGACCGGGACGGCCTCGGGGCGAGGCCCCCGGAGGATTCGGCGCAGCCCACGCTTGGCGCCGTCATTGCCTCCTGGAACCGCACCCGACATTTCCCCATCTATCCTGACAGACATCGCATCCCGTAGTTCTGCGAGAGAGCTTCCATCCGGTGCCAAAGGTGGCGTCCGGTGATATTGCGCCCTCTAGGACGGTCCTTCGGGGACACGGGTTCACTCCCGGCCGGAAACCCGGCGGAAAGCTGGCGGAAAAGGAACGGCTCGACCTGGAGCCGTCGGTTCCGCCCTCCGCACCGGCCCCCGGGGAACGACCAGGCAGAAAGCGCAGGCAGGATCATCCCATGGGTCTCACGAGCAATAAGGTGCTGGCACTTGCGGTAGCGCTGGCCGTGCTGCTGTTCATCGGCACGGTCTGGCTGTGGCCGCGCCTCGCCCGCCGCAGCTGGCGCGCCGTCACGGGGCGCGTCGGGCTGCTGCTCGCCACGCAGCTCGCCGTGTTCGCGTCGGTCGGTCTCTCCGCCAATCAGGCGTTCGGCTTCTACGCCACCTGGGCCGACCTCTTCGGCCAGGAGACGTCGCAGGGCGTGGTCGTCGACCACGATGCCATGAAGGGCGAGAAGGGTCCCGTCCGGGTGGTCGACACGAAGTCCGTCGACGTGCCCGGCGGCGGCATCCCCCGGATCGGCGGGCAGATCCAGAAGATCGACATCCAGGGCCGGCAGTCCAAGATCGCCAGCCCGGCGTACGTCTACCTGCCGCCGGAGTACTTCCAGCCGCAGTACAAGCACCGCACGTTCCCCGCGGCGGCCGTCCTGACCGGCTACCCCGGCACCGCCGAAGCCCTCATCAAGGGCCTGCACTACCCGCAGACCGCCCACAGGCAGGCCAAGGACGGCAAGATGCAGCCGATGATCCTGGTCATGCTGCGGCCGACCGTGGCGCCGCCGCGGGACACCGAGTGCGTGGACATCCCCGGCGGCCCGCAGTCCGAGACGTTCTTCGCCAGGGACCTCCCGAACGCCATCACCGACCACTACCGCGTCGGCAAGAAGCCCGACAGCTGGGGCATCATCGGCGACTCCACGGGCGGCTACTGCGCCCTGAAGGTGGCCATGCACCACCCCGACGTGTACGGCGCCGCGGTCGGCCTCTCCGCCTACTACAAGGCGGCCCAGGACGTGACCACCGGCAACCTGTTCCACGGGAACAAGGAGCTGGAGCGGCGGGCGAACCTGATGTGGTACCTCGACCACATGCCGCCGCCCAAGACCTCCCTGCTGGTGACCACCAGCAAGAAGGGCGAGGGCAACTACAAGGACACCAAGAAGTTCATCGACAAGGTCAAGGCGCCCACCCGGGTGTCGTCGATCACCCTCGACAGCGGAGGGCACAACTTCAACACCTGGCGGCGGGAGATCCCGGCGTCGCTGGTGTGGATGAGCGGGCGGCTGACCGGGGGGTCGGACGTGCGCTGACGGGGCTACGTCCCGGTCACCGACGCCACCGTCTCCAGTTCCACGTCCTCGCGCGCGATGGCCCGCGCGTCCGCCGCCGTCGAGCGGCGCAGCGCCTCGTGCAGCCGGGCCGGGGTGAGCACCCCGAGGAAGCGGCCCTCGCTCTTCTCGTCGATGACCGCGATCCAGCCCGCGTCGTGCTGGAGCATCGTCGAGAACGCCTGCTTCAGGCTCGCGCCCACCGGGAGCCACGCCTCCATGCGGCGGGCCTGCTCGCGCACCGTGCCGGTGCCCACGCGCGCGTGCTCGGCGGACAGCCAGCCGTGCAAGTTGTTCTCGCCGTCCAGGACGACGGCCCAGCGGGCGTCCGCGTCGAACTCCTTGGGCAGCGGGTCGTCCAGGTGCACGACGGGCGGCTGCTCCAGGTCGCCCTCCTCGATGGGGGTCACCGAGAGCCGCTTCAGGCCGCGGTCGGCGCCCACGAAGTCGGCGACGTACTCGGTCGCGGGCGCGCCGAGGACCGTCGAGGGGGTGTCGAACTGCTCGATGCGGCCCTCTCCGTAGACGGCGATGCGGTCGCCCAGGCGGACGGCCTCCTCGATGTCGTGCGTGACAAAGAGCACTGTTTTCCGTACGGCCTGCTGGAGGCGGAGGAACTCGTTCTGCAGGTGCTCGCGCACCACGGGGTCGACGGCGCCGAACGGCTCGTCCATGAGGAGCACGGGCGGGTCGGCCGCCAACGCGCGGGCCACACCGACGCGTTGGCGCTGGCCGCCGGAGAGCTGCTCGGGATAGCGGTCGCCGAAGGTCGCCGGGTCCAGGCCGACCAGATCGAGGAGTTCGGCGGCGCGCTCACGGGCCTTGGCGCGTCTCACACCGAGCAGGTGCGGGACGGTCGCCGTGTTGTCCAGGACCGTCTTGTGCGGAAACAGTCCGACCTGCTGGATGACATAGCCGATACGGCGGCGGAGTTGGACGGGGTCGATTCCGGATATGTCGTCGCCGTCGAGGAATATCCGCCCGCTGGTGGGCTCGATGAGCCGGTTCACCATTTTCATCGTCGTGGTCTTGCCGCAGCCCGACGGGCCGACGAGCGTGACCAGTTCACCCTCGCCGACCTCGAAGGACAGGTCGTCGACGGCCGTCGTGCCGTCCGCGTACCGTTTGGTCACGTTCTCGAACCGGATCATGATTCCCCATTGTGGCGCGTGTTCTGTGAAGGCCGTGTTGCGCCGAGACGAAGAGCCTCTCCGCATCTCGGTGATTGTCAGTGCTCGGGGTTAGGGTCGCCAGTCGGAAGGACATGTGGGTTTCGGCACGTGTCGGGGACGGCATGGCGACGGGGTTTCGGGGGAGGCGGGGCGGGTGAGCAAGCGGAACTGCCTTGTGGCGAACGACTGGATCTGCGGGGAGTACGTCCGCTCCCGCAGCCAGGAATTGGTCGACGCGACGATCGAGCACGTGGCGATCACGGCCGCGGCCGTGGCGATAGGAGTGGCGGTGGCGCTGCCGCTCGCGCTGCTCGCGCGGCGCTGGCGCTTCCTGGCGGCCCCCATTCTCGGCGTGACGACCGTGCTGTACTCGATTCCGTCCCTGGCCATGTTCTCGCTGCTGCTGCCGTTCTTCGGCCTTTCCGCGTCGCTGGTCGTCACGGGCCTCGTGCTGTATTCGCTGACGATCCTCGTGCGGAACATCCTGGCGGGCCTCCAGGCGGTCCCCGAAGAGGCAAGAGAAGCCGCCAAGGGCATGGGATACGGCCCGGTGCGGCTGTTGTGGGAAGTGGAACTGCCTCTCGCACTTCCGGCATTGCTGGCGGGTGTGCGGATCACGACGGTCTCGACGGTCGCGCTCACCACCGTCGGCGCGATCGTCGACTACGGCGGCCTCGGCACCCTGATCCTCGACGGCCTCGACACCCAGTTCAAGGCGCAGGTGCTCACCGCGTCGGCGCTGTGCGTCGTGCTCGCCATCGTGGCCGACCTGCTGCTCCTCGCCCTCCAGCGGCTCCTGACGCCGTGGACGCGAACTCATCGAATACGTCCGGGCCGTTTCTCGCGCGGAGCGGGCGCGGCCAAGAGCGTGGCCAAGGTGGCTGAGCCCGTATGAACGCGATATCCGGTGCCTATGAGTGGCTGACCACGTCCGCCAACTGGCAGGGCGAGAAGGGGGTGTGGCACCGCCTCGCCGAGCATCTGTACTTCACCGGTGTCTGCCTCGTCGTGGCGTGCCTGATCGCGCTGCCCCTCGCGCTGCTGCTCGGCCACATCGGCAAGGGCGGCGCGCTCGCGGTCAACATCTCCAACGTGGGCCGTGCGGTGCCCACGCTGGCGGTCCTCATCCTGCTCACGCTCACCCCGCTCGGCGAGCACGGGGACGTGCCGACGCTGATCGCCCTGGTCCTGTTCGCCGTCCCGCCGCTGCTCACCAACGCGTACATCGGCATGCGCGAGGTGGACCGGTCCGTGGTGGAGGCCGCGCGGGGCATGGGCATGAGCGGGCGTCAGCTGTTCGCGCGGGTCGAGCTGCCGCTGGCGTATCCGCTGATCATGACGGGTGTCCGGTCGGCGGCGGTGCAGGTCGTCGCCACGGCCACGCTCGCCGCGATGGCCGGGGAGGGGGGCCTCGGCCGGATCATCACGGCCGGGTTCAACCTGCAGAACACCCCGCAGGTCGTCGCGGGTGCCTTCCTGGTGGCGCTGCTCGCGCTGGTCGTGGAGGGCGTGCTGGTGCTCGCGGGGCGGTTCTTCGATCCGATGCGGGGGCGGTCCCGGACCTCGTGACGCTGTGCGGGCACCGGCCTTCGCAGTGCGGGGCCCGTGGCCTTCTGGACGCTTGAACGCTCTTTGACGCTTGACGCTTGACGCTTGACGCTTTGAGTGAGGACTCTCGAAATGGTGGTTCACCGATGAACAGCAGGACGCGTCGCGCGCGACGGATGGCAGGGGCGGCCACGGCCGTCGTGGCGCTGACCGCGGGGCTCACCGCGTGCGGCGGGGACAGCCTGGAGGACGACAAGGGCTCCGACGGCGGCGGCAAGGGCAAGGTGGTGGTGGGCTCGGCGCGGTTCACCGAGCAGAAGGTGCTGGCCGAGCTGTACGCGGGCGTCCTGCGCGACGCCGGTTACGACGCGTCGGTCAAGACCGTGCAGAACCGCGAGGTGTACGAGCCCGAGCTGAAGAAGGGCACCATCGACGTGGCGCCCGAATACGCCGCCACGCTCACCGAATTCCTCAACCTGAAGAAGAACGGCTCGGACGCGAAGCCGGTCGCCTCCAGCGATCTCGACGCGACGTACGGCGAACTCACGAAGCTCGCCGCCCCGCGCGGCCTGAAGGCGCTCCCGGCCGGCGAGGCCGTCGACCAGAACGCCTTCGCGGTGACCGAGGATTACGCGAAGGAGCACAAGCTCAAGACCCTTTCGGATCTTGGAAAGTCCGGCGAGAGGGTCCGGATCGCCGCCGGTGACGAATGCGAGACGCGGCCCTTCTGCGCGCCGGGCCTGAAGAAGAAGTACGGCATCGACGTCGCCGGAATCGACCCCAAGGGCGTCGGCACCACGCAGTCCAAGCAGGCCGTGAAGAACGGCACGGACCAGCTCGTCCTGACCACCACCACGGACGCGACGCTGAAGAACTTCGGCCTGGTGATCCTGGAGGACGACAAGAAGCTCCAGAACGCGGACAACATCCTTCCGGTGGTCAACGCGAAGGAGGCGGGCGACAAGAAGGTGGCCGCGGCCCTCGCCAAGGTCACCAAGGCGCTGACGACGGACGATCTCATCGAACTGAACCGCAAGGTCGACGAGGAGCGCGAGAAGGAAGCGGACGTCGCCAAGGAGTATCTGGAGTCGAAGGGCCTGATCAAGAAGTAGGCCGCCGGGAGGGGCCCGGGGCCGCGCGGTGCGCGCGCCCGGGCCAGGCCGGACGACGGTTCTTCGGGGAGCCTTCGCGGCGGAATGCGGAAGCGGTGCGCGCCGGGTTGCGGAATCCGGGCGGAGGAGATGGAGTGACGCCTCGGAGATGAAGTGGTTCAGTGGCGTGGGGAGTTGCAGTGGGGGCACGGGGAATTTGGCGGGCGGGGCACCAGACTTCGCCTACGCGCGGTAAGTTTCTGGCCATGCCACGTGGACGTCACCGCCATTCCCCGCCACTGCACAGGCTGCTTCCTCCGTCGGTGGTCGGGGGCCTCTCTCTCGTCTGCGCCGGCGGCGCCTGGATGTTCGCGGAACCGGTCGTGCTGCGCGGCCTCGTCGCCGCGGCGGCCGCGAGTGCCGTCGTGGGCTCGGTCGTCATGCGTCAGTGGGACCGGGCGGCGGGCAAACGCGTCGCCGAGCTGAGCCGGGCCCGGGCGAGCGACGAGTGGCGCTACGAGGAGCGGATAGCCGAGGCCGAATCCGACCTCGACGAGTCGCGCGAGATGCGGTCCAGGCTGGAGGCCAAGCTGCGCTCCAAGCGGGCCGAGCTGGCCGCGCTGCGCAACGAGCACGCGGCGCTGCTGCGGCGGTACGCGACGGCGGAGACGGAGCGGGCCAGTGCCCTCGAAGGGCGGCGGCTGCTCGCCATAGAGGCTTCGGCGCCCACGCGGGCGCTGCCGGCGGGTTCGCCTTCCGGGGCGGAGGCCGAGGGGGATTCCGCTGGTGGGTCTTCCTCCGGTGAGGTCTCCTCGGATTCGGCTTCAGCTTCGCCTTCAGCTTCGGCTTCGGCTTCGGCTTCGGCTTCGGCTTCGGCTGAGGGCCGGATCGCGCTGCGGCCCGGTGCGAGTCCGACGCCCTCGCTGTACGGGCGTGCCAACGCGGCGCTCGACCGGCTGGCGCGTACGTCGACGCCGGCGCGGCCCGCGATGTCGGGCGACCGGGCCGACGTCGGTGACGTGGAGGCCGGCGACCCCCACGACTCCGCCCCTGACGCGGACTCGGACGACCCCGACGACGGAGTGGCCGACCGGCACGCCCACGAGCGCGCGGCCGCCCGGCACTTCACGGTTCCGGCCGCGGCGGCCGTCGTACCGCCCGCCAAGACGCGGCAGCCCGCGGGGGAGGGCGGCTTCGACTTCTTCGGTACGAAGAGCACGTCCGCGAAGAGTGTGGCTCCGGCCGCGCTGGAAGCCGTGCAGAACGCGGACCTCGCCGACGTCGTGGGCGAGGAGGCCCTCGCGGTGCACAAGGCGGAGGCCGAGGCCGAGTTCAAGCCGTCGGACGCGGCGACCGACGCCGAGCGCGGGGTCGGCCAGGTCATCGACCTGACGGCCCACGACGAGACGGAGCAGATCGACGTGGAGGGGCTGCGCACGGCACTGCGCGCGTAGTTCGCGTAGCGTTCCCCTGGCCGGGGGCGCCTTGCGTTCGGCCGCCGCTGCGCGGCTGCCTTTTCCCACCCGCCCG
>NZ_AOPZ01000344.1 GCF_000414115.1 Streptomyces aurantiacus JA 4570
GGCGGCGCGGCTGTCCGCGGCGCGTCGTCGGGAGGCACGCCGTCCGGCGGTGAGGGGGCGGACGGAAGCGCGTCGTCCGGCGGGGAAGTGGGCGAAGGCGCGTCGTCCGTCCCGATGTGCCCCAACAGCTCGGCCACGTCGTCCTCATGACGTCGTATCAGCCCCGCCACGGCGCCCCGCTCCCACCACGGCACCCCCCGCGTCCGCGCCCCGCACCAGTCCAGGACCTCGCCGACCGTCGGGCGGTCCTCGGGGGCGCGGGCCAGGCAGCGGGCCAGGAAGGCGTGCAGGGCGGGGCCGGGAACGCCGTCGAGGTCCGGGGCCTCGTGCAGGGTGCGGTACAGGACGCGGGCGGCGCCGTCCGCGCCGAACGGGGCGCGGCCCGTCGCGGCGAGGGCGAGCAGCGCGCCGAGCGCGAAGACGTCGGCGGGCGGGCCCGGCCGGGCGTCGTCGGCGCCGCGCGCGAGCTGCTCCGGCGCGATGAAGCCGGGGGAGCCGATGGCCTCGTCCGTGGCGGTGAGGCTGTCGTCGGCCGCGCTCTTGGCGATGCTGAAGTCGAGGACCTTGGGTCCTTCGCGGGTGACGACCACGTTGGACGGCTTCAGGTCGCGGTGCACCAGACCCGCCGCGTGCACCGCCGTGAGCGCTTCCGCGAGGGACGCGCCGAGCGCCGCGAGGTCGGCGGCGGACAGCGCGCCGTGCGCGGCCACGGCGTCGGTGAGGACCGGGCCCGCGCAGAACTCCGTGACCAGCCAGGGCTGTTCGGCGTCCGGGTCGGCGTCGAGCACGGCCGCGGTGTACGGGCCTGTGACGGCGCGGGCGGCGGCCGTCTCGCGGCGGAAGCGCTCGCGGAACTCCGGCTCGGCGGCGAGATGCGCGTGCACCGTCTTCACGGCGACGGGCCGCCCGGACGCGGACCGCGCCAACTCCACCCGGCCCATGCCGCCCGCCCCGAGCCGTGCGATCAGCCGATAGCCCCCGACCTCGACGGGCGTCCTCCGCGTGGCCCCTGCCATGCCGCCAGTCCCCTCCCCGGATCGACCCGCACAGTGCGACGCCCCTGAGGCATCGTACGGTTGCGGGCTCGCTCATCCGCTCGATCGGGTGATGCCCGGCGGAACACCGCCGTGCGGCGGGGACGCGGGGCAGGCCGGGCACGGGGGTTGATCGTCCCCAGGCCCGGCCCGCACGCTTGCTCCTCACCGCAAGGCACCGCGGCCGACCGGCTCGCAGGGCGCCCTTGCGCAGGACTCCAGGAGGCCCTGTGTCCCTCGCCGCCACACTCCAGTCCTTCCCCCGCTACCCCCTGCTCTTCGGCCCCTCACCCGTCCATCCCCTGGAGCGTCTGACCCGCCATCTCGGCGGCCCGGCGCTGTGGGCCAAGCGGGAGGACTGCAACTCGGGCATCGCCTACGGCGGCAACAAGACCCGCAAGCTGGAGTACCTGGTCGCCGACGCGCTCGCGCGGGGCTGCGACACGCTGGTGTCGGTGGGCGGGGTGCAGTCCAACCACACCCGGCAGGTCGCGGCCGTCGCGGCCCGCGCCGGGCTCAAGTGCGTGCTGATCCAGGAGAGTTGGGTTGAGTGGCCCGACTCCGTGTACGACAAGGTCGGCAACATCCTGATCAGCCGTCTCGCGGGCGCCGACGTCCGCCTGGTGCGGGCCGGGTTCGGCATCGGCGCGAAGGAGAGCTGGGAGCGGGCCGTGCGGGAGGTCGAGGAGTCCGGCGGCAAGCCGTACGCCATCCCGGCGGGCGCCTCCGAACACCGCCTGGGCGGCCTCGGCTTCGCGGGCTGGGCGGACGAGGTCGCCGAACAGGAGCGGAGGCTGGGCGTCTTCTTCGACGTCGTCATCGTGTGCTCGGTGACGGGCTCCACGCAGGCCGGGATGGTCGCGGGGTTCGCGGCGCTCGCCGAGGACGGGCAGGACTCCGGCGGCGCCGGGGAGGGAGGCGGCGGCGCCCGGCCGCGCCGCGTCATCGGCGTCGACGCCTCCGCCGAGCCCGCGCGCACCCGCGAGCAGACCCTGCGGATCGCGCGCGGCACGGCCGAACTCATCGGCGTACAAAGGAAGATCGAGGACTCGGACGTGGAGCTGGACGAGCGCTACCACGCCGGGACCTACGGCATCCCCGACGAGGCCACCCTCGACGCGATGCGACTCGCCGCCCGCACGGAGGGCATGGTCACCGACCCGGTGTACGAGGGGAAGTCGATGGCGGGCCTCATCGACCTGGTCCGGCGTGGGGAGATGGCGCGGGACTCCACGGTGCTGTACGCGCACCTGGGCGGTCAGCCCGCGCTGAACGCGTACAGCGCGCTGTTCGACTAGCGGGGCCGGGCCAGGACGCACGGAAGGGGGCGCGGCAGACACATCAGTGACCGCCGCGCCCCCTCTCGCGGTGCGCTACAGAGCCTGCGCGGCGGGCTTCACCATGCCCCGCACCGTGCGGGACTTCACGAAGTCACCCATCGCCGTCATGTCCCACTCGCCCGTGAACTGGCGGACCAGCTTCGCCATCATCACGCCCGTCTGCGCCTCGGCGTTCGTCAGGTCGAAGCGGACCAGCTCCTCGCCCGTGGCACCGTCGATCAGGCGGCAGTACGCCTTCGCGACCTCCGTGAACTTCTGGCCGGAGAACGAGTTCACCGTGAAGACCAGGCCCGTGACCTCCTGCGGGAGCGCGCCGAGGTCGACCACGATCACCTCGTCGTCACCGCCGCCCTCGCCCGTGAGGTTGTCGCCGGAGTGCTTGATGGCGCCCTTGAGGATCTTCAGCTTGCCGAAATAGCAGCTGTCGATGTGGTTGCGCTGCGGGCCGTACGCGATGACCGACGCGTCCAGGTCGATGTCCTTGCCGCGGAACGCGGGCTCCCAGCCGAGGCCCATCTTGACCTGGGAGAGGAGCGGGCGGCCGCCCTTGACCAGGGACACCGTCTGGTTCTTCTGGAGGCTGACGCGGCCCTTGTCCAGGTTGATCTTCCCGGCGCCGGGGGCGGGCGCGGCGGGGGCCGCGGGGGCCGGCGGGGCGGGGGGCTGCTGGGCCATCGGCGGGGGGGGGGGCTGG
>NZ_AOPZ01000345.1 GCF_000414115.1 Streptomyces aurantiacus JA 4570
CCCGCTCCCCCGCCGCGGCCATGCGCCAACTCGCCGAGGCCGAGCGGGAGTTCACGTCCGCCGTGACGCCGTCCGCGGGCTGGCCCGAGCTGGCCGCGGCCTGTGCGCGCGGCCTCGCCGACCTGGCCTCGCTCCAGGTGCCCGCGCGCGGGCCCGACGGCGAGGAGCTGTGCGTGCCCGCGGCGGGCGTGCCGTGGTTCCTCACGCTGCTCGGCCGCGACGCCCTGCTGACCTCCCTGTTCGCCCTGCCGTACCTGCCGCGGCTCCCCGCCCCTGCCGCGGCTCGCCGCCGCGACGCTGCCCGCGCTGGCGGCGACGCAGGCGACCGAGCACACCGAGGGGCGCGTCGCGCAGCCCGGCAAGATCGTGCACGAGGTGCGGCACGGGGAGCTCGCCCACTTCGGTCAGGTCCCCTTCGGGCGGTACTACGGCTCGGTCGACGCCACCCCGCTGTTCCTCGTACTGCTCGGCGCGTACACGGAACAGACCGGCGAACCGCACGCCCGGGCCGCCGTCGGCTGGATGCTGGACCACGGCGGGCTCACCTCGCGCGGCTACCTCGTCTACCGCGCGGACGAGGGCGGGCTCGCCAACCAGAACTGGAAGGACTCCCCCGGCGCGATCTGCGACGCCGACGGGACGCGGGCCCTCGGTCCGGTGATGGCCGCAGGGGCGCAGGGGTACGCGTACGACGCGTTGCGGCGCACGGCGTGGCTGGCGCGCACGGTGTGGGACGACGAGGTGTACGCGGCCCTGCTCGCGCAGACCGCCGCCGACCTCCGCGACCGCTTCCAGCGGGACTTCTGGATGCCCGCGCGCTCGTTCCCCGCGCTCGCGCTCGACGGGAAGGGCGCGCAGGTCGACGCGCTCGCGTCCGACGCGGGGCACCTGCTCTGGTCCGGTCTCCTCGACAAGGAGTACGGCGAGGCGGTCGGCCGCCGCCTGCTCGAACCGGACTTCTTCTCGGGCTGGGGCGTCCGCACGATCGCCGCCGGGCAGGGGGCGTATCACCCGCTCTCCTACCACCGGGGCTCCGTCTGGCCCCACGACAACGCCCTCATCACCCTCGGGCTCGCCCGCTACGGCCTCCACGACGAGGCCCGGACCGTCGCCCACGCCCTCGTCGACGCCGCCACCACGGCGGCGGGCCGCCTCCCCGAAGTCCTCGCGGGGTACGAGCGGGAGGCGTACCCCGCGCCCGTCCCCTACCCCCACGCCTGCGTACGCGAGTCCCGCTCGGCGGCGGCGCCGCTGGCGTTGCTGACGGCGGTGGGCGGGGCGTAGCCCAGTAACAGCGGGCTTTCAGCCGCCCGACGTGTCCAGTTCCGCGTCCGCCGAGATGCCCGCGCAGTCGTAGGGGTCCTTGAGCCAGCCGTCCGGCAGGACCACGCGGTTGTTGCCGGAGGTGCGGCCGCGAGGGCCGTCCGCGCCGGCCGGCCACGGCTGGGAGAGGTCCAACTCGCCGAGGCCGTCCTCGAGTTCGGCCAGCGAGGACGTGATCGCGAGGCGCTTGCGCATTTCGGAGCCGACCGCGAACCCCTTCAGGTACCAGGCGACGTGCTTGCGGAAGTCGATGACGCCCCGCGCCTCGTCCCCGATCCACTCGCCGAGCAGGGCGGCGTGCCGCAGCATGACGGCGGCGACCTCCCGCAGGGAGGGAGCCGCGGGCGCCCCCGTCCCCTCGAACGCCGCCACCAGATCGCCGAAGAGCCAGGGGCGGCCGAGGCAGCCGCGGCCCACGACGACGCCGTCACAGCCGGTCTCGCGCATCATCCGCACCGCGTCCGCCGCGGACCAGATGTCGCCGTTGCCGAGCACCGGGATCTCCGGGACGTGCTCCTTGAGGCGGGCGATGGCGTCCCAGTCGGCGGTGCCGCCGTAGTGCTGGGCGGCCGTCCGCCCGTGCAGGGCGATGGCCGTCACGCCCTCCTCGACCGCGATGCGGCCCGCGTCCAGGAACGTGATGTGGTCGTCGTCGATGCCCTTGCGCATCTTCATCGTGACGGGCAGGTCCCCGGCGCCGCTCACGGCCTCCTTGAGGATCGCCCGCAGCAGCGGCCGCTTGTACGGCAGCGCCGAGCCGCCGCCCTTGCGGGTCACCTTCGGGACCGGGCAGCCGAAGTTCAGGTCGATGTGGTCGGCCAGGTCCTCCTCCGCGATCATGCGGACGGCCTTGCCGACGGTGGCGGGATCCACCCCGTACAGCTGGATGGAGCGCGGCGTCTCGCTCGCGTCGAAGTGGATCAGCTGCATGGTCTTCTCGTTGCGCTCGACCAGGGCCCGGGTCGTGATCATCTCGCTGACGAAGAGGCCCTTGCGGCCGGAGAACTCCCGGCACAGCGTGCGGAACGGCGCGTTCGTGATCCCGGCCATGGGCGCGAGCACGACGGGCGGTCGCACGGCGTGCGGGCCAATCGACAGTGCCGACAGCGACTGCGTGGGCTGGGACATCGGGCGGCTCTCCGGGAACGTACGAGAAGGGGGCAAGCCTCCATTGTCCCTCACTCGCCGCGCAGCTCCGCAAGCCGTCCCAGGCGCACCTCCGTCTCCTCGTCGGCCGGCACATACGCGACGAGCCGGTGCGCCTGCGGCTGCGGGGCCATCCACAGGTTGCGGTGCTCCAGGCGCAGCAGCCCCACCTCGGGGTGCCGGTACCGCTTGACGTGCGGCGACATGGTCGCGACCTCGTGCCGCCGCCACAGCTCGCGGAACTCCGCGGACTCGGCCAGCAGCCCGTCGAGCCGTTCCTTCCAGGCGGGCTCGGCCACGTGCTCGGCCATGCTCGCGCGGTACTTGGCGATCAGGTCGCGCAGCATCTCGTCCCGGTCGAGGAACGTCTCGCGCCAGTGCGCGCTGGTGGTGAGCAGCCACAGGCAGTTGCGCTCGCGCGGCGGCAGCTCGGTCAGCTCGCCGAAGAGCTGGGCGAAGGGGCGGTTGTGGGCGAGGACGTCGTAGCGGGCGTTCTGCAGGGTGGCCGGGTAGGGCGCGATGGTGTGCATCAGACGCAGCGCGGTCGGGGAGAGCAGGGGGCAGTCGTAGTCGGGGCGGGGGTCGACGACGCCCGCGAGCACGAACAGGTGGCCGCGCTCGGTCGGGTCCATGAGCAGCGCGCGGGCGATGGCGTCCAGGACCTGCGCGGAGACCCGGATGGCCCGGCCCTGCTCCAGCCACGTGTACCAGGTGACCCCGACCGCGGAGAGCTGCGCGACCTCCTCGCGGCGCAGCCCCGGCGTACGGCGCCGGGCCCCGCGCACCAGGCCCACCTGCTCCGGCGAGATGCGCTCGCGGCGGCTGCGCAGAAACGCGGCCAGCTCCTGGCGGCGGATGTCGGGGGCGGCGGCGGACCCGGCGGTGGGCCCAACGGGGGGCGCCGCGGAGTGCCCGGCGGCGGGCGGCG
>NZ_AOPZ01000346.1 GCF_000414115.1 Streptomyces aurantiacus JA 4570
GACTCACGCGGCCGACGCGGCGCGGCCTCGCGCGGCCGGCGCAGCCCCGCTTCGGCCGCCCGGCGCTCGGCCGTGCGGCAGACCTCCTTCGACGCGGCGGCCTAGAACCTTCAGCCCCACCGCGGCAGAACCCCTCCCCTTCGTTCTCCTCCTTCTCCCCCTTGTGAGGCACCATGCGCTGCGTCATCGCCCGCTTCCCGTTCGACCTCACCAAGAGCGGCGTCCTGGAATCGATGAAGGGTGTCAAGCCCGAGCCGGTCACCGCCGAATCCGTGATCATCGGCCGCCGCACCTACCCCCTCAAGCAGGTCGGCCAGGTCATCACCCATCAGGACCGCCGCGACTTCAGCGCCGGTGAGGTCCTCCGGGCCATGACCCGGCTCGGCTTCACCTGCCGCGGCCTTCCCCCGACCGCCGCGCCCCCGCGCGCCCTCAACCCGCTCCAACAGGCGTCCGCGATGCTCGGCACTCCCGCGGTCCTCTGACCGACGCGGCGCGAACCGCCACCCGAACAACGGTGAGGGCCCGACCGGCAGGCGCCGGTCGGGCCCTCACCACACACCGGCGGCTCGTCGCCCCGGCGGAGGGTCAGTGGTCGGAGTAGCTGAAGTCGCCGATGGTCCAGGCACTGACCTCCTCGATCGCCACGCGGTACATCCCGCCCGTCTCCGGGATCCCCACCGGGCCCTGCAGAATCCGCGCCACATGGAAATGCAGATGCGTGGGCGGCCCCTCCTTGCGCGCAGTGGCTGTGAAGACAGCGGAGAAATCACTCAGGCGGGCCGAGTCCGCCAAGACCTCCGACACCCGCTGCCTCCACACGGCTTCGGGAGCCAGCCGACCCGTGATGACAGCACCACCGGTGACCACGGTCAGAGACATCTGATTGCTGTGCCCGGACTCCACCAGGTCGGCGACGTCAACGAGCAGCTCGTCAGGCTTCGACATGACAGGCGATTTTAATCACCGGCCATCCGGTCGGCTGCCGCAATGGGGTGGTCGATGCGTGGTGGCCCCCAGCCGGAGTCGTCGTGGGACGCCTCGGGGGCCGGTGCGCGGCGGGGTGAGGGGTTCGTGGGTGCCGCGTCGTATCGGTACCGGTCCCTCCCCTCGTGGGGACCGGTACCGAACGACGCGGAGGGCGCGGAGGCGGTCCGGGTGTGACCGGCTCCGCGGGTCTGTCGGGCTCCGCGGGTCTCATGGGTTCGCGCTCCGCGGGTCCGGGCCCGCGCTCCGCAGGGCCGCGCCGGGCGAGCCCCGCCACCGCTTCGTGACTCCGGCGGGAACCAGGTTCGTGACTCCGGCGGAAACCAGCCAGGTACCCGGCCAGGAGCATGGAGCGCCATGAGTCGCCTCTCCGGGCGCCGAGCCGGTGGCCTGCCCTGACGCCACGTGGTTGGTTCGCTACTGCGCCGCGATCCTGCCAGCTTCCGCTTCCGCTGAGGAGCTTCCGGTATCGTCCGGAGACCTTAACCGCAGGTCAGACCTATAGAGTGAGTTTTCCGGTCCGGATGTTCAGGTGCGGGGGAAGTAAGGGGTGGACGCCTTGAGTTCCGACTCGGGGGCACGCACAGCCTTCGCGGAACGCCTCGCGCTGCTGTACCAGGAGGCCGGTAACCCGCCCCTCAAACGCGTGGCCGAAGCGGTCGTCCAGCTGCAGCGGGTCGACGAACGAGGGCGCCCCGTACGGGTGTCCGCCCAGCGGATCAGCGACTGGCGGCGGGCCAACAACGTGCCCGCCCAGTTCGCCGCCCTCGCGGCGGTGCTGCACGTCCTGATCCCCGAAGCGCGGCGCAAGCGGCCCGCGCCGGTGTCCCCGGGGCTGTACGACTTCGCCCAGTGGCAGCGGCTGTGGGAGCGGTCGGTGGCCGACCCGGCCGGCGATCGCGCGGCGGCGGCGTCAGCCGCATCAGGCACATCAGGTGCGTCCGGGGCGTCCGCGGGGAGCGACCAAGGGCACTCGGCCGACGCCGCGGCCGTCGCCGGCGTGTGCCCCTACCGCGGCCTCTCCTCGTATCGGCAGCAGGACGCCCAGTGGTTCTTCGGCCGGGAGCGGAGTACGGACGCCCTCGTCGCCCAGCTCCGCGCGGCGGAGAAGACGGGCGGCCTCGTCATGCTCGTGGGCGCCTCGGGAGCGGGGAAGTCCTCCCTTCTGAACGCCGGCCTGGTGCCCGCCTTGCGCGACGGCGCACTGGGATACGTACGAGAGGGAGAGGGGATACAGGACACAGGGGGCATACAGGTCGTACGGGACACCCAGGGTGTAGAAGACGCACACGGCGTACCAGCCGCCCGCGAAGGGAGCGACCCCGGCGGCCAGGACCCTCACGTCGGCCCAGTGCTGCAACTCGTGCCGGGCACCGACCCCCTCGCCGAGCTCGCCCGGCGAATACCCGAGCTCGGCGCCCTGGAGCCCGATACACCCGAGTTTGCCCAGTCCGTACGGGAATCCGTCGCCGCGTGGGCCCGGCGCGCGTCCCCCTCCGCCGGCCGGCCGGTCCTCATCGTGGACCAGTTCGAGGAAGCCTTCACCCTCTGCCCCGACGAGGCGGACCGGCGTGCCTTCGTCCAGCTCCTGCACGCCGCCTGCTCGCCCGGCGACTCCGACGGCTCCGGTGATCCCGGTGACCCCGCCCCCGCGCTCGTCGTCCTCGGCATCCGCGCCGACTTCTACGAGGAGTGCCTCGGGTACCCCGAGCTGGCCGACGCGCTGCAGCACCGGCACATGGTGCTCGGGCCGCTGACCACCGCCGAGCTGCGCACCGCGGTGACCGGTCCGGCCAAGGCCGTCGGGCTCGAACTCGAACCCGGCCTCGCGGAGCTGATCGTCCGGGAAGTGAGCACCGACGGGCCCCGCGGCGCGCACGACGCGGGCGTCCTGCCGCTCCTCTCCCACGCTCTGCTCGCCACCTGGCAGCGGCGGAAGACGGGCCGCCTTACGCTGGCCGGTTACCGCGCGGCGGGCGGGATCCAGGGAGCGGTGGCGGCGACCGCCGAGCGCGCCTGGTCCGGCCTCGACCCGGCGGCGCGTACGGCCGCGCGGCTGCTCCTGCTCCGTCTCGTCCGGCTGAGCGAGGACACCCAGGCCACCCGCAGGCGGGGGACGCGGCGGCAGCTCGCCGAGGAGTCGACGGACCCCGACAAGACGGAGGAGTCCCTCGAAGCGCTGGTCCGCGCCCGGTTGGTGACCCTCGACGCGGAGACCGTGGAGATCACCCACGAGGCACTCCTGCACGCCTGGCCGCGGCTGCGCGACTGGATCGACGAGGACAGGAACGACAACCTGCTGCGGCAGCGCCTGGAGGAGGACAGCAGGGCCTGGGAGGACTCCGAGCGCGACGCGGCCCTGCTCTACCGGGGCTCCCGCCTGGAACAGGCCCGCGACTGGGCGACGTCGGCCGGTGACACCTTCCTGACCCGGGGCGCGCGGGAGTTCCTCGCCGCGTCGGCCGGGCTGCGCCGGCGCACGGTCCTGATCAGCCGTGCCGCGGTGGCGGCCCTTGTCGCCCTGGCGATGGTGGCCGTCGTGTCGGCGGTCGTCGCGTGGCAGCAGCGCAACGACGCCGTGTCCGGGCGGAACGACGCGGTGTTCCAGCAGGTGGTCGCCGAGGCCGACCGCGCCCAGGACACGGATCCCTCGCTGTCCGCCCAGCTCGACCTGGTGGCGCACCGCCTGCGGCCGGACGACGAGGGCACCGGGAACCGGCTGATCTCGATCGTGAACGCGCCGCTCGCCACCCCGCTGCTCGGCCACACCGGCGCCGTCTACCTCACCTCGTTCAGCCCCGACGGACGGCTCCTGGCCACCGCCAGCTACGACCGGACCGTCCGGCTGTGGGACGTGTCGGACCCCAAGCGCCCCAAGCGCCTGGGCAAGCCCCTGACCGGCCACAAGAGTTGGGTGAGCACCGCGGTCTTCAGCCCGGACGGCCACACCCTCGCCACCGCTTCGGACGACGGCACGGCCCGGCTGTGGAACGTCCGCGACCCCCGCCATCCGCGCCCGCTCGGCCCGCCGGTGGAGGGCCGCGGCGGCACCATCTATCTGCTCGCCTTCAGCCCGGACGGACGCACCCTGGCCGCCGCCCAGGACAACGGCACCGTCCGGCTGTGGGACGTGCGCGACCCGGGCCGGCCGAAGGCGCTCGGCTCGCCGCTGACCGGCCACACCGCCGCCGTACGCTCCGTGGCGTTCTCCCCCGACGGGCGGACCCTCGCCGCCGGTGGCGACGACGGCACGATCAGGCTGTGGGGCATGGCCGACCCGCGGCACCCGAAGCCGGTCGCCAGGGTGCTGAAGGGCCACACCGGAACGGTGCACTCCGTGGCCTTCGACCCCGGCGGCCGGACGCTCGCCAGCGGCGGCGTGGACCGCACCGTCCGGCTGTGGAACGTGGCCGAGCCGAGCCGCGGGAAACCGCTCGGCCCGCCCCTCACCGGCCACACCGGCCCCCTGTGGTCCGTGGCCTTCAACCCCGCGGGGACCATGCTCGCGGCCGGCAGCGCGGACAGCACGGCGAGCCTGTGGAACGTCAGCGACCCGGCCCGTCCGTCGCAGGTCGGCAAGCCGCTCGCGGGCGGCAGCGGGGAGATGTACGCCCTCGGCTTCAGCCCCGACGGGCAGACCCTCGCCACCGGCAACGGCGACAACAAGGTCCGCCTGTGGTCGATACCGACGGCGGACATGATCGGCCGCGTCGGCGCGTTCCGCCCCGACGGGAAGGTGCTCGCCACGGCGGCTGGCGACGACCGGGTGCGGCTGTGGAACGTACAGCGCGCCCATCGGCCCGTGTCGCTGGGCGAACCGTTCAGGCCCGGGAAGGGGAACGTGCGCTCACCGGTGTTCTCCCCCGACGGCCGGACGCTCGCGGTGCTCACGGGAAGCCACGCCGTGCAGCTGTGGAACGTCGCCGACCCGGCGCGCCCCGTCCCGCACGGGCCGCCCGTCGCCCTGCGGACCCGGTTCGCGGCCGCGCTCGCCTTCAGCCCGGACGGCCGCACCCTGGCGACCCCGCAGACCGACCGCACCGTACAGCTGTGGGACGTCAGCACCCCGTCCCGCCCCCGCCCGCTCGGCAAGCCGCTCACCGGCCACCGGGGGTACGTCAACCACCTCGCGTTCAGCACGGACGGGCGGACGCTCGCCAGCGGCAGCGCGGACAGCACCGTCCGGCTGTGGAACGTGACCGATCCGCGTCACGCCACCCGCCTCGGTACACCCCTCAAGGGGCACCTCGGCCCCGTCAACACCATCGCCTACGGCCCGGACGGCCTCACCCTGGCCAGTGGCAGCGACGACGGCACGGTCCGGCTGTGGAACATGGCCGACCCCCGGCGGGCGCCCCGGCTCGAAGCCTCCCTGAAGGGCCACACCGACGCGATCGTGTCGCTGTCGTTCAGCGAGGACGGCCGCACCCTGGCGAGCGGCAGCAACGACAACACGGTCCGGCTCTGGGACGTCGCGAGCCCCTCCCACGCCTCCCCCATCGGCCAGTCGATGAGCCCCAACGCCAAGACGGGCGGCTTTCTGTCGTTCCGCCCCCGGAGCCACGTGCTCGGGGTGTCCAG